>JAKLDV010000033.1 GCA_022703335.1 Elusimicrobiota bacterium
GTCCCCCCCGGCGAACAACGTTTCCACTCCGCTCAAAACGAGCGCGATGAGCAAGGCGTCGTAGGCGGAAGCCAGGCCTCTTTCCCAAATGTTCGCATAGGATTCATACCCCCCTCCCACGCCGACACCGTCGCGTTCCAATTCATTTTCGAGCGGAAACTCCTCGTTTTTCAAGCGACGGCGGCGAGACACCGCTTGATGAAACGCCATCAACCCCACGGCCACCGCGAGCACGACAAGCCCGACGGTGATTTGGGTCGCCAACGACGCTTCGGCCAAACATCTCACCGGAAACAACATCGGATCAAAGATCTTCAACGGCAGGTATTCCATGTTCGCTCACGGGCCCCAGTTGGGCGTGAAGGACCGACCGGGGATGTTGCCCACGGGCTGGGGATTGGACCCGTCCGCCCCCATCACCCACAGTTCCTCCCGTCCGCGACGGGTGCTGACGAAGACGAGGTACCGGCCGTCCGGGGACCAGGCCGGGTTCTCGTTGTTGCCTTCCCCCCAAGTGAGCCGCCGTTCGGCGTCGGTGCCGAGTTCGGTGACGTAGATGTCGTAGCGGCCGCCGAAGACGCTCTTGGTGTAGGCGATGGAGTCCCCCAGCGGCGACCAGGCGGGGGAGTCGCATTCGCCGGACTCGGTGCGGCGGCGAAGGTTGGAGCCGTTCATGTCCATGGTGTATATCTGCGGGTAGCCGGGCCGGTCCGACGTGAACGCCAGATGAAGACCGTCGGGCGAAAGCGACGGGGCCGTCTCCACCGCGACGGAACTGGTGAGCGCCCGGAGCACCGCCCCGCGGCGGTCCACCAGGTACAGATCCGGGTTGCGGCCGAAGGAGAGCGTGGCCACCAGCGCGTTGCCGTCCGGCAGCCAGGCCGCCGACGAGTTGAGCCCGCTGTACCGGCACAGCGGCGCCTTCTGGCCGTCCAGCCCCAACAGATGCAGTTCCGGAGTGCCGGCGCGGAAACTGGTGTAGACGATGGTCTTGCCGTCGGGAGAGAATTTGGGGAAGAGCGCGATGGACCGGTCGTTGGTGAGCCGTTTGAAGTTGCGGCCGTCGTAGTCCACCAGGCAGACCTCCTTCTTGCCGGTGGCGTCGTTCACGAAGACGATGCGGGTGTGGCCCATGCCGGGGGCGCCGAGGAAATAGCGCACGATCTCGTCGGCCCAGAGGTGCGCGGCGTGCCGTTCGTCCCCCCGTTCCGCCACGTACTCTTTTTTCAAGATCACCTGCTGGGTGTTCACGTCGTGGAGCATGCCGACGAACTTGAACCGACCGAACCAGCCGGTGTCCACGTATCCGGTGACCACCACGTCGGCCCCGAGACGCGACCAGGAATCCAGAAGCACCTTTTTCCTCACCGGCGGTACGCCGCCCTCGATGAGGTTGAAGATGCGCGGGAAGATCAGGTCCTGCCGCGTCACCTCCTGCATCTCGCGGGCGATGGCCGCCTCCTCCACCAGCGTCCGGCTGGTGCTGAAAGCGGCCAGGCCCAGGTCGATGCGGTCGCCGTGAGCGGACAGTTCGAGATAAAGCGGGTTGGCGGCGCGGAGGCCCGAGGGGGCGTTGATAAAAAGACTGAGGAGGAGGCAGGAACAAACGGCGGCGAAACATCTTGAAAAACGATGCGGCATGGTCGAAGAATCGTCGTTCAGCGGGGCGGCTCCGCGGGGACCGGCGGATTCTTCAAAGCCTCCAAACGCAACTGGGCCGAGGAGGCCTCCTGGCGGTGCGGGTATTTGCGCGCCACCGCCTCATACACCGGCACGGCCTCGGCCGGTTTCCCCGCCTTCTCCAGGGTCAGCCCTTTCTGGAGATACGCCGAAGGCACCACGGAACTCGTCGAATATTTCACCAGCACCTTGTCGTAGGCGGCGACGGCGTCGTCCCACTTCTCACGGGCGAACAGGCATTCCCCCGTATAATACTGCGCCTCGGCGGCTTTTTCCGTCTCCCCGTATTTCTCCAGATAGGTCTGAAACCCCTTCAGCGCCTGCTCGTACCGCCGACGGGAAAAATCCGTGTACGCCAACTTGAACAACGTGCTGGGCGCGGGAGAAACGCCGAGCTTGGATCCGGAAAGCATTTCGGAGAGGAGGTCGAGCCGGCTGGATAAATTCATGTCCAGGTCGTCCATGCGGGAGGACATCAGCGCCATGCGGCTTTCGCTTTCGTCCAGGTGGGCGGAGAGGGTCTCCAGTTTCCGGCCCAGGGTGTCCATCTGCGACATCAGGTCGGCTTGGTTCCCCTGAAGGGAAGACTGCGCCTCGGTCTGGGCTTTGGAGAGGGTGTTCTGAAGGCGGATGATGTCGGCCCGGAGGTCTTCTATCTCCTGCCGGGTGGCCAGGCAGCCGGGCAGACACAACAACGCGCCGGCCAACAACATCAGCAACGGCGCGCGGCGTCGGTGGCCCATTCGTTCCGTTCCCTTTCCCGCCGACGCGCCTTATTCCGCGGCGGGGAGCTTGCTGAAGGGGATGCGGATGGGACCGGAAGAAGATTTCAGGACGGTGGCGGCGCGGCGATTTTTCGACCAGCAGCCCTCCTCGCTGAGGGAGCAAACCGGCCGTTCTTCGCCAAAAGAAACCGTGGAGAGCGCCGTCTTGGCCACGCCCAGGGAGACGTAATAGTCCTTCACCGCGGCGGCGCGGCGCTCGCCCAGCGCCAGATTGTATTCCAGCGTGTTGCGCTCGTCGCAGTGGCCTTCCACCCGGACCTGAACGCCGGAGGCCTCGGCCAAAATGGCCTTCAAAACGGGGGCGTTCTTCTTGAGCACGGCGCGGGCGTCGGCCGTCAGGTCCGATTTGTTCGTTTCAAAGTAAATGAGCGGCAGGTTGGGCGCCGACACCCACTCCTCGCCGACGTCGATCCCCGGTTCCTCCACCGGCGCCTCGGCGACGGGCGGTTCCACCGGCACGATGGGTTTTTTCTTGGGCGGGCAACCCGTCAAAACGGCCGACGCCAGGAGGAACAGGCCTATTTTCGAGAAAATCGCGTTTGTCTGCATGGCAAAACTCCTTTTTTATGATCGTTCAGCCCTTAATTTTAGTATATGCCTCCGCCGCCCGCAAGCCTTGCGACGAGAGGAGGATTTTCGTATAATACCTATAAAGAAGTGGGCGGCGTTTTACCCCGGATTCCCATCCCGCTCCGCGCTCCATGGGCCGTTGGCCGGCAGTTTCCACGCATTAAAAACCCGTTTTATGCTGGTGGATCCCGAAAAGATTTCTCAAAACTGTGCGGCTATTCTGGAAAGGCTCACCCAGGCCGCGAAACGATCCGGCCGGTCTTTGGCAGACATCACCCTCGTGGCCGTGACCAAAAACGTGCCCGTCGAGTCTCTCGGCAAGGCCTGGGCGTTCGGCCTCCGCCATTTCGGCGAAAACCGGGTGCAGGAAGCGGAACGGAAAAAATCGGATTTCGCGGCGCGTTTTGGCGACACCCCCGGCCTCACCTGGCACCTGCTCGGCCACCTGCAAAGCAACAAGGCCAAAAAAGCGGCGGCGCTGTTCGACCGGTTCCAGTCCCTGGACAGCTTTCCGCTGGCGGAACGGCTGAACAAGGAAGGCCTCTCCCTGGGACGGCCCCTCCGGTGCTTGGTGGAGGTGAAGATCTCCGACGAACCCACCAAACAGGGGGTGGCGCCGCAAGACGTGGACGATTTTTTGGCGCGGTTGGCCCCTCTCGAATTCATCCGGGTGGACGGCCTCATGACCATCGCGCCGTATCTGGACGATCCCCGGGCCGGGCGGCCGTATTTTCAACGGATGCGGTCCCTTTTCGACCGGAACCGCCCACGGTTCAAGACCGAGGCCCCCGTGTTGTCCATGGGCATGTCCCACGATTTTGAGACGGCGGTGGAGGAAGGCGCCACCATGGTGCGCATCGGAACGGCGATTTTCGGCGAACGTCCCCGCCCGGAGAAGGCATGAACCTAAAAAAGATCCGCCTCGCCCTCATCGGCGGCGGCAACATGGGCGCCGCGCTGGCGGCGGGGCTGGTGACCTCGAAAAAAATGAGGCCCGCCCAGATCCGCGTCGTCGACGTGCGGCCCGAAATTTTGCGTTCTTTGAAAAAGAGGTATGGCGTGTCGGTCGGCTCGGACAACGCGGCCGCGGTCCGCGGAAGCGACGTCGTCCTCCTCTGCGTGAAACCGCAGCAGATGGCGTCCGTCCTGGCCGGCCTTCTCGGCGCCGTCACGCCGAAACAGCTCGTCATCTCCATCGCCGCGGGGATAAAGACGGATTTCATCGAGTCCGAGCTGGGCCAACACGTGCCCGTCATCCGCGTGATGCCCAACACCCCGGCGCTCTTGCGCGCCGGCGCCCTGGTCTATTGCCTCGGCCAGCACGCCACGAAAACGCACGAGGCCCTGGCCAAACAGATTTTATCGTCGGTGGGTTCCGTGTGGAAAACCGGCGAGCTCTCGATGGACGCGGTCACGGCGTTGTCCGGCTCCGGCCCGGCCTACGTGTTCTACCTGGCCGAATGTCTGGCCAAAGCCGGGGCCGAACTGGGCCTCGAACCCGGATTCGCCGAGGCGCTGGCCCGGCAGACGGTTTTCGGCGCCGGCCGGATGCTCCACGAGGACAAGGAAACCCCGGCGCGGCTGCGCGAACGGGTCACCTCGCCCGGCGGCACCACCGAGGCGGCCCTGCGCGTGATGGCCGAATCCGGCTTCGAAGGTATTTTGAAACGGGCTCTGGCGCAGGCCCGGCGGCGCTCGGAAGAACTTTCCCGGCGTTAAAACGATTTAATCCCGAACAGTTGAGGTGACAGAGCGATGATGATACGAGTCAGAGTCATTCCCAATGCTTCCCGCAACGAGGTGGTCGGCCGCATCGGTTCCACGGTGCGCGTGAAGGTGGCCGCCCCCGCCATCGACGGAAAAGCCAACGCGGAACTGATCAGTTTCCTGGCGGAGTTTTTCGACGTCCGCAACCGCGGCGTCAAGATCGTCCGTGGGCAAAAAGGGAAGGAAAAAACCATCGAGATCGGTGGCCGCGCCGAGGAAGAACTCGAGGACGTGATGGAGACCATCCCGTGACGAAACCTTCCCCGGCGCGCGTGCCGCGCCGGCGGACGGCCGCGCGGCGCGACCACTCCAAGATAAAGACGTTCCGCTGGACCGGAACGTCTTTATTCATTCTGGAACAACGCGCCCTTCCCCACAAAACCCGCTACATCCCGTGCCGCACCCACCGCGACGTGGCCCGCTGCATCAAGGACATGGCCGTGCGCGGCGCGCCCGCCATCGGCTGCGTGGCCGCCTACGGGCTGGCCCTGGCCGCCCGGGAAAGGAACTTCCGTTCCGTCGAGCGGCTCGTGGCCCATTTGGAAAAGGCGCGTGTCGTCTTGGGCGCCACCCGGCCGACGGCCGTGAACCTTTTCTGGGCGCTGAACCGCATGCAACGTCTCTGGGGGACTTCGCCCCTCTCGCCTAAAGGCCCGAAAGGGCTGGAGGCGGCGCTGGCGAAAGAAGCCGTGGCCATCCATCGGGAAGACCTGGCCGCTTGCCGACGGATGGGCGAACTGGGCGCCAAACTCCTGCCGAAAAACGCCGTGGTCCTCACCCACTGCAACGCCGGGGCGCTGGCCACCGCCGGATACGGCACCGCGCTGGGCATGGTCCGCGCGGCCTTCGCGCAGGGGAAGATCAAAAAAGTTTTTGTGGACGAGACCCGTCCCTACCTTCAGGGGGCCCGTCTCACCGCCTGGGAAATGCATCAGGAAGGCATCCCCTACGAAGTCATCACCGACAACATGGCCGGCCACCTCATGAAGACGGAAAAAATCTCGGCGGTCATCGTCGGCGCGGACCGCATCGCCGCCAACGGCGACGCCGCCAACAAGATCGGCACCTATTCGCTGTCCATCCTGGCCAAACACCACAAAATCCCTTTTTACGTGGTGGCCCCGTTTTCCACGGTGGACATGAGCATGCCCACGGGCCAGGGGATCCCCATCGAGGAGCGCTCCACGCGCGAGGTGGTCTTCGTCGGGCCCACGCAGATCGCTCCCAAGGGCGCCAAGGCCCGCCATCCCGGGTTCGACGTCACCCCCGCGGCCCACATCGCCGCCATCGTCACCGACCGAGGCGTCGTCCGACCCGTCTCCGCAAAAAATCTGGCTCGTGTCGCCAAATCGAAGTAATCCGTCGCCCTTTTCCAGCAACAGCGGATTCGCTACAATGATTCACTCATGAAAAAACCCAAATACACCGTCAACCTGCCGAAGACGAATTTCCCCATGAAGGCCGACCTGCCTCAGCGGGAACCGGGGACGCTGTCCCTTTGGGAGAGGCTTCGCCTCTATGAGAAGTTGCTGGCGCAACCCGCCCCCAAAGGGGATTTCATACTGCACGACGGTCCACCCTACGCCAACGGCCGCATCCACATGGGCCACGCGCTCAACAAGATCCTCAAGGACATCATCGTCAAATACAAATCCATGAGCGGCTACCACGCGCCCTACGTGCCCGGCTGGGACTGCCACGGCCTGCCCATCGAGCACCAGCTCATGAAGGAAAAGGGCTGGGACAAACGCAAGGTGGGCCGCGTGCCGTTCCGAAAAGAGGCGGAGAAGTTCGCCGAACATTTCATCGACCTGCAGCGCCGCGAGTTCAAACGCCTGGGCGTGCTGGGCGACTGGGAACATCCCTACAAAACCTTGTCCCCCGACTACGAGGCGAGCATCGTCCGGACTTTTTACGACCTCCTGGAAAAAGGGTTCATCTACCGCGACAAGAAACCCGTGTATTGGTGCGCCTCCTGCGAGACCGCCCTGGCCGAGGCCGAGGTGGAATACGAGGAAAAGAATTCGCCGTCCATCTACGTGAAGTTCCCCGTGCTGGAATGGCCGGGAAACCCGGAGGCCCAGGCGCTGGCCAAACAGGCGGGCAAACGCCTCTCGGTGCTGGTGTGGACGACCACGCCGTGGACGCTCCCCGCCAACGTGGCGCTGGCGTTCCATCCGGAACAGACCTATAAACTGTGGGAGGCCCCCGACGGCGAAAAAATCCTGGTGGGCGACCCCGGGTGGGCGTTCCTGGAACAAACGCTGGGGAAATCCCCGCGGGAACCGTTCGCCATCGACGGCCTGTCGCTGGAAGGGCTGCTCTGCAAGAACCCTCTCAACAACAACGAATCCCAGGGCGTGCTGGCGGAGTTCGTGTCCAAAGAAGAAGGCAGCGGGGTAGTGCACATCGCGCCGGGACACGGCCAGGAGGACTACGGCGTGGGCCGCGAATACGGATTGCCCACGCTTTCCCCCGTGGCCGACGACGGCCGATTCGCCGACGAGGTCCTGCCCAACGTATTGAAAGGCCAGAAGGTGTGGGACGCCAACGCCGTCATCATCGAGCTCCTCGCCAAATCCCGTCTGCTGGTGAAGGAACAGAAAATCACCCACTCCTACCCGCACTGCTGGCGGTGCAAGAATCCCATCATCTTCCGCGCCACGGAACAGTGGTTCCTGCGCGTGGACGACGCGTTCCGCCGGAAACTCATCGCCAGCACCGACGACGTGGCCTGGACGCCGGACTACGGCAAGGAACGCCTCCTCGGCATGCTTAAGACCCGGCCGGACTGGTGCCTGGCCCGCCAGCGCTATTGGGGCACGCCCATCCCCATGTTCTACTGCGAGAGCTGCAAAGAGCCCGTGAAAAACAAGGATATTTTCAACATCGTCGTCGAACTGTTCCGAAAGAACGGCAGCAACGCCTGGTATGAAAAGGAACCGAAAGACATCCTGCCGCCGAACACGAAGTGTTCCAAATGCGGGAAAACATCCTTCCGAAAAGAGGACGACATCCTCGACGTGTGGTTCGATTCGGGGGTGTCGTGGGCGGCGGTGCTGCGCGACCGGATGAAAATTCCAGACCGGGAGAACGTGATGTATCTGGAAGGGTCCGACCAGCACCGCGGCTGGTTCCAAACGTCGCTGTTGCCGGCCATGGCGTTGACCGAGAAGCCGCCCTACAAACACGTATTGACGCACGGTTTCGTTCTCGACGGCGAAGGCCGGGCCATGTCCAAGTCGCAGGGCAACGTCATCGCGCCGCAGGAGATCATGGAAAAACACGGCGCCGACATCGTGCGGCTCTGGGTGGCCATGACCGACTACCGGGAGGACGTGCGCCTCTCCCAGCCCATCCTCGACCGCGTGATCGACACCTACCGCAAGATCCGCAACACCCTGCGGTTTTTGCTGGGAAACCTGTCGGGGTTCGGTCCCGCGAAGGTCGCCGTCCCGTATGAGAAGATGGAAACACTCGACCGCGGCGTCCTCGCGTCTTTGCATTCGCTGGCGGCAGACGTGCGCAAAAATTACGACAACTCCGAGTTCCACCTTGTCTCGAACAAAATCTGCAACGACTTTTGCATCAACCTGCTCTCCGCTTTTTACCTCGACGTCCGGAAGGACATCCTCTACTGCGACAGGCCGGACTCGCCGCGTCGCCGCAGCGCCCAGACCGCCTTCCTGGAAATTTCAAAAACTCTTGCCCAATTACTGGCGCCTCTCTTGTCTTTCACTGCGGAAGAGGTCTGGCGGACACTAAGCGAACAAAAACTCCTGTCGACCGAAGACAACGCGGACAGCATCCTTCTGAACCCGTTCGCCTCGGCCGGGGCAGTGAAAAAAGAGGACCTGGACCTGTTCAACGATCTGGCCAATTTAAAAACGAGTATCAATTCGGACGTCGAAAAAGAGAGGCAGTCCGGCAATATCAAGGGCGCAAACGACACCCATGTCATTTTGGCATTTGACAAAGGTTCAAGACTTTCGAGAGTCCCAGCAGCCGAGCTCGCTTCGTATATGAACGTGGCAAAAATAACCATTGAAGAAAGCGGTCCGAGCCCTGTGCTCAAAGCGGCGCCGGGCACGAAGTGCCCCCGGTGCTGGGTGTGGCGGGAAGACGTGAACGAAAGCGGGCTCTGCGGCCGCTGCGCCGACGCGGAGAAGTTCTTCGCCGAAAAAGCCGCCCAGGAGGCCTCCTGAACTTCCGCCGATTCGCCGTTTTGATCGTCGTCGTTCTGGCGGCGGACCAGCTCTCCAAATGGCTGGTCCTGCGGTTCATCCCGCTGCATTTTTCCAAACCCCTCCTGCCGTTCTTCTGCCTCACCCACGTCCGCAACACCGGTGCCGCCTTCGGCGTCTACCCTCAGGGGAACATCTTCTTCATCGTGATGACCCTTCTCATCCTCGTCATCCTGATGCTCTACCACCGGCTCCTCTCCGGCTCGTTCGGGTCGGCCCTGGGGCTGGCGCTGGTATGGGCCGGCGCGCTGGGAAACCTGGTGGACCGGCTGTTCCGCGGCAGCGTGGTGGACTTCCTGGATTTTTTCGTCGGCACTTGGCACTGGTACACCTTCAACGTGGCGGATTCGGCCATCTCGATCGGCATCGCCCTGCTGCTTCTGGATTCCTTCCGTCCGAAAGCCCCCGCGGACGAACCCAAAACAATAGGGAACTGATCCCCATGTGGCCCACGCTGCTGCCGCTTGGCCCCGTCACGCTGCACACCTACGGCGCGCTCATCGCCGTGGGTTTTCTGGCCGGTTATTTCTACACCGTCCGTCTGGCGCGGAAGCACGGCCTGTCCGCGGACACCGTCACGGACCTCTGCTGGGTCGCGTTGCTCGCCGGCATCATCGGCGCACGATTGCTCTATGTGGCGTTCGATTGGGCGTATTACAGCCGTTCCCCGCTCTCTGTCCTCAAACTCTGGGAAGGCGGCCTTGTGTGGTACGGCGGGTTCCTCTTCGCCGTCCTTTCGGGGATCTTTTGGCTCCGGCGGCGGCGCATCTCCGTCCTGCTGGCCGCGGACCTGCTCGCGCCGGGCACAGCGCTCGGCCACGCCATCGGCCGGCTCGGCTGTTTTGCCGCCGGCTGCTGTTACGGCCGCCCCACCCAGCTCCCATGGGCCGTGCGATTCACCCATCCGGACACGCTGGCCGTGCCCCACACGCCTCTTCATCCCTCTCAACTCTACGAATCTTTCCTCACCTTCGGCATCTTCGCCGTGCTGTCCGGGATGGCCTGGCGGAGACCCGACCGGGTGGGCCGCGGAGAGGTGGCGCTCGTCTACCTGGGACTGTATGCCGCGGCCCGTTTTGTCGTCGAGTTCTCCCGCGGGGACGATCGCGGTCCCGTTTTGGCCCTTCTCACGACCACTCAATGGATCTCCCTTGCGTTCCTTCTGGCCGCGATGGCGGGCGGGGTTCTCCTTCGCCGGAAAAATGCCTGAGGAAAAACGTTTCGTTTTTTCCGGACCGAAGGCGCGGCTCGACAAATTCCTCGCCGACCGACTGGCCCCCCTCTCACGCACCCGCGTCCAAAAACTGATCGAATCGGACATCGTCTTCGTCAACGGCCGGACCGAACCCGGACGACGGCTCCTGGAAGACGGCGATGTCGTGACCGTCACTCTGCCGGAATTCGCCGCGCTTCCGGCCGCCGCCGAGGGACGGATCCCCGTCCTCCACGAAGATCCCGCCCTCATCGTGGTCGACAAACCCGCGGACATCGTCGTTCATCCGGCCGGGCCGCACCGGCAAGGCACCCTCGTCCAACGTCTCTGGCCGAAGCTGGCCCCCGCGTGGGACAAAACCGTGCGCGCCCAGGGCGGGGCCTTCGACCGGCCGGGCGTCGTCCACCGCCTGGACAAAGGCACCTCGGGCGTGATGGTCCTGGCGAAAACGCCGCACGCCGCGGAAAACCTGAGCCGCCAGTTCGCCGAACGCACCGTGAAAAAAACCTATTGGGCCCTTGTGCGGGGAATCCCCCGGACCGACAGCGGCCGCATCCAATCCGTGGTCGGACGCTCCCGCCGCCACCCGGGACGCATGACGGTGAAAGAGGAGGGGCGCTGGTCGGAAACGGATTTTAAAGTTTTGGAACGGTACCCGTCTTCTCAAACGGCCCTGCTCGAGCTTCATCCGCTCACCGGCCGCACGCACCAGATCCGGGTCCAACTGGCGGCGCTCGGCCACCCGGTCGTCGGCGACGCCCTTTACGGCGACACCGCGGCGTCCCAAGAGGCGCGTCCGCTCCTCCACGCCCGCTCGCTGGAATTCACCCACCCCGCCCGCAAACGCCGCATGACGTTTCAGGCCGAACCGCCGAAGGACTTCCTCCTCTTCATGAGACGGCAGAAAAAGATCGGTCGCCCTCCCCACGCCCGCCGGAACAGGACGGACCGATAAGATGGGAATGGCCTCTTGGGTGACGAGGTGCCGGCGACTTTTGAACCAGGACCTCGGCTCCCGTCGGACGGAAACCCTTCTGGTTCTTCTCCTCCTCGTTGTCTTTACCGCCATGGAGTTCGTCTCCCTGGAAATCCCCGGCATGCTCTTCGACGTCCTTCACATGGAACTTCTGACCCTGGACATCATGAAACTGCTGGACAAGGCCTCGCTCTGGGAACTGGTCCGGACGGGCCTGCTGCCCGCGGGCCAGAATGTGTACCACGGCGCCCTCATTTCCTATCTCCTCCTCCCGTTTTTTTCCCTTTTCGGCCCCCATTGGCTCCTCGTTCGAGCCTGGCCGGTCGCCTGGGCGGTCTTCTCCCTCCTGCTCTCCTATCTTTTTGTCCGGGATTTTTTTGACAAAAAAACCGCCTTCCTGGCGATCCTTTTCCTGATACTGAGCGCCCCCTACGTCATGGGGATTAAGACGATCAGCGACGTGTCGATCATGCACTGTTTTGCCATGGGCGCGCTTCTCTGCATGTCCCGCTACATAAACACCCGGCGGCCATCCTTTCTGGCGGCGGGGATGTTCCTCCTCGGGCTGGGACTCTGCACGCGCCTGTGGTTTGCGTGGTTGGTCGGCGCCCTCGCCGCCACAGCGGTCTTTTTCTCCCTTGAGATCGTCCCCTGGCTACGCCGCCTCCCCCAACGACTGTCCGTGCTGGCGGTTTTGGCCGTCGGCTCTTTCCTCGCGGGGGCGGCCCTGAATATCTACCGGGACGTGAGCAGCCTGTTCGCCGCGGAACACCTGATCTTCGCGGGCCTCTCCCCATCGAACTATTTCGGCCCCGCACGTTATTTCGAAAACATATTTCTGAACATCCGGGAGCTGGTCTCCCTTCTTCATGGCCGGGAATTCTTTGCCTTCCAGTTCGGGGTCGAATCCGCCTCCTTTTCCAACCCGCTGACATCCGTCCTCTTTGGGGTGAGCCTCGCGTGGGGACTCTTGCTCCCATTCTTCAGAGAAGCGCCTCGCCGGAAGCAGGGGTTTTTCGTCTCCCTTCTCTTCCTGTTCATGTTCATCCAAACGCCGGTCTCCCCCAGCAGCGTCCACGCGGTGCATCTTCTGTTCCTTTACCCGCTGGTCCCGGTCATTCTGGCCTCCACCTTCACGGGTTTTTTCGACATCTGTCGACGAGCGAAACTGCTTCCGTTGGCCGTCATCGGCCTGCTGATCCTTGATCTCTCCTACGACGTCCGTTTTCTCGGCCGCTACTTTCATTATCAAAGTACCGTCGGCGGCGTGAAACGCCATTCCGACCAGATTTACCATCTGGCCGACTGGTTCCGAGCAGGCCGCGTCTCCGCAAGGAACACGTTCTTCCTGGAACACAACACCATGTCCACCCTCCGGTTCCTCCTGCCGGACCTTCCGCTCAACACCCCCTGCGTGGACCTTTTGAGCCCCACCGTTCGGCGGCGCGCCGCCCGCAACACGCCCCCCATGACGTTTATCTTCAACCACCACGGCCTGTGGAGCGACAAGCTCCCGGATTCCTGGCGCAATTTTCTGAGCGCGGCCGGACGAACGGCGGTCTCCGAAAAACAGTTTTGCGATGCCGACGGCACGCCCGTTTTCGACATCTACACCTTGCGTTAAGTTCCCCCCATGAAAAACCTCCTCCGCAAGTTCTTCCGGCGCCGCATCCCGCTCCCGGAAAACATCCCCCCCGCCGCCGAATTCTCCGCCTTCGTCCTGCTCCTCGGCCTCTTCCTTCTGTTCACTCTCCGTTGTTTCCATTCCCCCGGATTCATCATCGACAACCTGGCCAACGAATACAAATCCGCCCATTTCGCCGAGGCCCTCCGATCCGGGACGTTCGGGCTCCGCGACGTTCTGCGGCAATTCCATCCGCCGCTCTACCACGGGGAGATGACCACGCTCCTCATGCTGCCGTTCTTCTACGTGTGGGGGCGCGGTTTTCTGCTTGTTAAGCTCTGGCCCATCGTCGCCGGCGGCCTCACGGTGCTCCTCGCCTACTTCCTGGCGCGAAAAATGTTTTCAGGCCGGGTGGCGCTTCTCTCCACGTTCCTGCTCGTCCTCCATCCCTCGTTCATCCTGGGCGTTAAAAGCGGAAATTTTCAGGTCTCCTATATGATCCTTTTCTCCACCG
The DNA here is from genome assembly GCA_022703335.1 of Elusimicrobiota bacterium. Lineage (GTDB taxonomy): Bacteria > Elusimicrobiota > Elusimicrobia > FEN-1173 > FEN-1173 > JAKLDV01. The sequence continues at coordinate 13,374 of JAKLDV010000033.1, forward strand.
GCTCGGTTTTCCTCTTTTTCCTGTGGTGGACCTCCCATCGGACGATGTACATCTTCCTGGGCATGGTCCTGGTCGGGCTGGGGATAGGAACCCGGATGTGGTTCGTCTGGTATGTGCTGGCGCTGATTCTGTGCGCGCTCCTCTTTTTCAAGGAACTCTGGTCGCGCGGCTTCTTTCGGCAGAAAAAACGCCTTCTGTTGGGTTCGGCCCTGGGGATCGCCGGGTTCGTGTTGGGCGGATTTTTCACGCTCCGCACGGAAATCGCCGAGGGGCGGATATGGGACGCCGTCCATTCCCGCATCAACAAAGAAGCGTTTGCGCCGGCCGAAACGGTCCGTTCGCCGCGCCTGGCCCTGATCACCGCGCGCTGGGAAGACCTCGCGGGGCTTTTGAAGGGACAAACCTTTTTTCATCTCCTGTTCGACAGGAACATTCCGCGAAGCATGGGGAATTTTCTATACCCGTGGCTCTTCTGGGCATCGTTTTTCTTTCTCCTTTATTCCGTCGTCCTTCGGAACAACTCCCGGAAGAAGCGGACTCTTTTTCTTCTGACTTTGTTCCTCTCGATGTTCGTCGTGACCTACCTCACGCCCCGATCCCGTTTCAATTATCACATGTTCCTGTATTACCCCTTTCCCCAACTCCTCATCGCCCTGGCCGTCGGCGAGGCCGCCGCGCGGCTCCGCCCCAAGAGCCTTCTTCCGCGCCTTTTCCTGCTCCTTTTCATCGCCGCGACCTTCCAGGAAACCGTGGCGCTGGCTTACTCGCTGAAACACATTAAAATCTTCGGCGGGATGCGCGGCTTTTCCGACAGCCTCGGAGATCTCCATGACTGGCTGATGAAAAACCGCGGAGACAAGAGATTTTTCATCATGCCGACTGCGATTCACGAAACTCTTTACCTTTATTATCCGGATTTTTCCCTGGAAGACTCCCACCACACGGACATTCTCCGGCCCGCCTTCTCGCAACAGCTCATTGAAATCTCTCCTTGGAAGAGATATTTCTCGGATAACGAGTCCAATGCCGCCATCCGGCACGGCTCCCCGGAGGAGCGCGTCCCCTGCCGGAAAAAACTGAACGAGTATATTTCCACGGCGAACCTCTGGCCGTCTTTCGTCACAACCTGGTCGACGGTCGTCTCGTCCTCCTCTTTCGACAAAATCGTCCTCGTCAATTCAAATTCCTGGTCGTTCACCGACCAATATTTTTATTACCTGCTGTCTTGGTGGGGACGCTGCAACGGGGCCCCCTTGCGCCTGGCGCGCCGTTTTGACGACAAAGACGGGACGCCTTCTTTCCTGGTCTACGAACTGCCCTTGAAGGACCGGGCGATCCGGGAAAAACTGCCCTTTGATTGATCCCGCCGATTGACGTCCCTCGCGGCGAAAAGCTATACTGGAATCCTCCACACGCCTAAATCCATGTCAACCGGTCTTCTCTTAGTCGTATCAGGACCCTCCGGGGCTGGCAAATCCACTCTTTGCCAAGCACTGATTGCAAAGTGGCCGAATCTTCGCTATTCGGTCTCCTGCACCACCCGTCCGCGCCGGGAAAAAGAGGTGGACGGGCGGGATTACCACTTTGTCTCCGAGGACGCCTTCCAGAAAAACATCCGGGACGGAAAATTCCTCGAATGGGCCCGGGTGCACGACTCGTTCTACGGCACGCTGCAGGAGCCCCTCATGGAACATCTCCGCCAAGGGCTCGACGTGGTGTTGGACGTGGATCCGCACGGCGCCCTGTCCATCAAGGAGAAATTTGCCGACTGCGTCGGCGTCTACATCTGTCCGCCCACCTGGGAGTCCCTGGAAGACCGACTTCGGAGCCGCGCCCAGGACGACGAACTTTCGATCTCGAAACGGCTGGCCAACGCCCGGAAAGAAATGGGGTATCTGTCCCATTACGACTATCTGGTGGTCAACAAGGTTTTCCGTGAATCCCTTGAGAACCTGTCGGCCATTCTGCGGGCGGAACATTCGCGCGTCAAACGCTTGTCCCACGAGCTGACCTATTTGGAAATTATGGAGGAGGAAAAAGCGTGACCGAAAAGAAAAAGAAATCGGAAGCGGCTGTGGCAGAAAAAAAGGAAAATCTTCCGCTCACTCAACTGTTGCTGGATTGTCCGAAAGACAAATACCGCCTCGTTTCGCTGGCCATCCGCTGGGCCCAGGAGGTCAAAAAACGCGACCAGTCCACCGAGGCCCCCGTGGAAGTGGTGAATAAATCGCTGAAGGAGATCCTGTCGGATCAAGTGAAACTGGACGACATCGAAAAACTCCCGCCGGTGCCGAAGACGGAAAAAAAGCCGGACCTCATCCCGTTGACCCCCAAACCGGAGGACAAACCGGAAGAGGCTCCCAAAAAAGGCGAATAAGCTCTCTTCGCCTTCTCGGCGGCCATTTCGCCCGGACCCAACCGAATGAAGAAACCCTCTCTCCGAAAACGCGAGATCGTCCTCGGCGTGACCGGCAGCATCGCCGCCTACAAAGCGGCCGAGCTGGCGCGGCGGTTTCAGGACGGCGGAGCGCGCGTCACCTGCGTGATGACAGCGACCGCGACGAAATTCATTGCGCCCCTCACCCTTTCCGCTCTCACGGGACGGCCCGCCGCCCAGGACATGTTCGACCAGAAACTCTGGAACATGTCCCATCTGTCCCTTGCACAAACCGCCGACGCCGTCGTGGTGGCCCCCTGCTCCGCGAATGTCATCGGCAAACTGGCCGCCGGATTGGCCGACGACCTCCTGACCACCCTCGTCCTCGCCGCCCAGGTCCCGGTCTTCATCGCCCCGGCCATGCATAAGGCGATGTGGGACCATCCGGCCACCCGCAAAAACGTCGAGACGTGCCGCTCTTACGGATATCGCTTCGTCGGGCCGGTGGAAGGCCCTCTGGCCTCCGGCGCCAGCGGCGTTGGACGGATGGAGGAACCTTCCCGCATCGTGGAAACCGTCGCGGCCGCCCTCTCCACTCCCGCCAAACGCGTCCGCACGTCTTAACCCCCCCCTTATGGCCTCGCAAAACTTTTGGCGGGGGAAAAAAATCGTCATCACGGCAGGCCCCACGCGTGAAGCGCTGGACCCGGTCCGGTATCTCAGCAACGCCTCCTCCGGCCGCATGGGCTACGCCCTCGCCGACGCCGCCCGAAAAAACGGGGCGGCCGTCGTCCTGATCTCCGGCCCCACGGCCCTCCCCCCCCCGCGCGCCGTACGTCTGGTTCCAGCCGTCTCCGCGCGGGACATGCTCCGCGTGGCGCTGCGTCACGCCCGGAACGCCCACGCCGTCATCGGCACGGCGGCGGTGGCGGACTGGCGACCGGCCCGGCCGCGCCGTCATAAAATGAAAAAAACGGGGTCTGCCGACGAACTCTTGCTTCGACTCAAAAAGAATCCCGATATTCTGAAGACCCTCTCCCATCGACGGCGGGACCGGAGGCGGCCTCTCCTTATCGGATTCGCCCTTGAAACGGACCACCTCCTCCAAAATGCCCGGAAAAAACTGTCTGAAAAGAATCTGGACCTGATCGTGGCCAATGCCGGCTCCGCCCTGGACAGCCCGCGGACGAGCGTCGTTCTGCTGGTCCCCTCCGGCATTCTCGCGCGTTTCAGGAATCTCTCCAAAAAAACGGCGGCACGTCGCCTCCTAACCGCCGCCGCGCGCTATTTCGAGCGCCGCCGGCCCTGACGTCGATGGCCCCCTCGAACGCGCGGCAGGATCTTCTGGCCATGGTCCAGTCTCTCCAGGACCTCCTCCCTCCTTCCGACCACTCCGTTCTCGGCCACTGGGCTCCACACGCGGGGCCGGCCGCGAAAGCCGTTTCGCCCCCGCCCTCGGCCCGGCCGGAAGACAAGCTCCGTCAATTGCTGGAGAAACAAATCGGGGATTGCCACCGTTGCCCTCTCGGAGACACGCGCCAAAAGATCGCCTTCGGGGTCGGGAACCCGCGGGCGCGCGTGATGCTCGTTGGAGAAGGTCCCGGTTATATGGAAGACCGCCAGGGAGAACCCTTCGTGGGCCCGGCGGGACAACTGTTGGACAAGATATTGGCGGCCATCGAGCTTTCCAGGCAACCCGTTGAACCGTCGTGGCGATGGGTCTATATCGCCAACATCGTCAAATGCCATCCCATGAAGGAACCCGAGCAGCCCGATAAACGCGGCAACGACCGGCCGCCCACGCCCGAAGAGATGGACGCCTGTTTCCCCTTCCTCGCCGAGCAGATACGGATCGTGCGGCCCTGGATCATCCTCTCTCTGGGAGCCACCGCGGCCAAGTCGCTCCTGAAGACCTCGCGCGGCATCACCGCCCTGCGCGGGCAATGGTTCGATTTCCATCTGGACGGATGCGACCCCATGAGACTCATGCCCACGTTCCATCCGGCCGCGCTCCTGCGCGACCCCGCCCTGAAACGGGACGTTTGGGAGGACGTGAAAAAATTAAGCGGCGATCTGAAGAGACGTCTCTCGTCCGATGTCTGACGGCGACACGCGTCCTCCCGCCCTTCCTTCCCCCCCAGCGGCGGTCCCTGATTCCCTTGTGGATGTGGCGGAGGTGGCGTTCCCCCTCCCGGTTCCCCAAACGTTCGATTACCTGATCCCACCGACGCTGCAAGGCGCCCTTCGGCCGGGCCAGCGGATCACGGCCCCTTTTGGGCACCGGGGCGCGCAGGTGGGGGTGGTCCTGAAAATCTGCCGAAAGGACACGTCACAACGGCCGTCGGCGGCGCTGAAATCGCTGTTGACCGCGGTCGACCCGATCCCGGCGCTTTCCGAAAAGGACATCCTTCTGGCCCGCCGGTTGAGTACCCGTTATTTTTGCTCCATCGGCCAAGCGATTTTTTGCGTCCTTCCCATCGGGAAACATCTTCCTCCCAAAAGACCGAAAGTGTCGGCCTCCGCCGCCACGGCCGCAACAGCGCAAAAATTCACACTGACGCCCGACCAGCAAAACGCCTGCGAGAAAATAATACCGCGGGTGGAACAGGGCGGGTTCCATCCGATGCTCCTTTGGGGAGTCGCGGCGTCCGGTAAAACGGAGGTCTACCTCCGCGCCATCGAGGCGGCCCTTAAAAAAGGGAATTCCGCCCTCTACCTTGTGCCGGAGATCGGTCTCACGCCGCAGGTGGAAGCCCTTCTCCGCGGCCGGTTCGGGGACCTTGTCGAGGTCTGGCACAGCGAGATTGCGCGAGGGGACCGCTGGCGGACCTGGGAGAACGCCCTGGCCGGGAAATGCCGCGTTCTCCTGGGCCCGCGCTCGGCGGTGTTTGTGCCTCTTCAAAACCTGGGACTCGTGGTGATGGACGAGGAACACGACCCCTCCTATAAGGAAGACTCGGCGCCGCGTTACCACGCCCGAGAGGTGGCCCTGGAAAAAGGGCGGCTTCACGGCGTGCCGGTGATCCTCGGCAGCGCGACGCCGTCCATGGAGAGTTATCGGCGGGCCCTGGAGGGCGAGATCGCGTTGGTGGAGATGTCCCATCGCGTTTTTGACCGGCCCGCGCCGGACGTCCGGGCGGCGGACATGCGTCGCCGCGGGGGGAAGCTCCTGTCGCCGGAACTGGCCGAGAGCATCGCCGAGCGGTTGGCGCGCAAAGAGCAGTGTCTCATTTTCCTCAACCGTCGCGGTTTCTCCACCTACGTAACGTGCGCGGCGTGCGGCTGGGAAGCGCGCTGTCCCCGCTGCGCCGTCAGCCTGGTCTTCCATAAGGCCCAAGCGCCGATGAAACCCGGCGGAGAGCTCCTTCCCGCGGCGACAAAAAATCCGAACGACCTCCATTGCCACTATTGCGGATACGGGATGCCCCTGCCGGAACGATGCCCGCGGTGTCGGAGCGCTGAAATCCAACTCAAGGGCCGGGGGACGCAAAAGATCGTCTCGGAACTCGCCCTGTGGTTCCCCCAGGCCCGATTCCTCCGCTGGGACAGGGACACAACCCGGAAAAAAGGGGCGCACACGGAGGCTTTCGATGCGGTGCGCCTGGAAACGGTGGACATCATCGTCGGAACGCAGATGATCGCCCAAGGGCTGGACTTCCCCGCGGTGACGCTGGTGGGCGTCCTCGACGCGGACCGCACCCTTCGTTTTCCGGATTTCCGCGCCGGGGAAAGGACTTTCCAGCTTCTGACGCAGGTGGCCGGCCGCGCCGGGCGGGCGGAGAAACCGGGAATCGTCTTCCTCCAAACGAGGAGTCCCGACCATTACGCCGTCCGCGCCGCTCTCCGACTCGACTACAAAACTTTCGCCGAAGAGGAATTGAAATTCCGCCGAGAAATGGAGTATCCTCCCTACAAGCGCCTGGTGCAGATCCTGTTGCGCGGAAAAACAGCGGAACGCGTGGAACATGCCGCGGAAGAACTGATGCGTTGGATCGAGGAAAGATCGGACTGGCCTAAAGAAGTGGAACCCCTGGGACCGGCCCCCAGCTTCTATGTCCTTCGAGCCGGGCTCACGCAATGGCAGGTTTTGCTGAAAGGTCCGGAAAATGTCATGGAACTTGCTTTGTCGGCCCTCCGAGATTACAAGCCGCCGAAATTGGTGTCCCTCCTCGTGGACGCCGATCCGGAAGAACTCCAATGACCCCGTCGTCTGGCAAAACGGGCCGGGGCTGACACGGCCATGATCCCCTTCCTGTCTTTTTTCACCGTCTTCGCCCTGTACCTGCACACGCTCTATCCCTGCATCGCTCCGGAAGATTCCGGCGAATTCGTGACGGCCGCTTGGACCCTGGGCATCCCCCACGCCTCCGGTTATTCACTGTATGTCTTGCTTGGGAAAATCGCGACGGTCCTCTTTCCTTTCGGCAACCCCGCCTACCGCGTCAATATCCTCTCCGCCCTCCTGGGGGCCGGAACCCTGTTTTTCATGGTCAACGCCTTCGGCCGGCTCCTTCCGCCTCAAAATTCCGCCGCCACGCTGCCGGCCCAAGTGGAAGAAAGCCGCTGGCGAAAGACCAGCTTGTGGCTGACCGCTCTGCTGTGGGCGATGGTCCCGGGCGTCTGGTATCTCTCCCTCCTGGCCGAGGTTTACATCCTGGAATTATTCCTCGGGATGTTCGCCCTCGGGTGTCTCATCCGGTGCATCGTCGACGATCCCCTCCCTCGCCGCGTGTATCTGCGGCGCTGGGGACTTTTCTCTTTCCTGGTCGGCATCGGCCTGAGCGTTCACCACACGCTGGTGCTTTGGCTGCCCGGTCTTTTGGGGTTCGTGCTCGGCCACAAGAGGGCCCCGCCCGCCAAACCGGCCTCGGTCGTCAAAACGATGACCGCCCCCACTCCCACCCCGTTCTACCGCTCGGACCGCGCCGTCCTGGTTTGCGTGTCGGCCCTGCTCCTCGCCGCCGGCTTCTCGCTCCAACTCTATCTCCTCCTTCGAGCGCACTCGTCCCCCCTCCTCAACACAGGAATGCCCGACAATTTCGTTCGTTGGGTCCGGGTCCTCCTCCGTATGGATTATGGGACGTTTTCTTTGTCCCATGCGGACGCCGCCACCTCTTGGGTTTGGGGAATGAAAAACTACCTCCTCGGCTGTCTGCACGCCTTTACCTTTTTAGGAGCGCCGCTTCTTTTCTGGGGAATGCTCCAGATGGCGCGTCAATCAAAATCCGTTTTTTGGGGAACGGTCCTTTTGTGGTTCGTTCCTGGCCCTTTTTTCATTCTCATCGGCCGGTCGCCCCTGCAGGAACATTTTCAGGGGGTTGTGGAACGTTTTTACCCCCTCTCCTTCGTCGGGTTGGCGCTTTTTTTGGCGTGGGGGATATACGACAGCGGCCTGAGATTCGCCTGGTTCCGGCGAGCCTCGTTCCTTCTCCTCCCCCTGAGTCTCCTTTCCCATCTTTGGGTCAACGGGAGAGGAAATCTCCACGCCCGGGACTTCGGCGCCAACCTCCTCCGGTCGCTTCCGCCGAACTCCGTCCTCTGGGACCCGGGAGACACCGCGGCCTACGCCGTTCTTTACCAGCAAACGGCTCTCGGCCAAAGAAACGATGTCGCCTCCGTCTGCTATCACACCACGCGCTGGGGGCAAGAATCCCTGTTCCAACGATATCCGGACCTTCTGTCGCCGGGAACCGCGGTGTTTCAGAAAAATTTCCTCGCCGGAATCCTCAACGGTCCTCGGCGGGAATGGGTCTTCGTTGAAGTCCCCAAAAGCCTCCCCGGCATGACCGGAGAACTTCCGCAGACGACCCGATATCCAGAGGACGGCCTGCCCCTGGGGATCGCCTATCGATATTTTCCCGCGGCTTCCCACCGCCTGATCGAACCGAATTCCCAATTGTCCCTTGCCGCGTTGAATTTCTGGTGGTACCGCCGTTCCGCGCCCTGGCGGCTCTCCCCCTCCTCCCCGCTGTGGCGCGGAGAAGATTGGTTCACCATCGAAATCGTCCGGCGTTATGCGGAGGCGCACACGAATTTGGGGCAGAAATTTGCGCAATACGGCATTCATGACGCCGCCGAAAAAGAATATATCCTGGCGTTGGCTGCGGATCCTCGCCAAATGGAGGCCTACAACAATCTGGGGGTTCTGGCCTACGAGGGGCAGAACCCGGCGGCCGCCGCGGTCTATTTCGAACGGGCCCTTCGCCAAGCCCCGGACAACCCCTCTCTGTACGTCAACCTCGGCTTATCCCGAAAACTGGCCGGAGAGAACGACAAGGCGCTGGAAGCCTTCCGCGCGGCCCTCCGATTAGATCCGGCCACTACCGAAGCCCGTTATCAGCTGGCTGATTTATTGGAAGCCCGCAGGGATTACACCGGAGCGCTGGATGAGTGGAAGGAATTACAACGTCGGGGGCAGGACGACAAAACAGTCTACTGGAAAATGGCTCAGCTTCATGCGGCGCTCAATACAAAAAACAAAGCGCTGGAAAATCTTTCGAGTTATTTTCTTTTTGATCTGAGCGCGGAAGAAAAAACAGCGGCGGAGGAATTCAGACGATCTCTTTTAGAACAAAACTGAAACCGGCACGCAGCATCCGCCGGCGGCGCTATTGATCAGATAAATACTTTTTAGCCTCTTTTTCCTCTCCGACTTCCAGGTAAAGCTGCCCGACTGTTTGCCGAACGTTTCTAACAATCTCCGGGTCTTTCTTGTGTTGCGATAAAAGTTCCAGATAGGCCTGAATCGCTTCCCGCGTTCGTCCCTTGGCATGAAGTTCGATTTCAATAAGAATCATCTCCGCTCGGAACCGCTGCCAATTATCTCTCGGCGCCTTCTCCACGATCCACCGGTAATGTTTCCCGGCCTCCTCCGGCTTCCCCATCTCCATCAGCACCTGCGCCATGCTGTCGTGGATCTCCGCCGCCGTGTTGGCCTCCGCCCCATACGCCCCCAGCAGCCGCTCGTATTCCTTGAGGACCTCTTCCCGCTTCCCTCCGCCCTGCCTCTTCAGCTGCACCAGGCTCATCTCCGCCCGGAACCGCTGCCAATTATCTCTCGGCGCCTTCTCCACGATCCACCGGTAATGTTTCCCGGCCTCCTCCGGCTTCCC
>JAKLDV010000034.1 GCA_022703335.1 Elusimicrobiota bacterium
GGGCGCGCGCGAAAAGATTTTAAAAGCTTTTTAAATAGAAGCGCCGAAAGGCCAGCCCGAGCCCCTGCCGTCAGGCAGGACCAGCGCCGTGAAAGCGGGACGCCTGACCCGCGCAACGTGTGGGGCGGCGTGGTTGTTGGCGGGGCGAACGTGACGAGCGCGAAGGGCGAGGCCGTGAGTGGTCTTGGGCGGGGCGAGGTGGTGCCGCCGCGAAGTGGCGGCCCGCCGAGCGGATCAAGGGCGGTTGTCGTTCCACCCCTCACCCGTACCCTCTCCCCCAAGGGGCGAGGGAGAAAATTTAAGGCTTCGCCGGTTGGACGTAATACTCTTTGGTCAGGCGGTAGTTGTCCCAAAAACCATGCGTGATATTCGGGAAAGGCAAGGGGACAGTTCGACGGCTTTCAAAAGAGGCCACCAATCACACAGCGATCCCGTGAAACGGTTTCTTTTCACGGGGGACCGTTCGTGGCGCGATCCGGGCCATGGAATCGAAGCCGACCCCATCGCCTGTTGTCCCTCGAACGGTTTTTTGTTGGAAACCGTTTGGGGCGTTTCCGTGAATCGTGGGAATGGCAGCCTCGGCTCTTACCGGCAAGAAGAACGACCTGAAAGAATTACTTCAAAATGAAAACTCTCCTCATCGACAAAACCAGGGAATCGTTGGCCCCGCTGCACGAACTGTTGCAGGCGCGGGGCTACGACGTCTCTTTTTCGACGGAAAAAGAGGGGTGGGAAAAGGCCGCGGCCGGCGCCGGGCTTGTCTTCTTGGGGGCGGGGCTGGACCGGAAAAACGTCCTGAACATCGCCCGCCGCCTCCGGGCGCTTCCCGGCGGAAAGCACAGCCTGGTGTTGGCGGTTTCGACGCAGCCGCCGGTCTCGGAACTCGACGCCCTGCTGGAGGCGGGCGTGGACGACTATATTCTGATCGCGGACGACCGGGAACCCCTTCCGGCCCGCTTGAAAGTGGTGGAACGGCAGGCGCACCAGGCGTTGCGCCGGCGGAACGTCGAGGAGAGCCTGCATTACCGCGTGGAGCTGGAAAAACTGATCGCCGGCCTCTCCGCCAATTTCGTCAATCTGGATCCCGACGATTTCGACGCCGCCGCCCATCGGGCTCTCCAGGCCATCGGCGAGTTCGCCGGGGTGGACCGCAGCTACATCTTCCTCCTCGCCCCGGACGGCCGGCACGCCAGCTGCACGCACGAATGGTGCGCCCCCGGCATCGAACGCCTCATCTCCACCATGCAGAACCTCTCCACCGAGGATTTTCCCGCCTGGACGAAGGCGCTGAAGAACTTCGAGACCATCCATATCCCGCGCGTCTCCGAAATGCCGCCCGAGGCCGCCTCGGAAAAGAAGACCCTCGAGGGGCAGGGGGTTCAGTCGGTCATCGTGGTGCCGTTGATGCTCGGCCGCACGCTGCTCGGTTTTGTGGGGTTCGACGCCGCCCGCCAGGTCAAGGAATGGGACGAGGACGACATCCGCCTTTTGAAGATGGTGGGGGAGATCCTCGCCAATTCCCTGGAACGGAAACGCAACGAGGAGTCGCTGATGGAGGGGGAGGAGCGCTTCCGCCGGCTGGTGGAGAACGCCGCGGACGCTTTTTTCATCTGCGATTCGTCCGGCAACATCCAGGACGTCAACCAGCGCGCCTGCAAGAGCCTGGGATACACGCGGGGAGAACTTCTCTCCATGAACATGCGCGACATCGAGTCTCCGCCCTTCCTCGACCCGATCCTGAAGGGATGGGGGAACTTCCTCCAGTCCTCCGCGCTGACCTTGGAAGGCATCCATTGCCGCAAGGACGGCCAGAAATTTCCCGTGGAATCCCGGGTGGGATTCTTCGATTTCGGCGGCCGCACCCTGGTGCTGGCCCTGGTGCGGGACATCACCCTCCGCAAACGCGCCGAGGACCGGCTGAGGCGGCTCAACGAGACGTTCCTGTCGCTCGGGACCGATTACGACGGCAACATCCAGAACCTCACCGAAAGTTGCGGCATCCTCATGCGGGCCGCCTGCGCCCTCTACAACCGCCTTCAGGACGGGATGCTGTTCTCCGCCGGACGCTGGAACACCCCTCCCGACTATAATCCCACGGACAAACCGGACGGTCACATCTGTTACGACGTGATCAGCAAAGGCCGCGACGGGGGACTGTTTTACGTGCGCAACCTCCCGGAGACCCCCTATTCGAAGTCGGATCCGAACGTCGCCGCTTTCGGACTGAAGACCTACGTGGGACATCCGGTGAGCCGCAACGGGAAACCCGTCGGGTCCCTCTGCGTCGTGTATCGGGACGATGTGGAGTTGGACGACCAGGACCGGCGTTTGATGGAGATCTTTGCCTCGGCCATCAGCATCGAGGAGGAGCGCCGGCTCACCTCGCCCATGGCGGTGTGGGCGGCTTCCAAGGGGAATTAGCGCCCGGCGGACGCCGCAACGCGTCGTCCGGACAAATAAAAAAGGCGGGGTTTCGGCCCCGCCTTTTTTATTTCGGTGAAGTGAGGAGATTATTGCGCGTGCTTGCTCTCTTCCTCGGCCAGTTTGTCGAAGGCTTTTTCCGCGTTCGCCTTGATGTATTCCCGCACGGATTCGCTCAGGTCCTTCACTTCGCCCGCCAGCATCTTCAGGTCGTCCAGGTTGAGGGAGGCGAGGGAGTAGAGCGTGCCGTTCTTTTCCTGATAGCGGTCGGTGACTTTCACGCCCGAGACCGTGTTGGAGGTGAAGGTCTTCACGGTGTTCTCGATGTATTGTTCCTCGGACCCTTTCTGTTCCGGCGGCACGGCGGTGGAGGACATGTAGTCGCGCATCAGTGAGGTGGAGATGGTGGAGAGCTGCTTGGAGATTTCCGCGATGGCGCGGTTGTCGGCCGTCATGCGGCGCAGGGCTTCGGACTGAACGCCTTCCGCCACGCCCACGCCGTAGATCACTTTCTGGTCCTTCTTGAAGGCGCCGCTGCCCTTCATGATCCACTCCGGTTTTTTTGCGGCGCATCCCACCGCCAAGGTCCCCGCCACAAGAAGCGCTGCCAGTTTGATGAAAGATATACGAGACATGACTCCTCCTCCGTTATTCGATTTGGGTGAAAACGTTTTTTTTGGTGCCTGCCGGGCCCATAACGCCGATGATAGCAAACTATTTGCCGAGGATGTAGCGGCCGATCTGGGTCTCGGCTTCCTTGGCCAGCGCCTCCTCCCCCGAAATCCGCGTCTTCGTGCGGGCGGTGTCTTCCGTCAAATGGCCCTCCGCGCCGGCGGGCGTGGACGAAGCCAGCACCCGGCCGTTCTTGCCGCTCTCCGCCATTTCGAACGCCCCGTTCCAGCGGAAGAATTTCCAGGAGGGGTTGCCGCGGTCGAAGGGTTCGATAGTGAGCCGGCATTTTATCTTTATCACCGGGCTCATCGGCGTGGCCGCGGGCGCGGTGGAATCGAGCACCTTGAAGCCCATGGCGGTGATCTTCCCCGTCACCGACTCCTTCAGGCGGGACGGGGTTTCGCCGTCGGCTTCCACCGTGAACTGGATCTGGGCGAGCGTCTGGCGGAGAAGGTTCTCCGCCTCGGCGGTGGAGTTCCCCGTTCCGGGCAGGTCCGGCACGGTCACCGGGTCCACGGCGCGCCGACGGGCGGCGAGGGCGTCCCGTTCCTGGGCCAGTCGGTACGCCTGCGCGTAGGCCCGCGCCTTCTCGATGGCGGAAGGGGCGGCCTTGCCGATGGACATCTGCGCGCCGATGCCCTCCTCTTTTTCCGTGATCTGTCCGGAGAGGGCGGCCAGGGTTTTCGGCCGGCTCAGGACCGCCAAGGCGTAATGTTTCTTCTTTTTTTTGTCGAACCAGGTCTGGGAGATCTGAACGCCTTCCAGGAGACTTTCCGTCGTCACTTTCGTGCGCATCTCGCTCTCCTGGGCGGATTCCACGGGGGAGCGTTTCCCGCCCACGGCGCCGGAGGTTTCCGACTGCACGTCGGAGGTGACCTGCTGTACCCGGGCCTGGAAGACTTTGGATATCTCCGCGCGCGCGTTGGACCGGGCGGCGTCGAGGTCGTCGCCGATGCCCACCCCCGTCACATAGGTGGCGTTGGGATAGGCCGGATCCTCCCCCTGCGTCCAGGCCGGCCGTTTGGCGGCGTGGGCCGCCGCGGCCGAGAGGACCGCGAGGGCGATGAGTCCTGCGAAGATGCGTGAGCGTTTCATGAGTGGCTCCTTTGTCCGCCTAGTGGGCGGTTCGGATCGTTAAAAAAGTCTTTTTCCCGGGCCGCACGTCCACGTCTTTCATTTCCCGCGTCAACACCGTGTTGCCGGCCGCGTCCCGGAAGGTCAGCGTCAGCGTGTGTTTCCCGGCGGGCAGCGTCAGGCTGGCCACGCCGATCTGGTCCGGAAGTGTCTGCCAGCAGCGCTTGTCGGCGAGTTCCGTGGCGCTGGAGGCCACCTGCAGAATCTTTTTCGTCAGCCACGCCGCACCGGCGCCCCGTTTCTCCTCCACCTCCGCCGCGATCTTCCGCGACAGGGCGAACTTGAGAACGGACCGGGCGATGGCCTTGGTCCGCACGCGGCCGATGCGATCCTGGAGGTTCTTGATGGCGATGGCGCCGATGTCCTCCGCCAGGTTAGCGGAATGCGAGGCGTTCGCCTCCGCCGCCCGCACCTCCAGGCTTTTGACGGCGTAGGGTTGGCGCACGTATTTGGGGAACGCCACCCGCACCACGTCGTCCGCCAAGAGGGAGCGGACCGCCGCCCCGGCCTGCTCCATTTTTTCCCGGTCTTCCCCCTGCGGGTTTTCCGCCTCCACGTAGGCCCAGCCGGCGATGAAACCGATCTCAAAGAACGAGTCCGTCTTGTAAGGCGCCAGGCCGTTGTAATGGAACACCACCACTTCGCCGTCGCCGGTGGGGGGCGTTCCCGGGACCGTTCCTCCCCAACGGTTCTTTATCTCCCGCACCTCGTCGGTGAACCCCAGTTTCGCCGCGGTGCGCAGCGCCGCCTGGATCAGCGCCGGCGGTTCGGCGGTGCCGTAGTCCTTCCGGTAGCGGACGTAGGCGTCCAGCGCCTTGCGGTAGGCGATGAAGGCGTCGTTGGTTTCTCCCGCGTTCTCATACACCATGCCGCTGAGGTAGTGGATGAAGGCGTCTTCCGTGTAGACGTTCTTGTGGCCGTAGTCGGTCTGAAGCTTGGTGAGCAGGAAGTCCGCCTGGCGGGCCTCCACCAGCGCCTCGTTCTCCTCGCCAAGGAACACGTAGTTCAGCGCGCAGAAGACGTGGATGAGGGCCCGCTCGAAATCCTCGCCGGCGTAGGGCCGCGCGTTGTCGCTCGTCAGGAACGTGGCCGCCTCTTTGGAGACGCTCTTGGTGAAGAGGTCCGTGGCGATCTTCTTGGCCGACTCGAACGCCGCGTTGCTCTCCGCGTATTTCCCGGCGAGGTGGAGGGTCATCCCCAGGTCCGCGTAATAGAGGAAGGCGTTTTTGGCGCCGTAGTGGCTGGTTTTGGCGTTCTTGACGAGCTCGGCGGCGGCGGGGTATTGTTCCTGCGTGATGAGCGTCTGCATGTCGCGCATCAGGGCGCGGGGCGAGGCGCACCCGGCCAGCAGCGCGGCGGCTGTCAAAGAGCCGATGAGACCGCGAAGGAGAACGGCGGAACGGCGGCGGCGGTTCACCCGGCGGTCCTGCAACCTCTCGGAGGGGCGATCGTGGAGTGAAGGGGGAAAATTAAAACTTGGCTTTCTTGTATTTGACGAGTTTCTTGATCTTCTTCTGGCCGATCCAGGCTTTTTCGTTGGTGAGCATGTCGATCAGTTCCAGCTCCACCTGGTAATACTTCACTTCCTGTTTCCCGGCGGCGTCCAGGATGGTGTTGATCTGGCCCTTCACCATGTAGTCGGCGCCGTATTCCTGTCCCATGCTCTTGGCGGTTTCCATGCTGGCGTTCTGGGCCTGGTCGACGCGCTCCTCGCGCACCTCGTTGCGCTGTTCCTTGGAGGCGACGAAACGCACCTGCCCGGAGTTGGTCAGCTCCCGCTCCAGGTCCTTCACGAAGGTCTCGGTGTTGATGTGTTCGTGGCTCTTGTTGAGGACGGTGCCCACGATCACGCGCGGTTTGGTTTGTTTGGCCGCGGAGAATTCGCTCACCCACGCGCGCGCCAGGGCGTCGCGCACCATCTCCTCGGCCACCAGCCGCGAGTCGGTGTCGTTCCAGTTGCCGCTGAGGTCGATCTGTTCGTCCACCTCGGTGCGCCTCACTTTCGGCGTGGAACTGCAGGAAAAGAGGAACAGGGCCGCCAGGGCGGCGCTGAAAAAAGGCAGGGCTCGGCTTGACCAAAGACGCATGTTTTTCTCCTTTGAACGATGTCGGATCCGTTGGCAGTGAATGCGAGGGTGTCTGTGCTGCTTACGGAAGAAGTAGCATTTTTCGGGCCCGAATTCCAGAGACCCGAAGTTCCTTGAAAGGATGACCGCCGTCATAAGTGCCTGAACCGCGGAAGGGTAGAATGGAAGGGAAAGGCAGGCGACTTTCTCCGGGAGGAGACCCATGAAAAAACGCGCCACCGAAGTAAGGAAGATCATCCGCATCAACGAGGATTTGTGCGACGGCTGCTCCAAATGCATCCCGTCCTGTCCGGAACAGGCCATCCGGTTGGTGGAGACGCCCCGGGGCCCGAAGGCCCGGCTCGTCAAGGAGTTTTACTGCGACGGTTTGGGGGCTTGTCTGGGGGCGTGCCCCACGGGGGCGTTGGTGATCGAGGAGCGCCGGGCGGAGGTGTACGACGAAGAGGCCACCCTGGCGCGGATCAAGCGCGAGGCCCCGGAAATGCTGGAGGAACACCGGAGGCATATGAGGGAACACGAAGAAAAGCCGTCGCCCGCGCGGCCGCCCGGCGTTTCCGCCTGCCCGTCCAGCCGATCGGCCCTGTGGGACGCGCCGCCCGCTTCTCCGGCGGCCCATCGGCAGGAACTGAAATCCGAATTGCGGAACTGGCCCGTTCAGCTGCATCTGGTGTCGCCGGAGGCGCCGTACTGGGCCGGGGCGGACGTGGTTTTTGCCGCCGACTGCGCCCCGTTCGGTTACGCCGGGTTCCACCAGGACTTCTTAAAAGGAAAGGTGGTCGCCATCGGGTGCCCCAAGCTGGACGACGTGGAGGCCTACCTGGACAAGGTGACGCGGATCTTCGAGGCCGGCCCGCGGAGTGTCACGGTGGTGCACATGGAAGTCCCCTGCTGTTTCGGGCTGGTGCGCCTGGTGCGGGAGGCCCAGGCGCGGTCCGGCAAAAAGATTCCGGTGGAGACCGCGGTCATCGGTGTGCGGGGGGAACGGCTCGGTTGAGGGGGGCATTTTAGTTCGGCACACCCCCGCCCCGACATGCTATAATGATACGGTTGAGCCGGCGGTCCTGGCCGCAAGCCTAACGAAGAGGTGAAAAAATGGAATCCATGATGCAGAACCAAGCCGTGTGGGCGGAGGAATTTCTGGGGCGGGTCGACCTGTTCGAGAAATGTTCCCCGCAGGACATCCACCTTTTGACGCTCAACATGCGCAAACAGAGTTTCGACAAGGGCGACACCATCCTTTTCCAGGGCATCATCTCGCACCAGCTCTATTTCGTGGTTTCCGGCATGGTGGCCGTTTTTTCGCGCAAGGACAAGGTCACCCGGTTCATCGCCAATCTGGAAAAAGGGGCGTTCTTCGGCGAGATCTCGCTGGTGAAGAACTGCGCCGCCACCGCCACCATCAAGGCGGCCGTGGACCAGACGGAGATCTACACCATCGAACACGACGTCATTCGGGAGATCATGGAACGGCACCCGGAGGTGAAGTCGGACCTGGAGGAAAAGGTCCGCGAACGGAACGCCGGCCGGCTGGAGGCGTTCGAGAAGCAGAAGGAGGAGTTGCCCTCCGCCGCGCCGCTGTCGGCGCAAGCGTCGGCCGCCAGGTATTGATTTTTTCAGAAACCGGGGTTATACTGAAAGAGATATGAGAAAGAACCAGACCTGCAAATTCATTACCGCGTCTCGCCCGATGGGCCTTTGGGTCCACACGGGTCGGGGGCGTTTTGCGGTCTGGACGGGTCACATGAAGTAAGCAAGCCGGATTCCCCGAAAGCAACGCAAAGCGCCCATTGTCCGACGGACAATGGGTTTTTTATTTTAGGGAGACACAAAAAGAAAGGAGACACGTCATGAAAGAACTGGAAAGGGACTGCCTGGAACTGCGGCTGGCGGAGCAGGCGATACTCCGGCAGGCCCTGGAAGAAAAGAACGCCAGAACAAGGGAACTGGAAGCCGAGGTGCGGACGCTGCGGAGCCTGCTGTCCGAACTGGCGGCCGCGCCCCGGCCGCAATACGCCCCGGCGCCGGCGGCCGCGCCCCGGACACGGGGCGCCGTTCCTCTCCGGTGGAAGGCGTGAACCGTTTGCTCCGGGCTTTCGACTTTTGTAAAGTCAGGAGACGGTCATGATCGAACACATCGTCCTGTTCAATATCCGGCGGTCCGCCACGGAGGAACAGAAGGGGCAGATGCTCTTGAACCTTCTGGGCCTGCGCGAGAAGATCTCCGGCATCCACAGCGCCACGGCCGGCGAGAATTTCAGCGCCCGCGCCAAGGGCTTTACCCACGGGTTCGTGGTCCGGTTCATCTCCCGGTCCGCGCTGGAGGCCTATTTGCCCCACCCCGCCCACCAGGAGGTGGTGGAGAAATACATCAAACCCATCGCCGAGGAGATCCTCGTCGTCGATTACGAGACGGATTGACCCGTTTCCGTCGCACCGTCGTGCCCGCCTTGCTTCCTTTTCAGACCCCATTTCCCGCTAGACAGTTGAAATCCCTTTTTCGGACCTTTCTGATCGCGGCCGTCGTGTCGTCGGCCGTCCTGTCCGGTCTGCGGGCGGAGGAGACGGGCGTTTCCGGTTCGACCGGCGCATCTCCTGCCTCGGCCTCCTGGAAAAAACGGCCCGTGCGGCTGCCGCCCCTGTTTTGGTACGAGGCGGACCCGGAAGAAGAGCGGCGGCTCCTGATGCTTTCCATGCTCTATTGGAACGTTCAGGACCGGTCCAGTTCCTATAAATTGATGCTGCCCGTTTTTTACCGCTGGCGCGAGTCGGACCGGAGCCTGCTGGTGTCCCTGCCGCTGGTCTTCTCCTACCGCCGACCGACGGAAAAATGGATGGTGGCGGGCCTTTTCTTCCGGCATTCCGATCCCCGCGTCACCCACACCGCGCTCTTTCCGTTTTATTGGCAGAAGATCCGCGCCGAAGGCGGGCGGGTCACCACCCTGCCGCCGTTCCTTTTTTACGATTACCGCAGCGGGGACAGGCAAAAGGTGGACCAGGTGTCGTTGTGGGGCTGGTCGCGCCGCCGCGGCGACCGGCGACTCGGCTTCCTTCTGAATTACGCGTGGTTCGACGACCCGGGCGTGCGCACGCGCGTTTTTTTCCCGGCCTATTGGCGGTTCCGGAACCCCGGCGGCAAGCTGGACGTGCTGGCCCCCTTTTACTGGAAACGTTCCGCCCCGACGGCCCCGCCCCAGACGGACATGGGCCTTTTCCCGTTGGCCGGGGCGGGCTGGGGCGCGCGCCGATCCCATTATCTTTTGCCCGTGTACCTCTATTCCCGCGGAGAGAAAAGCCGGAGCTTCCTCACCCTGCCGTTCAGCTCTTTCGTCAACGACGACCAGCGCGCCGGCCACCTGGGCCTCTACTTTTATTCCCGCGATCCGGACCTTCGGCTCTCCGGCGTGTTTCCGTTGTGGTATCTCCGCCGCAGCGCCGACGGTTTTGAGGAGAAGACGCAGATCCTGAATTTTTATCAGCGCCGGGAGAACGAGGACTATTTCCAGACGCTCTTCCCGCTCTACGGCTACTGGTCCGACCCGGACGGGGCCCACCTCGTTTCCTGGCTGGCGCTGTGGCGGCGGAAGGAGGGGTCGTCGTCGGGGTGGTCCTATCTCTACCACTGGAGGAACGCCGACAACGGCGACCGCACCCGCGTTTTCTTCCCGCTCTACTGGCACTTTCGGCGTCCGCCGGACTGGGGCGTGGATGTCCTTTTCCCGTTCTATGCCCGCACTCGCGACGGGGACAGCACCCTCACCGCCGTTCCGCCGTTCTTGTGGAAGAAGACCCGGGACCGCCGCACCTGGAGCCTGCTTTTCCTTTATTGGCGGGACCATCAGGCGGACCGCGGTTCCACAACGCTCTTCCCGCTTTTCCATTACAACTACAACGCCCGCCGCCGGCTGTTTTTTTCGCCGCTGGCCTGGACGCGGCGCTCGGCGCTGTCCCGGGAGGGGATCGTGTTGCCGGCGTATTGGTACCGCAGCGCCGAGTCGAAGCGGTTCATTTTCTTCCCGGTGTATTGGGGCAGCGCCACGCCGTCGAAAAGTCTGACCATCGTTCCTCCCTATTACCGCTGGCGGCGGGAGGAGCGGCGCGCCTACGGGCTGTTCCCTCTCTGGGGCCGGGATTTTTCGCCGGAAGAACGCGGCGGCTATCTCTTCCCGTTCTATTGGTATTCGGCGGACAAAAAGGGCGACGGGCTATGGATCGTGCCGCCCCTGCTGGTGTATCTTTCGAGGGGCGGCACGGGCACCGACCGGCCGCGATCGCATCTGCAATATCTCCTGCTGGGCGGCGTGGCGCGGGAGGGGGAAAACCTGGAACACGAATTTTTCCCACTCTACAAATATATCCGCCGGGCGGATTTCCGGAACTTCTGGGCGCCGCGCGGCATCGCGCTGGCGGCGTGGGAACGGCAGGGGCCCCGACGGAAAGGATTCGTTTTCCCCTACGCCTGGCGGCGCAGCCCGGAAAGGGATTGGGACCTGTTCGTGCCGCTGTGGTACCGTTCGCGGGAATTCGAGACGACCGGGTCGACGGCGAGCGTGGCGCGGGGCGCGGGGCGGGGCGGGGCGAGCGTGTTCTTCCCGTTGTATTGGGCGGGCCGGAATCCCGAGAGGGATTATCGCTGCGTCCTGCCGCTTTATTTTCATTACGGCGAACCGGGCCGGCGGCTCAACGTGCTGGCGCCGCTGTGGATGACCTACGACAGCCCGGCCGGGAAGAAGTTTCGGATGTTTTTTCCGCTCTATTGGAGGTTCCTGCGGAAGGGGGAGGAGAAATCGTCGACGAACGACGTGCGGTCCGTGGACCGGGACATCGTGGTTTTGGGGCCGTGGTACCGCGTGACGGTGACGCGTCCCGGCGGGCGCAGCCGCACCGTGGGTCTGGCGCCGGTGTTTTCCAGCACCGTGTCCGGTCCGAACGACCGGTATTTCGAAATTTTGGGAGGCCTCTTCGGCCGGGACATCCAGAGCGGTCTCCGGCGCTACCGGATTTTCTATTTCTTCTACACGGCTCCCCGGCCCGGAGGGCCGGCCGCTGTTCCCGCCGCTCCGTAACGTTTCCGGGCGGAACGCCTATTCCGCCGCCAGGTGCTCCTTCAGAAAATCTTCCATCTCTTCCCGCCGCTGCCGGCCGAGTTCCTGAAACGCCTCGTTTTCCGAGGCGGGGATCCGCTTGTCCGACGGGAACTTCAGCTTGATGAAATTGACGAAACGGCCGTTCTTGAGCACGCGGAAATCCAGGTGCGGCCCGGTGGACCATCCCGTGCTGCCCACGTACCCGATGACCTGGCCCTGGCTCACGCGGGCGCCGCGCCGGAGGTTCCGCGCGAAACGGGAAAGGTGGCCGTAGCAGGTGGTGTAGGCGCCGTTGTGCCGGATCTGCACGAAGTTGCCGTAGGCGCGTTTCCATCCCCGGAACACCACCGTCCCGTTGCCCACGCTCACCACCGGGGTGCCGCGCGGGGCGGCGTAGTCGATGCCCAGGTGCGGCCGGAAATAGCGCAGCACCGGATGGAACCGCCGCCGTGAAAAGCCGGAGGAGATGCGCCGGAAGTTGAGCGGCGCGTGCAGGAAGGCCTTGCGGATGGAGTTCCCGTCGGTGTCGTAGTATTCGCCGTTGTGCAGGAAGGCCAGGTGCCGGCCGAGGGCCCGGCCCTCGTAGAGGGCCGCCAAGATCTTTTGCTGGGTGACTTCGCCGTCCGGCGTGGTCCCTTTTTCCCACACCAGGGCGAACCGGTCCCCGTCCCGCGGTTCCGTCAGAAAATCGATGTTCCAGGCGAAGATGTCGGCGAACTGCATGATGAGTTCCGGCGGCATCCCGCGGGAACTCATGGACTCCCAGAGGGAGCCCTTGAGGGACCCGGCAGAGATCTCCTCTTGAGTGTGGACGGGGATCTCCTGCAGGTAGAGCGCGAGTCGCTGGGAAGGATCGAGGGAGACGATGTACTGTTTCAATCCCCGGGTGATGGTGAGGTGGTGGAAAGCGGCGTCCGCGGTCTGCACGAGTTCGTAGGTGTCGGTGTTCTTGAACGACCGGGGATTGATGCTCCTTTGGAGGGAATCGCCGATCTGCTGGATGAGCAGGGGGGAGAGGGACGCCTGTTTGAGGGCGTCGTACAGGGTGACGCCGCGGGAGAAGGAGCCGCTGGTCACCATCAGGCGTGCGGTCTCGCCGGCCAACGAGCCGGATTCGCTGAAACGCGAGGTGGCCAACAGGCACATCGCCGCCGCCAGGGAGATGCCGCCCAGCCAGAACCCGAACTTGAAACGGGAAGACAGCGGGGTTTTCAGGGGACTCATTGCCAGGTCTCCTCGCCGCCGGCTCGTGCCGGCTCGCCCGAGAAACTCCAGAATTTGGGCGTCCGCGTCCGTCGTTCTCCCGGCAGGTTGCCGAGTGGGTCGATGTAGAGCGCGCACGGGGCGCCGCTCTGCGAACAGTCCAACGCCATCCATTCCGTCCGCACCAGGAACGATTCGTTTTGAAGGGAGACCGTTTTCCAGGCCTGGGCCCGTTTAAGGTTCGGCAGCAACGCCACGTTGTCCGCCTCCACGCGGGAGTCCTTGATCTCCAACACGACGCGCCCGCTCGCTTTCACCGGTTGGCGGGGGGAGGTTTCCAGGCGGTCGGCGGCCACGTTCCAGACGAGGGCGGGCCTTTCGAGGGCGGCCAGCGGGGCCTGGAAAACAAAAAGCCCTCCTATTAAAAGGAAGGCCGCCGGGAAAAACGCGATGTTCCGAATGACAAACGCCGATGAAACCGTCGCCCTCACAGGGGCCTCCGTTCCCTCGGCGTTTTAGTGATGAACCACGTCCATTATAGGCCGCTGTCCCGGGACTGTCAACTGTTTTTTCTGATTTTTCAGGACGGGGAGAGCAGGGACTTTATCACGGACAGGAGGCGGGCCGGTTCCACGGGTTTTTCAAGGAAGGCGTCGGCGCCGGATTCTTCCGCCTTGAGCTTGTTGGCTTGGGCGTTCAACGCGGAGAAAAGGATGATCTTCTGCCGTTTCAGGGCCGGGTCCTGTTTGATGCGCGAGCAGAGGGAGTAGCCGTCCATCCCCGGCAGGAGGATGTCCACCAGCAGAAGGTCCGGCTGTTTGTCCACGGAAAGGGAGAGGCCGGTTTTGCCGTCCTTGGCGAGCAGGACATGATATCCCTGTTTGCGGAGGATGAAGGAGACGAATTCGCGCGTGGATTCAAGATCTTCGACGACGAGGATGGAGGGGTTCTGCCGGGCGGTCGGACTGAATTCAGGCATGGGCGGGCACCTCGTTCATGGGATGAGGCATGCTCCGCGGCGATGCCTGTCCAGCAACCACATTATATATCAGGGCGGCGTCGCCGGCGGCCCCGCCATGGAAATTGTTTTAGGAACGGGGCCTCCGGGGCGTTTCAAAAACAGATAAAATAGGGACAGTTCCTGCCGGACGGAGGGCATTCCATGAAGACGGTTCTGTTGCTGCTGGGGTCCAATATTTTCATGACGGTGGCGTGGTACGGCCATCTGAAGTACAAGGCGTATCCGCTCATCGCGGTCATCTTGGTCAGCTGGCTGATCGCGTTTCCTGAATATTGTCTGCAGGTGCCGGCCAACCGGATCGGCCACGGGACGTTCACCGCGCCGCAGCTGAAGATCATCCAGGAAGTCATCTCCGTCGCCGTGTTCATCTTTTTTTGTTTGTTTTATCTGAGGGAGCCGATGCGGTGGAACTACGTGGTGGCTTTCGTGTTGATCGTGGCGGCGGTGTTTTTCTCGTTGTGGGAGATGCCGCGCGTGTTCGCGCACGGACCCGAGTCGCCGGAAAAGCCGGCGTCGTCGGAGGTCTTAGAGCCCTGAGGCGGGGGCGTTGTAGCGGCGGGTGAAATCGTCGACGGTGTCGTCGCGCGTTTTCCCGCCGAGCCGTCGCGCCAGGTGGCCGGCGAGCCCCACGCCCAGATGGGCCAGGGCGTGCAGTTCCCTCAGGCGGGGGTGTCGTCTCAGGAACGGCGTGAGCGGATGCGTCGGCCGGTCCGCGGAGCCTTCCGTCGACACGGACGAGCCGTCCAGCGCGATCGAATGCGTCCGTCCGGAACCGCCTTTTTTCAACAGCCGAACGGCGGCGTTGCCGGTCTCCTCTCCCATCAGACGAAAATCCGACATTTTCCCTCCGGCGATGGTCAGGAACCCCGACCGTTCGCCGCGGGCCGCGTGGTCCAGCACCTGGAACTCCCGAGAGAGAAGTTTGGCGTTGCCCGTTTGACCCAGGATCGGGCGGGCCGCCACGATGGTTTTGGAACAGCGTTCCGGGAACGAATCGAAATAGCGGCGGAGTGTGCCCAGCAGCTGCGCCGTTTCCGCCGGCTGGGGCGACAGATGGTCCGGGTCGTCCGGCGAGGTGATGTCGGTGGGGCCCACCAAGGTCATGTCCCCGCCGGGGATCACAAAGACGTAGCGTTCCCTGTCTTCGGCCTCCAGCAACAGGCCGAACCGGCCGGCGGGGGAGCGCAGAATGGCTTCGTTTCCGTCGTAGACGAGGTGCGTTCCCTGTTGCAGGCGGAGCGGGATGGAGAGCCCCGCCAGGCGGGCCACCTTGTCCACCCACGGGCCGGCGGCGTTGATGACGAGGTCGGCGCGCAGGGTTTCCCGCTCGCCCCGGGGGGTGAGGACCTCCACGCCCTTCACGGCGCCGCCGGCGAGGACCAGCCCGGTCACGGCGGTTTTTTCGCGCACCTCGGCGCCGTTCGCCCGGGCGTTGTCGAGATTTTTTTCGACGAGTCGGACGGGGTCCACCCACCACTCGTCGAACACGAGCCCGCCGCGCAGTCCGGGGCGTTTGAGTTGGGGGACGAGCCGCGCGGTTTCCTCGGCGTTCAGCCGCAGGTGCGGCAGTCCGCCTTTCAGCGGCTGGAAACGATCGTAACTTTCCAGAAGGGTCTCGATGGTGGTCCGTCCGCGCGCGTGGTCCGCATACACGGGCCAGACGATGGGCAGGCGCGTGAGGAGAGGCCGGGCGATGCGGACGATGTGCCCGGAATCCCAGGCGGTGGTTTCCGTGGTGGGGCGGTCGTAGAGAAGGTAGCGCACCCCGCCGTGGATGAGATGGGAGGAGGCGCCGGTGGTGGCGCGGCCGGGGAGGTCCTTTTCGACCAGCAGGGCTTTGAGGCCGCGCAGGGCCAGATCGCGCAGCACGCCGGCGCCGGTGATGCCGCCTCCGATGACGATGGCGTCGTAGTTCATGTTTTTCAGTTTAGCAGTTTTGTGAAAATAAATCGTCGGGCCGGGACCCGATCGCCGAAAGGAACGCTATGCCGAAAGCCACGGACCAGCTCTTGAAAGACCATAAGATGATCCGGAAGACACTGGAAGGGTTCACGCTGGGGAATCCTCGGTTCGCGCTCATCTTGGAAACGCTGCAGAGGATCATCTTGGCGCACGCCTGGTTCGAAGACGAGCTTTTTTTACCGGCTTTGGAGGCGGAACCGCTGCTCGACAAGCGTTACGCCCGGGAGATCGTCCAGGAGCATGAGGACCTGGCGCATTTTTTGAGGCGGATGCGTCGGACCCCCGCCGCGCAAAAAAAGGAATGGGAGATCGACATGCTCCAGTTCCGGTCGCTGCTGGACATGCATCTTCTGAAAGAGGAGGCGGGGCTCTTCCCGGCGGCCGAACGGCTGTTGGGCGAGGAGCGGTTGGACCGTCTGGCGGCGGAGATGGAACGCCGGAAGGCCGAGGCGCGCGGCGCCGCCGACCGGCAAGGCTAGCGCCGGGAACTTTTTCCTACAGCGGATGTTATGAGACATTGGGGAATTTTCAGCGGGCGGGACGCCGGGGGGAAACGATGAAAAGGAAGATCGTGGTGGTCGGAGGGGTGGCGGGCGGGGCCAGCGCCGCGGCCAAGGCCCGCCGCGTCAATGAAGAGGCGGAGATCGTGATGTTCGAGCGGGGGCCGTACGTGTCTTTCGCCAACTGCGGTCTCCCGTATTACATCGGGGGGGACATTCAGGAACGGCGGTCGCTCCTCCTGCAGACACCGGAATCGTTTTGGAAGCGGTATCGCGTGGACGCGCGCGTGGGGCACGAGGTGCTCCGCCTGGACCGCGCCGCGAAAACGGTGGAAGTGAAGAACCTGAAAACCGGCGACGTATTCCGCGAGGCCTACGACGCCCTCGTGCTGGCCCCGGGCGCGGGCGCGGTGCGGCCGGCGTTGCCGGGCATCGACGCGAAGAATATTTTCACCGTCAAGACCGTGCCCGATTCCGACGCGGTGAAGGAATTTCTGCGGTCCCACCGGCCGGCCCGGGCCGTGGTGGCGGGCGCCGGTTTCATCGGCCTGGAGTCCGCCGAGGCGCTGAAACGGCTGGGGTTGGACGTGACGGTGGTGGAGAGGATGCCGCAGGTGTTGCCGCCGTTCGACCCGGACGTGGCCGACTCCGTGGCCCGGCATCTGGAGGAGGCCGGGCTGACGCTGGTGCTCGGCGACGCCCTGAAGGCCTTTCACGGAGACCCCTTGGCGACGGAGATCGAGCTGGCCAGCGGGAAGAGGATCCCCATGGACATGGCGATCCTCTCCATCGGCGTGCGGCCGGAACTGAAACTGGCCGAGGAGGCCGGGTTGGCCATCGGCCCATCGGGCGGCATCGTCGTGGACGAGAGGCAGCGTACCTCCGATCCGGACATCTACGCCGCCGGCGACGCGGTGGAGGTGGTCCAGCTGGTCACCGGGCGGAAAATCCGGATGCCGTTGGCCGGCCCGGCGAACAAACAGGGCCGCGTGGCCGGCGCCAACGCCGCCGGCGGCCGGATGACGTTCCCCGGCGCGCTGGGAACGGCCATCGTGGAGTCCCTGGGGATCTCCGCCGCCAAAACGGGGCTCTCCGAACAGGAAGCCCGCGCGGCGGGCTTGCGCGTGGGGGTTTCGCTGACGCATTCGCTCGACCACGCCGGCTATTATCCGGGCGCGGAGCCCCTGCACATGAAACTGGTCTTTGAGGAAGGCAGCGGCCGTCTTCTGGGGGCGCAGATCGTCGGCGAGAAGGGCGTGGACAAACGGGCGGACGTTCTGGCCACGGCGCTTTCCGCGCGCATGACGGCGGCGGACCTGGAGAATCTGGACCTGGCGTACGCGCCGCAGTTCTCGTCGGCCAAAGACCCGGTGATCATGGGCGGCTTCGTGGCCGCCAACGCGGTGCGGGGCGAGATAAAGACCGTCACTTGCGGGCAGTTATTGGAAAAACAGCGGAGGGGCGAACCGGTGCAGGTGGTGGACGTGCGCACCCCGGCCGAATACGACGGCGGCCACCTGGAGTCCGCCCGGCTCATCCCCATCGACGTTTTGCGCGAGAGGATTTCGGAACTGGACCCGAAGAAGGAGACGGTGGTGTATTGCCGTGTGGGGTTCCGCGGTTATCTGGCCGCGCGCATCCTTCAGCAGAACGGTTTCGGCGACGTCTTCAACCTGACGGGCGGGATACTGGCCTGTCCGTCGTTCGGCCGCCGGAAAAGCGCCGGGACGGGCGCGGGCCCGACGACGGAAATCCTCCCCGACGGCCGCTTGACGGCCGTCGGATTGAAGAAACGTCTGGCCGGCGGCGCGGTGGTGGTGGATGTGCGGGAGGAAGACGAGTATCGTTACGAGCATATCGGCGGGACGCGGAACGTGCCGCTCGGCCGGTTGGCGGCGGAGTTGCCGTCTTTTCCGAAAGACCGGGAGATGGCGGTCCTCTGCCAGACCGGCGTTCGCACCGCGCAGGCCCTGAAGATATTGAAAAACGCGGGGTTCGACCGGGTCCGGGCCGTGCAGGGAGGGCTGGAGGCGTGGAAAGACGCCGGTCTGGCCGTGGAGCGGCGTCGCGGACCGATCCCCCTCCTGCGGCAGGTGCAGATCGTGGCCGGGACGTTGGCGTTGTTCGGCGGGTTGATCGTGCCCCTGCGATGGGTGGCCGTGTTCGTCGGGGCCGGCCTGGTGTTCGCGGGGATCAGCGGCAAATGCGGCCTGGCCGAGCTCCTCGCCAAACTCCCGTGGAACAGGCACCCGGAGGAGGAAAAGCCCGCCGGAGGGTGCGGTCCCTGCGCGTAACGGCGCTCTTCGCGGCCGTGTTTGAAAAAGAGAAAGCCCCTCCGCACAGAGGGGCTTCTTTTTTGAGGGAAAGCCGTCGGTCCTATTGGGGCAGAAGTTTCAGGACCTCCGCGTCGTCCTCGATGGCGTCCGTCAAGGGGACCAGTTCGTAACCCGTCAGTTCCACCGTCTTGTCCGGTTGCATCCGGACCACCACCTTGCCGACATATTGTCCGTTCGGGCCCGCCTGCACCACGAAGGCGTGTCCGCCGGAATTCAGGTTGGTGACCCGGATGGCGTCTTTCAGGGCCGTTTGGGAATGCCCGCCCACCACGATATCGATGCCGGGGATGTTTTCCGCCAGGGAGCAGTCCGTCTCCAGGCCGCTGTGGGAAAGCAGGATGACCACGTCGTTGTTTTCCCTCAAGGAAGGGAGCGACTCCTGGAGTTTTTTCCGGAGGTCCGTGAGGTGGACCCACTTCTTCCAGGTCTTCGGGGCGAGGGTGTAGATGTCGGGGTCCATGGCCGCAATGACGGCGACCCGCAGATCGCCCCGCTTGAAAATTTTATGCGGCAAGGGGGCGTCGCATCCGGCGTCGTCGCACACCTCGAAGTTGGCCGCCAGGAAGGGACGGCTTCTGTTGAAAAGCGTTTTTCGGGCGTCCTTGCCGCTGAGCAGAATGTCTTGGTCGCCCAAGACCATGGCGTCGTAACGGAGGACGTCGAGCACGTCCATGACGCTTTGTAAAGAAGGGGCGCGCAGGGCGTAGTTGTCCCCGGCGTCGAGGAACAGGAGGGAGGGGTCCGGGAATTTTTTCCGCAGGCCTTTGAAAAAAGTGGACCGGCGCGAGACGCCGCCGAACGGCAGGTCGGCGCAGCCGCAGGGGGACAGGTACCCGTTGGCGCTGTTGGTGAAGACCAGCAGAAAACTGTCGGAATCCAGGGAGATCGGCGCGGCCGGAACGCGTCGGGCGAGGGCCTCGTTCAGGTCCCGGATCTGGTTCGTCAGTTCCTTTTCCAGTCCGGCCGCGGAGTCCTGGCTTCGCCACCAGAGGGTTTTGTCCGGCGACAGAAGGAACAGTTGAGGGGAGGTCGTTTGGGGGCCGGGGACGGCGCCGTACGGGAGTCCCGCGCGTTTCCCCGCCGGGTCGAGCAGGACGGGGAGGGTGAAGTTGTGTTTCAGGGCCAGCGATTTCACCCGGTCGGCCGGGGCGCTGTCCACGCTGATGAGGTAGGCGTCGACGTTTTGGGTCTGGGCGATGTATTCGAGCGTGGGGATTTCCGTCAAACAGGGGACGCACCCGGCCGCAAAGAAGGAAAGTAAAACCGGTTCCCCGTTTTCAAGGAGTTTTTCCAGAGGGATTCCGGCCGAGGCGGTGCTGGCGAGGGGGACGAGTTGGAAGGAGGGGCACGGATCGCCCTTTTTCAGATCGGCGGCCCGGGCGGCGCCGGAGAGAAGGGAAAAGGCCATCGCCAGAGCGAGAAGCGGGGCGCCGGGGGAACTTTTGGAGGCGCGTTGCGGCGTCATCGCGGAATGGAAATTGTTTGTGACATGACCGAGCTCCCTCTTCGGATAGGACCGGGGACGATGGGTCTATTTTACATATTTTCCACCGGCAAACGCGGATTCGACGGGTCGCGGGCCGGCCGGATCTTTTTCGGACGACCCTATGACGGCCGTCATAGACGTTTTTGTCCCGTCCCGGCTATACTGGAGGAAACTTTTCACGGGAGGTCTTATGCAGACTGTCAATCAATTCATGGGCGCGGACCACGACCGCCTGGACGATATCTTCCGGCGGTTCCAGGACGTCCGGAAGAAGGACCTGTCCGGGGCGATGGATCTGTTTCGGGCGTTCCGGTCCGGGCTCCTTCGGCATATCCGCTGGGAGGAGGACCTCCTTTTCCCTTCTTTTGAAAAGGAGACGGGGATGGCGTTGAGCGGTCCGACCCAGGTGATGCGGATGGAACACCGGGAGATCAAGCTGGACCTGGAAAAGATCGGGGCCGACCTGCTGAACGGCAATTCCGGACAGTGGGAGACGCCGTTGTTGGACGTGCTTTCGGACCACAACAACAAGGAGGAGGCCGTCCTCTATCCCTGGATAGACCGTTCTTTGACGGCGGAGGAGGTGGAGTCTCTGGTGCTTCTCATGAAAGCGGACGTCCCGAAGAGCGCGTGAATGAGGGACACGCCGCTGGCCAACGAGCCGCGCCGGCCGGGGCGGACGCCCCTCCCGCCGAACATCCGGAAAGACAAAATCGCCGTGACGGCGATGGTGCGGATATCTTGTTCCGCCCGTCACGGCGGGAAGAAGGAACCGTGCGCTTCCTGCCGTGAACTGCTGGAGTACGCCCTTCAACGGCTCGATCTCTGCCCTTTCGGGGAGAACAAGACCGCCTGCTCCCAATGTCCCATCCATTGTTATAAGCCCGACATGCGGTCGCGGATACAGGACGTGATGCGTTTTGCCGGGCCGCGCATGGTGTTTTATCACCCCTGGATGGCCCTGCGCCATTGGGCCCGGAGAGGCGCGCCGCCGCCCCCAAGACCCGGCCGCGTTTAAGGGGCGCCGTTCCCCATCCCCGTCCCGCGTCAAAAATTGGGCTTGGATGGGCCCGCCAAAGTTTGTAAATTAATGACACAGCCCCCGCGCACGATGCGAAAACGCCTCCCTCTTCGGGGGAGGGGAACCCCGGGGCTGGGATAAGCAGGGAATCCCGCCGTACGTGTCCTGCCCAACAATCATCAATCGGAGGAGCGATGTACAGGAAAGAGATCAAGGTATTGGATTGCACCATACGGGACGGGGGGTTGATCAACGACTACCAGTTTTCCGAGAAGTTCGTGAAGGCCGTCTACCGCGCCATCTGCGATTCCGGCGTGGATTACCTGGAGTTGGGCAAGAAACTGGTGGAGAGCGAGGATTACCCGCGCTCCAAATACGGCCCCTGGAATTTTTCCGACGACGACGTGGTGCAGCGCATCGTGGACAGCTATCAGGGAAAGCACCGGCCGCAGTTGTCGGTGATGTTCGACGTGGGACGGGTGGACATCGCCACCCTGCGCGACAAGAAGGACAGCCCCATCGACATGGTGCGCACGGCCTGCTACGTGCACCAGGTGGACAAGGGGCTCGACCTGGTGAAACGCTGCAAGGAGAAGGGCTACGCCACCACGCTCAACATCATGGCGGTGTCGGCGGCCATCG
The DNA here is from genome assembly GCA_022703335.1 of Elusimicrobiota bacterium. GTDB lineage: Bacteria > Elusimicrobiota > Elusimicrobia > FEN-1173 > FEN-1173 > JAKLDV01. Next base: position 21,570 of record JAKLDV010000034.1, read on the forward strand.
AGGCGGAACTGATGGAGGCCTTGGAAGACGTGGCCAAGACGCCGGAGTTGGATTTCCTCTATCTGGTGGACAGCTACGGCGCCTACTATTCCGAACAGGTGACCCACATGCTGAACCTGTACGGCAAGTACGTGCCCCGCGAAAAGCTGGCTTTTCACGGACACAACAACATCCAGCTGGCCTACTCCAACACGCAGCAGGCGATCATCGACGGGGTCAACATGCTGGACGCCACCATCAACGGCATCGGCCGCGGCGCCGGCAACTGCTGTCTGGAACTCCTGCTGGGTTTCCTGAAAAACCCCAAGTTCGACGTGCGGCCCATCTACCGGGTGATCCAGGAGGAGTTCGTCCCGCTGCGCCAGGAGATCGAGTGGGGCTACAACGACATCTACGGCATCTCCGGCCTGATGAACCAGCACCCGCGCGAGGCCATGAAGTTCCGCGCCAACCGGGAGAAGCGGGACAACTGCTACGACTTCCACGAACTGGTGACCCGCCAGGACGTGGGGCCGGTCTGAGATGCCGCCGTTCAAGCTCGCCCGGCCGCTCGTCTTCTTCGACCTGGAGACCACCGGTCTCATGCAGGAGATCGACCGCGTCATCGAGCTCGGCCTTCTCAAGCTCTTTCCCGACGGCCGCCGGCAGAAGCTGCTCCAGCGTTTCAATCCCGGGATAAAGATCCCGGCGGAGTCCTCCGCGGTGCACGGTATCACCAACAAGGACCTGGAGGGGCAGCCGAAGTTTTTCGAGAAGGCGAAGGAACTCTTCGACCTCTTCGCCGATTCGGATCTGGGCGGATACAACATCAAGCGGTTCGACATCCCCATGCTGACCAAGGAGTTCGAGATCGCCGGCCTCAACTTCTCCATGGAAGGGCGGCGGATCGTGGATCCCAGCGTCATCTTCCGCGTGCGGGAACCGCGGTCCCTTTCGGCCGCCTATAAATTTTATGTGGGGAAGGAATTGACCGACGCCCACAGCGCCGAGGCGGACAACGACGCCACCTTCGAGGTGTTCCTGGCCCAAATGGAACGCTACCCCGACCTTCCCCGGGACGTGGAAGGGCTGCACGCCCTGGGGAACGCCCCCGACCCCGGCTGGGTGGACGCCGACGGCAAGCTGGTCTGGCGCGACGGGGAGGCCT
>JAKLDV010000035.1 GCA_022703335.1 Elusimicrobiota bacterium
CGTGGCGGCCGCCAAAGCGAAAAGGAACCACACGAACCAAAGCCGCGCGCCCAACCCCAGGCCGGCGGCAAGGGCGGCCGCAAAAAGATACCGCGCTTTTTTCGCGTCCCAAAAAAATTGCAGACACGCCACAGAAGTCATCGAGAAAATCAACATGGAGGACGTTTGATAGGAACCGATCTTCATACCCAGCACAAAAGAGGGGTGGATCACCGTCAAAAAAAGCGCCAGCAACGCCACGCCGCGGCCCCCGAAACGTCTCAGGGAATACCAGAACATCAGAAGCACGGCCACTCCGAACAAAACGGGGGCCAAGCGCAACGTGGTGAAATTTGCCCCGCCCACCAAAAACGCCGGGGCCAGGAAATACTTCATTATCTGGCCGTGGAAAATCGGATACGAGGGAATGGGGATGGCGCGGGTGGAGCGGAAATTCTCCAACAACCGGACCGACTCCCATTCATCCCAAAGGTTCTCGTAGATGGTGCCGGGCGAATGGAAACGATACAGCGCCGCGAGGACGAAAAAAGTCAAAAGAGCCCCCACCAGCAACGTGTCCTCCCGCCGGCCGCCGACCGCGATTTTCCTCAATATCCCATTCATGGGGAGAAACGTATCAAATACGGGCCGCGGCCACAAATTCCGCGCCGCCGGGAGGCTCCTTCCGTCGGCAAAGAGCCCGCCGGCCCAAGAGTTCGTCCTTGAAACGTCCGGCGGGACTTTGTAGACTAAAACGATTATAGGTTCCTTTGTTGAGCGGGACCCGGCCGGCGGCGCGCCACGACCGTTTTGGGCCGTTCGTCCGAAACAATGCCATCCCCGGAGGGGATCAGCGAAATGAAATTTTCCGACATCCTGAAGAAAAAAGACGCCGGCACGCCGTCGGCCCTCGACGTTCCGCCGCCGGCGCCCACCCCTCCGCCGAAGTCCCCGGCCCCCGCGGCGCCGGCCGCGCCGTCGGCACCGCCAACCCCCGCGCCCAGCATCTACAAATCCACGCCGCCGCCGGCCGCCCGGCCGCCGGAAGAATCGGACGAGGTCATCGAACAACGCGTCACGGCCCACGCCTTAAAAGCGATGGAGATCTATTCCGAAGCGGTCTCCGTCGCACGGACCGTCTACACCGCCGCGGCGAAAAACGAGCCGATCCCCTCGCTGACCCCCGTGAAAGAGGCCCTCTTCAAAATCGTGGCGGTGTTGGAATCGGGCAACCAGGAACTCCTGGCCATGGCCGACCGCGCCACGCCCGACAACTATCTCTTCGCCCACGTGGTGAACGTGGCCATTTTCGCCATCCGGCTGGGGCAATCGAGGGGTCTGTCCCACCCGGACCTTCAAGCGCTGTCCCTGAGCGCGTTCCTGCACGACCTCGGCATGTTGCCTTACCTGTCTCTGGCCCAAAAACCGGCTCTCTTGAACCAGGAAGAACTGGCGCAGATCCAACAGCACCCTCTGGAAACGCGGAAACTCCTGTCGCTTTTCTCCGACCTTTCCGGCCCTCTCAAAGACGCCGTGCACGATTCCGCCGGACAAGTGCACGAACGTATCCAGGGGAACGGCTATCCGGAACGGCGGGCGGGGGAAAACATCCATCCTTTCGCCCGGATCATCGGGGTGTGCGACGTGTATGAGGCGGTGACGCACCCGCGTCCCCAGCGGCCGCGCGCCCTTCCGCACCAGGCCTTGCGCGTGATGATCGAGGAACACGAACGGTCGTTCGAACCGGGGATCGTCAAAACGCTGATCGAATCCCTCTCCCTTTATCCGACCGGCTCCTTTGTGCGTCTGAGTTCGGGGGAAATCGGCCGCGTCATTTTCACCGACCCGGGCCTGCCGACACGGCCCAAAGTCAAGATGCTGCTGGACGCCCGCGGAAACCGGCTGCCCGGCCCCAAGATCGTCAACCTGGCCCTGCAGCCCATCCTCTACGTGGCGGATGCCGTGGACGAGACCCAGATCCAAACCAGCGATAAACGCCTGTTGCTGGAACTGCGGGCCCAACGATGGTGGGTCAAAGGGCTTTAGCGCCTCCCCACCCTCCGACATTCATCCCCCCTGGTTTCATGTCCGGAATACCCTTTCCTGAAAACAATCCGGCCTTTCGCATCGGCCCGGTGGGGTTTCATTTCCATCCGAGTTCGATCCTCCATAAAAAACAATTATTCTCGGAATATCGCCGGTTTTTGACGAAAGCGCACCCGGATTTTTGGCAGATCGCCCTGGAACCGGCGGCGCTGGAACAGCCGAGGGAAGTGCCGGTGGTGGAGGAAAAAACAGGGCGCTTCTCCGTCTCCTCGGGACGATTCCACGGAGAATTCTCCCGAAAAGAGCGCCGAGGCCGATTACGGGTCCGCAACACCGCCGCGGTGACGACCTTCCTCCGCGCCTTCTTGAGCCACGTCTTGACGAAGGAGCGGGGATTCCTTCTCCACGGCGCGGGCGTGCGGGTGAACGACGGGGCGTGCCTTCTGGCCGGCGTCTCCGGCAGCGGGAAATCCACCCTGTCGCGGATGGCCGCGCCGGGAGATGTGCTCTCCGACGAACTGGTGCTGGCTCACCGAGGCGACGCGCGGTGGCAAGCCTACGGCACGCCGTTCTACGGAGACGTACGCCGCAACCAACCGGCCGGTTATCCGTTGCGCGCCGTTTTCCTTCTCGAAAAAGCCGGGGAATGGAGCGCGGAACGCCTCTCCCAAAGCGACGCCGCGCGAGGGCTGTTGAAGTGCGTTTTGAACTTCAGCGCCGGGCGCGAAGGGTATTCCTCCCTTTTGGACAACACCGCCGACCTGACGGCCGCCGTGCCCTGTTTGCGGCTCCGGTTCGCTAAAAAACGGCCGCACGGAAAGTCCCTCACGGCGACGCTCGACGGTCTTCTTCGTTCGGAGGGCCTCTCGTGAGCCCCCGATCGGTCAAATACCGGCAGGCCTCGCACCTGGCCCAACGGCGCATCGCGGGGGAACTTTTCGTGGTGGACCCGCGGCACCGCTGCCTGCATCAGCCGCAGGGGGCGGGGGACCCGCTCTGGGAATGGCTCAAAAAAGGCGCCACCGTCGAGGAACTGGTGCAGAACCTCCTGCGGGACTACGACGTCCCCCGCGACACGGCGGAAAAAGACGTGCGCCGCTTTCTGCGCGAGTTGAAACGAAAGAAGATCGTCGAAGAGGTTTCATGAGGGTCCGCGGGCGGGAAAGTCTTTCGTGGCGGATGATGGAGGCGGCGGAAAAGGCCGGAGCGCCGCACTCCGCCATGGTGGAACTCACCTGGCGCTGTCCTCTCCGTTGCCGGCACTGCTACCTTCCGGCGGCCGAGCGGGCGCGGCGCGAAGAACCCGCCGAATTGGGCACCGGGGAACTCCGCCGCGTTTTTGACGAGATGGCGGAGTTGGGCGTGCTGTATCTGACGCTTTCCGGCGGAGAAATCTGCCGGCGGCCGGACCTTCCCGAACTGGTGGCGCACGCCCGCCGAAATTCTTTCGACGTCCGTCTCTTCACCTCGGGCGCGCTCGTCACCCCGCCCCTGGCGGCGGAACTGGCGCGGCGGGGCGTGGCCCGGGCGGAAATCAGCCTGTACGGCCGGGAAGAAACCCATGACCGCATCACCGGCGTTCCGGGTTCCTACGGCCGTTCATTGGCGGGGGCGCGGCTCCTCAAGGCCAACGGCATCGCCGTGACCATCAAAGCGCCGCTGATGAACCTGAACATCCCCGACTACCCGTTCTTGGTGCGGCTGGCGGAAGAGGAGGGGTTCCTCTACGGGTTCGACCCGACGGTGGTCCCGCGGGACGACGGCGACAAAACGCCGACCGCGTTCCGTTGTTCCGACGAGGTGTTGGGGAAGGTCTTCCGCGACCCCCGTCTGCGGGTGAGCGTGCAGGGAGACCGGCCGGAGGACCACGACACCCCCACGCCTCTCTGCGAAGCCGGCCGTTCCTACGTGGCCCTGGGGCCGAACGGCGACGTGTATCCCTGCCTCCAATGGCGGGCGGTGTTGGGCAACGTGCGGCGGAACGCGCTGAAAGACATCTGGAACTCGGAGGAAGCCCGCCGACGACGGGCGATGACCCGGGCGGATTACGCCGTCTGCAACGCCTGCGATCTTCTGGCGTACTGTCCCCGATGCACCGGCGTGGCGGAACGGGAAGACGGGGATTTCCTCGGCCCCTCGGCCGCCGCCTGCCGGCTGGCCCGCCTGAACCGGGACGTGCTCGTCGGCCGTTCCCGAAGCGGGGCGGAAAGACCGGCGGCGGAAGCCCACCCTTTATAAATCCCTTCAGGAGAACCTCATGTCAAAAAAGAAAAAACCGTATAAAAAACCGACGCTGTTATCGGAAAAGATCATCGAGCAGGCCGCTCTCGGCTGCAAAAAATGCACCAGCGGCAACCCCATCGTACAGGCCCGCTGCAGCGCCCAGCTCTCCTCGTCTTGACCCGCGGGTCCCGTTCCGACATCTTCTGGGTCGAAACGCGCGGCGGCTGCATGCGGCCGTTCCTCTCCTCGCGCAGCCGCCTCGTGCCCCTGCTCAAAACCGCCGTCTGCCGTGCGGGAGACGTGGCGCTCTGCGGGGAGCCGGACCGCGCCGTCCTGCACCGCCTTTACCGCCGGCAAGGAAACGGATGGTGGGCGGCCGACGACGCCGCCCGGACGCCGTTCCAATGGGTGCCCGACGGCGCGTTGCGGGGGCGGCTGCTCGGCCACACGCCGCAGGGGACGCCCGGCCTGCTCTGGGGATACGCGGCGCGGATCCTGTTCTCCGCCGCCCGGAGATTCAAACGACTTTTCAACGTTTCCTCCTGATGGACCTCGTCGTCTCGCACGCCTTTAAACAGTTCCCTTCCTCCGCCGGCCCGAAAAAAATATTGAAGGACATCTCCTTTCGTGTCACGGCCGGGGAAGTGGTCTGTCTGCTGGGTCCGAACGGGTCGGGAAAAACAACCCTTCTGAAGACCATCGCCACCCTTCTGTCGCCGGACGGCGGGGAGGTCCTTCTCGACGGGAAGAGCGTGCACTCGGACACCCTCCGGACCCGACGGCTCCTCGGGTTCGCCTCGTCCGAAGAACATTCCTTTTACGGCCGGCTGACGGTGTGGGGGAACCTGCGGTTTTATGCGCAACTCCACGCGCTTTCTCCGGCGCGCTGGAAGGCGCGCTACGACGAACTAAAGAACGTCCTGGACCTGCCGGCCCCGGAAACGCCGTTCCGCCAGCTTTCCGCCGGACAAAAACAAAAACTCCTCCTGGCGCGGGCGGTGCTGCACGACCCGCCGGTGCTGATCCTGGACGAGCCGTCGCAGCATCTCGATCCCGCTTTTCTGGCTCGGTTCCGGACCCTGGCGACCGAGGAGTGGGGGGAACGGCGAAAGAAGATCGTGTTGATCTCCACGCACCACCTGGAGGACGCGTTGAAGATCTCCGACCGGTGGCTGGTGATCTCGGAAGGCCGGCTCCGTTTCGACGGTTCGGTGTCGGCGGTGAAGCGCGCCGACCCGGCGTTCGCCGTTGACTCCTTCTTCCAGAAGCTGACGGCCCCGGAGGAGGGAGGCCCGCGTGCCGACTAGGATCCTCTGGGCGTTCTTCCGCCGGGACTTCACCATCCACACCTCCTACCGGCTGGGCTTCGCCATCGATCTGCTCGGCGTTTTCTTCTCCGCCGCCACGTTCTATTTCGTGGCGAAGATGGTGGGTCCGTCGGCGATGCCGCTGCTGAAGAATTACGGGGGGGATTATTTCGCCTTCGTGCTGATCGGCATCGCGTTCTCCACCTACCAGAACGTGGGCCTGAATTCCTTCGCCCAATCGCTCCGCCAAGAACAGTTCATCAACACGCTGGAACCGTTGCTGCTGACGCCGGTGACCCTGCCGCAGTTCCTTCTGGGCTCCTCGTTGTGGGACTTCCTGTACGCCACGGCGCAGGTGGGGTTCTACCTGGCCCTGGGGATGGTCGTCTTCGGTCTGCGGCTGGCGGAGGCGAACGTGGGGCCCGCGGGGGCGGTGCTGGTTTTGACGCTGATCGCTTTCATGGGGCTGGGGGTTCTGGCGGCGGCGTTCATCATGCGGTTCAAGCGGGGGAACCCCGTGACGTGGCTGGTGGTGACGGCCAGTGAACTTCTGGGCGGGGTGTATTTTCCGGTGGAGATCCTGCCGGGATGGTTGAAATCGCTCTCCCGTTTTGTCCCCATGACGCACGCGCTGACGGGACTGAGGAAATGTCTGTTGATGGGTGCCGGATGGGGGGAGGTGCTGCCGCAGTTGACGGCCCTGGCGCTGTTCGCGTTGGCGGCGTGGCCGTTGGGCCTATGGGGATTTTCCGCGGCGTTGAAGCGGGCTCGTGCGGACGGGAGCCTGGGCCACTACTGAACCGATTTCCGTTCGAAACCGGCGGAGACGCCGAGATGGCTCCGGACGAAGCGGCAGAGATCGTCGGGCGAAAAAGGTTTCATGAGGACGCCGACGGCGCCGGCTTTGACGGCGGTCTCCCTCACCGAAACGTAGGGGATGCCGGTCATCAGGCCGACCGGACATCCCGGCCGGTTCTGCTTCATCCAACTCAAGAGGGTCCAGCCGTCGACCCCGGGCATCTGCACGTCGCTCAGGACGAAATCGATGCTCGTATCCGCCGACAACGTCCGCACCGCCTCTTCCACCCCGGACGCCACGGTGGCGCGGCAGGCGTATTTTTCCACCACCTTCCGGCAAAAATGGGTCAACGCCGCGTCGTCGTCCACGATGAGGAGATGGATCTTTTTTTCCATGAGAGGAGTATATGTCATTTGATACTTATAGGCAACGTTCCCAAAAATATCTACAATCGCTTACATTTTCCCTTTCTAACGTTTATACTCTATTTATCTTATGGATTCCATTCACATCCGTCTGGGAAGGAAACTCCGGGCGGAGCGGGAACGTCAAGGGCTCACTCAAGAAATCGTGGCGGAACGGTGCAACCTCTCCACCGCCTTCATTGGGCAGATTGAACGTGGGCAAAACGCCGCCAGTCTCACCAGCGTGGAACGGATCGGGCGGGCGCTGAACGTCTCCCTCTCCGAACTTTTTTCTTTTCCGGAAACCCGTCCCTCAAAACCATCCCTCTCCTCCTATGAAAAAATCTGTTCGCTGCTGCGTGGGCGTCCGAAACGCGAGCAGGAATACATTCTCGCCACGGTGAAAACGCTCGTCCGTCGGTTGCGCCAGGCGGGCAAAGGCAAACGCCGCTAGTTCCGACCCTGTTTCCCGCCGCACAGATTCAGTCAATCTCGTCAAAAGAATCTTCCATCGGATACTTTTACTCCCCAGCCATCGGATAAAAAATATCTCATATGTGACAAAAGTCACTATTGAATTTGTTTCAAAGGCCATATACACTTTAGGTATACAACTTATACAGCTTTTGCCTTTTTCGGAACATTTTCATGACTGCTTCGTTTCAATAGTAACAATCTGAAACCAGAGAGGCCCTATGAAATTCAACCGCACGCTCGCCTACGGATTGTCGTGTCTGCAGCATTTGTCGGAGCATGCCGACCAGGGGTGGATCGAAACCCACCACATCGCCAGCGCCCAAGGGTTGCCGGAATCCTACTGCAACAAAGTTCTGCAGAGTCTGGTGCACGCGCGGCTGGTGCTTTCTTCCCGCGGCCGGGGATTCAAACTGGCCAAACCCCTGAACGACATCAGCGCCTGGGAAGTGATGGAGGCGTTCACCTTCAACGGCGCGCCGCCGCCGGACCGAAAAAACGCCTCCGACAAACTTTATGAAAGCCTTCGGGAGCGCGTGAACCGCATGTTGGCGGGACTTACTTTGGATGAAGTGGTGGCTTCGGTGCAATCGCAGGAGGAACGCCTAGAACCTAAGTCAGACGGCTGAACCGCCCGAGGAAAAATGCCCCTACGCCGAGACCGACGAAAGCCGATCCCCTCTTCCCGCCGAGCCCCCCGAAGGGCCGGCGGTCTCGGTCTTTTATTGGCGCTCCTTTTTCTGTCCGCCGGTCAAAAACTTTCGGCGGCCACGCGGATCAAGACCGTGGAGTACAATTTCGGGTCCCGCTACAGCACCTCCAACCTGGCCTCCGGCACCGCCTGGACGCCGCCCACCATCACCGTGCACCTGCCGGAAAGCGGGGTGGTCATCCGCAACGCCTACCTGGAACTCGAGGCGCTGGCCAGCGTGAGCACCACCCTGTCGGACCTGCAGATCCGTTTCAACACCGGGGGCACGGCGTCCACGCTGGTCTTCGATGGCGCCGGCACCTACATCACTCAGACCGGCGAACTGTTCCGCGTGGCGGCCAAGGCGGACGCCACCGCGCAGGTGACCGCCTGGTCCAACCAGACTTATTCCGCCTCGGTCACCCTCACCGGACCGTCGAGCAACATGCACGCCCTGAAACTCTACGTCACCTACGAATACGACGACACCTCCGCCACGCAGGTGAAGACCGTGCGCTTCCCGGCCTACTACGCCTCCAACGTGACCTCGGCGCAGTCTCAACTCACCGGCGGGTCCACCACCGCCTTCACCTACAACGCCGAGATCGCCGACAGCGGCGTCGCCGTCCAGCAGCAATGGTTCGAAATCCGCGGACAGCGCCAGTCCAACAGCAGCACCGCCGACGGCAACCTGCGCTGCCGCATCGGCTCCGACACCACCGAACCCGTCCTGTTCTTCGAGGGAGCGGGCACCGTCACCTACGATTTCCTCTACCTCACGCAGGCGCAGACCTCGGTCCCCGGGTTCGCCGCCAACACCTCGCAGACGCTGAACATCGTCTCCGGCGGGAACGCCAACATCACGGTGTTGAACGGGGAATGCGTCGTCACCTATACGTTCAACGGCAACTCGGCCACCAAGACGAAGACCGTCGCCTATTTCCTCGGCCAGTCCCCGGGGGCCGCCGCCGCGGGGAATTTTTTGCAGGACCTTTTCCTTCTGGAAGGCAACATCACCCTCAAACGCCTCTACGCCCGGATCAGCAGCACCTTCGACGTGGCCACGCTCACCAACTTTGTCCTTGATTCCGCCGTGGCCGGTCAGAGCGTGACCCAACGGAGCTACAGCACGCTGGGACAGGCGGCGACGATCTCCGGATACTCTTTCCTTCACGACCTCACGGAACAGGCCGGGAGCTGGGTGAACGGGTCCTCCGTGACCTTGAGTTATCCCGCCCAAACGGGCCGGGGCGGAACCGGGGTGGAACTCATCGCCACCTACGACTACACCAACGAGGGGGCGTTCACCGAGTCCTACTCCGTCTTCGCCGGCCAGTCGAGCCAGCAGACCACCACATCGCAGGCCCAGAACTTCACCGTCTATTTCCCGACGGCCACCACCCCTCTCGGGACCAAGACGCTCCGCTCGGCGTATCTGCAAGACCGGTTCAACAACTCCCAGGCCGCGGGCGCCGACCGGGACACCCTCATCAACGTGGGCGGCACCAATTCACAAACCGTGGACCACCAACATCCGGCCGAAGCCTTCACCGCCACGGTCCTTTACACCAGCACAAACCAGGTCACCCCCACCAACGCGGTGACTTACACCGGGAACCACGACGTCACCTCCACCGATCGGGCCGTTTTCTCCAACAAGGCGGTGGTGAGCTACACCTATTTTCCGCCGCCCCGCCCGCCCACGGGGCTCACCCCGTATAAATCCGACGGAACCACCGTCGTCTCCACCGGACAGTGGATCAACGACGGAACCCTGGTGTTCAAATTCTCCATGGACGCGCCGCCCCTGGCCGACACCCTGACGCCGGAGATCGAGATCAAGCCCGTGGGGCAGGCCTTTGACGGCACGGGCACGCAGACCGGCGTCGCGCAGGCGTATTCCGGTTCCGTGCTGACCGGCTCCGTCACCGTGAGCGGCCTCTCCACCAACACCACCTATCACTGGCAGGCGCGCGTGCAAGGCACGGGAGGCAACGGGGCGTGGGTCAGCTATGGAGGGAACGCCGAATCCGCGTCGGACGTCGGCATCGACCTCACCTCGGCGCCGGCGCCGGCCATGACGGCCATTTCGCCGATCCAGGACGCCCGCCTCAGCACCGGCACCCTGGTTTTGGATTTCGAAAACGTCTCGGACGGGGCCGGCTCGGGGGTGCAGAACTATTTCGTCCAGGTTTCCACCGATATCAATTTCGGCGTCCTCAGCTTCAGCTCCTCCCCCACGGACTCGCAGGCATCGGTAACGGACCTGTCCCAAGATTTCTACTATTGGCGCGGGCGCACCGTGGACGTGGCCGGCAACACCGGCGACTATTCCTCCCCGAAAACCTTCCGTGTGGACCTGACCACGCCGACGGTGAGCGACCTCCAATCCGGAGACGATATCTGGCGCAGCGCCGCCGGCACGACCTACGACGTGGATTTCTACGATCTCGGCGGATCCAGCCTCAGCTACGTCCAATACCGCGTTTTCTCCGGACCCGGCCAGACCGGCACGCTCCTCAAAGATTGGACCACCCTCGCCCTGGGGATCGGCGCCACCTATTACACCGCCGACTGGCCGGTGGATTTTGCCGCCCTCCAGGAAACCTCGGGAAACTACGTCTCGGTGCGGGCCGTGGACTTCTCCACCCACACCGCTGCCGCTGTCGACGTTTTTTATGTCCGAAAAGACACCACGCCGCCCTCCGTCCCGCTGCTCTCTTCTCCGGCGGACAACGTCAACCTCAACTCCGGGAACATCCTCTTCGATTGGACGGACTCGACCGACGCCTCCTCGCTCGTCGCCGATTATGTCCTGGAGGTGGCCACCGACCCGGCCTTCACCGCCGGATCCATCGTCTTCAGTTCGTCGACCGCCCTCTCCCAGGCCAGCACCGCCACGCTGGCGCAAGGTTTCTATTATTGGCACGTCCGCGCCCGGGACAACGCCGGGAACTCTTCGAGCAACGCCGTGCTGCGCACCTTGCGCGTGGACCTGACCACGCCGACGGTGAGCGACCTGCAGGCGGGCGACGACGCCTGGCGCAACGCCGCCGGCGCGACCTACGACGTGGATTTCTACGATCTGGGCGGCTCCAGCCTCAGTTACGCCCAATACCGTATCTTCTCCGCCCCGGACCAATCCGGAACGCTCCTCAAAGATTGGACCGCCATCGCTTTGGGGATCGGCGCCACCCACTACACCGCCGACTGGCCGGTGGATTTTGCCGCCTGCCGGGAGGGGACGAACTACGTATCGGTCCGGGCCGTGGATCTTTCCACCAACACCTCCACCTATGCCGACGTGTTCCACGTTCGAAAAGACACCACGAGCCCGCCGACGCCGACGCTGCTGTCCCCCGCGGACAACGTCCAAAACAACCACGGCAACATCTCTTTCGACTGGTCCGATGTCTCCGACGGCGCCTCCGGGCCGGCCGATTACGTCCTGGAGGTGTCGACGCGGGACGATTTCGGAATTTTGAGTTTCAGCTCCTCGCCGATCGTCTCCCAAGCCTCGACCACGAGCTTGTCGACGGGGCTCTATTACTGGCGCGTGCGGGCGCGCGACAACGCCGGCAACTATTCCGCCGACACCTCCACCTTCTCGTTCCGGGTGGACCGCGCCAGCCCCGCCGTCACGGACCCCGTTCCCGGCGACGACACGGTCTGGCGGAGCGCCAACCCGGGGGCCGTGTACAACGTGGATTTTGCGGACACGGGCGGGAGCCGGTTGGCTCGTTTCGAAGTGAAGGCCTCCACTCTTCCCGGTGGAATGGAACCTTCCCTCGTTGGTTACACGACGGTGGTCTCCGACATCAACGCCGACTCCTATTCCATGGATTGGGCCCTGCCGGTCCTCTTCTTCAACGCCCTGGTCTCCCACGCCACCAATTACATCACGGTGCGGGCCTTCGACACCGTGGGGAACATCTCCGCCGAATCGACCGACGTCTTCTTCGTCCTTAAAGACACGGTGCCGCCGGCGACGCCGTCGCCGCTCTCTCCCGCCGACGGGAGCGTCACGAAAGACCCCCGTCCCGCCTTTGACTGGTCCGATGCGCCGGACGTCCCCTCCGGGGTGGACCATTACGAACTGCAGGTCTCCACGGACCCCGCGTTCGGAACGCTCTCCTACAGCCCCTCGCCCGCGGTTTCCCAGGCCACACCGGCGGCGGATTTGCCGACCGCCACGTATTATTGGCGCGTGCGCGCCGTGGACAAGGCCGGGAACGCCGGGGATTATTCTTCGCCCTCCTACGAGATCCTCGTCGACACCATCGCCCCGGTGATTCAGGATTCCCAAGCCGACGTGGCCGCCTTTCTGAACGCGCCCGGCGCCTCGTTCAACGTGGACTTTGCCGATGCCGGCGGAGCGCTCCTGGACACCGCCGAATACCGCATCACCCTGGGACCCAACCAAACCGGGACCGTGCGCAAGGAATGGACCCCGATTTTCGTCGGGCTCCATCTAGCCGCCTATGAAACGGACTGGCAAGTGGACTTCTCCGCCCTGGAAGAGGGCGAGACCACCAACTACGTGTCCGTGCGCGTGTGGGACACCGCCGGCACCACCACAACGTTGAACGACGTTTTCTACGTCAACAAAGACGTCTCCCTCCCGTCAGTCATCGACCAACAAACCGGAGACGACACCTGGCGGACCGCCGATCCGGGGGCGATCTACGACGTCGATTTCAGGGACCTGGTGTCGCGTTTGGACCGGGCCGAATACCGCGTCACCTCGCTGTCGGGAGGAGGCGGGACGGAAATCATTCCTTGGACCACCCTTTTCGGCCCGAACCACGGTTCAACGGAGTACACGACCGACTGGGGCATCGACTTCGCCGCTCTGTCCCAAGGCCAGAACCATGTGTCCGTTCATGTCTGGGACAAGGCCGGGAACGACCGCACCTTCACCGATGTTTTCTACGTGAGGAAAGACACCCAGGCGCCGACCCTCGTGGACAACCAACCGGACGACGACACCTGGCGCACCGCCAACACCGGCTCGTACGACGTCGACTTCCATGACGACCCCGGCGGCAGTCTGCTGGAAAAATTCCAGATACGGGCCAGCACCGTCGCCGGAGGGACCGGGCCGTTCGCCCCGGACTGGTCGGACGTGGCCACCGGCCTCGGCGCCGCGGATTACACGGCGAACTGGTCGCTGCCTTCGGGCGTCTTCGAGACCCTTCCGCCCGGAAAGAATTACATCTCCTTGCGGGCCTTCGATGCCGCCGGCAACGCCGGCGCCGTTCTGACCGACGGATTCTATATCCTCAAAGACACCAGTCCCCCGCAGATCGCCGACGCGCAGTCCGGCGACGACGCCTGGCGCCGGTTCGGCGGCACCGCCTACGACGTGGACTTCCACGACCCGGATTCGCTGCTCACGCAGGCGCAGTATACGGTCTGGACCGGGCCGGCTCTCACCGGCACCGAAAAAATCCCTGGACGGCCATTTTCACTTCCCCCGGGACGGCCGCCTACGAGACGAACTGGACCGTCAACTTCAACGGCCTGGCCCAGGGCGTCAATTACGTCTCGGTGCGCGTCTACAACCTGGCCGGGGCAGAGACGACCGCGGAAGACGTCTTCTATGTGAAAAAGGACAATGTCTTCCCGACGATCTCCGACAACCAGGCGGGGGATTTCAATTGGAGAAATTCTTCCGGCACGATCTATGACGTGGATTTTCAGGACGACGCCTCCCTGCTGAACTCGGCCCAGTACCGGGTCTTCACCGGGCCCGGACAGACGGGGGCGGAACGAGTTCCGCTCACCCCGATCTTCGACTCGGCCGCCCTGGCCGCCTATGCCGACGATTGGCCCCTCTCCTCGGCGGCCTTTGACGCTCTTCTGGAGGGAGCCACCAACTACGTCAGCCTGCGCGTGGAGGACAACGCCGGCAACGTCAGCTCTCTGACGGACGCGTTCCTGGTCTTCAAGGACACCACGGCGCCGACGATCACCGACAACCAGATGGGGGACGACACCACCTACTACGCCAACCCCGGCGCGGTGTTCGACGTGGACTTCAACGACGCCGGCGGATCCCTGTTGAAAAACCTGCAATTCCGCGTCTTTTCGGAAGCCGGTCAAAGCGGGACGCTCATCAAAGATTGGACGGAAATCGCGCTCACCGTCAACGCCACCTATTACGATCAGGAATGGGGCATCGGTTTCGGCGCCCTGCAACTCGGGAAAAATTATGTGTCCGTGCGGGCTTTCGATCACGCCGGCGGCAGCGTGACGCAAAGCGACGTCTTCTACGTGTTCAAGGGCACCGGCCCGCCGAACATCATCGACAACCAGGCCGGGGATTTCGTCTGGAGACGACAGGACGGGACCCTTTACAACGTGGCCTTCAGTTCCAACAGCGACGCCTATGCTCTGGATTATTTCCAGACGCGCGCCGCGAGGGCGCCGATTCAACAATCCCTGATCCAAGACTGGACCACGGCGGTTTTCGGCATCTCAGCGGCCGAATACACCGACCCCTGGGCGCTGCCGGGCGGCACGTGGGACCTCTTGGAGGAGGGGACCAACTACATCAGCGTGCGCGTGGTGGACGTTTCGGGTTCCTCGGGCAGCGCCTCCGACGTCTTCTTCGTCCTGAAAGACACGACCCCGCCCTCGATCACCGACAACCAACCCGGGGACGCCGTCTGGCGGCGCGCGGAAGGGACCCTGTACGACGTGGACTTCCACGATCTGGCCTCCGGACTAACCACGGTGCAGTATACGGTCTCCTCGGCGGCCGGCCTGTCCGGCGGAGTGGGCGACGTACTGCCGTGGACGACCATCGCCTCCGGGCTGGACGGCGCACCTGACTACGACACGGACTGGCCGGCGGCGTTCTCCTCCCTAACGGAAGGGACCAACTATGTCTCCGTGAGGGCCCACGACCGGGTGGAGTTCGTCAAAGTCTCCACCGACGTGTTCACGATCCTCAAGGACACAACGCCACCGACGATCTCCAACGCGCAGGGGGGCGACGACTTCTGGCGCATCGCCAACACGGGCCTCTACGACGTCAACTTCCTCGATTCCGGGGGAAGCCAGCTGGCGCGATTTGAAATCCGGGTGTCCACGATGTCCGGCGACGTCGGCCCCTTCCTCGTGGACTTCACCACAATCGTCGCCTCCATCAACGCCGCCACCTACACCGCCGACTGGTCCCTTCCCAACGCCGTTTTCGACGCCCTCCCGAACGGCCCGACGAACTACGTGACCGTCCGCGTTTTCGACGTGGCCGGGTCGTCCGATCTGGTCGTGGACGCTTTCTATGTCCTGAAGGACACCGTGCCGCCCGTGGTCGCGGACAACCAACCCGGAGAGACCCTCTGGCGCGACACCGACGCGGGACCGGTTTACGACGTCGACTTTTCGGACCTGCAGTCTCAGTTGACGACCGTGCAGTACACCGTCTCGTCGTCCGCCGGCCTCTCGGGCGGGGAAGGGGACATCGTTCCCTGGACCGACATCGCGGCCCCGCCGGTGTCGGCGACGTCCTTCAGTTCCGATTGGGCGGTGGCGTTCGCCTCCCTGCCCGAAGGCCGGCACTTTGTTTCGGCGCGCGCCTACGACGTGGCCGGCAACAGCGCCACCGCCGTGGACGTTTTCGAAATCCTCAAAGACACCTCGCCGCCCGTCGTCACCGACCTCCAGACCGGCGACACGGTCTGGCGCCGCTCCCCGGACACCACCTACGACGTCGACTTCTCCGACCTCTATTCGAGCCTCGCCACCGCGCAGTACACCGTCTCCGCCACGCCGGGCCTTTCGGGCGGGGAGGGCGAAATCGTCCCCTGGTCGGACATCGCCGTCGGCATTGATTCGACCTCCTACACGACGGACTGGTCCGTGAATTTCTCCGCGTTCACGGAAGGGGCCACCAATTACGTATCGGTGCGCGCCTTTGACGCGCTGAACCACGTCACCACCGGGCAGGACGTGTTCTTCGTATTGAAGGATATGTCCAAACCCACCATCCAGAACCTGGTGGTGGGGGACGACACCTGGAGAAAAGATCCCGGGACCCTCTACGACGTCAACTTCTACGATTCCGGCGGCTCCCATCTGGACACGGTCAAATACACCGTGCATGCCGTTCCGGGGCTGGCCGCCGGCGAAGGGAACCTCGTGCCGTGGACGACCATCGCGACCGGAATAGGGACGGACGCCTACACGGACGATTGGCCGATCGCCTTTTCGGCGCTCCCCGAAGGTCAAAGTTACCTCTCCGTGCGCGCCTGGGACGTCACCGGAGACACGGAAACCTTGACGGACGCCTTTTATGTCCGCAAGGACACCTCGGCGCCCACGGTGACGGACAACCAGTCGGGCGATACGGCCTTCCGCTCCTCCAACAACGGGTCCTATGACGTGGACTTCGCCGACGCCGGCGGGAGCCAATTGGCTCTTTTTGAAATCAAAGTTTCCACGCTTCCCGGCGGCGCGGGGCCCTATCTCGTCGATTTCACGACGGTCGTGGCCAACATCAACGCCGCCTCCTACACGGCGGCGTGGTCCCTGCCGAACGCCGTCTTCGAGGCGCTCTTCGGCGGCGGAACCACCAACTACATCACCGTCCGCGTGTGGGACGCCGCCGGGTCTTCGACGGCGGCCAGCGACGTGTTTTATGTGAAAAAAGACACCGAACCTCCTATGACGGTGGACAATCAGGAGGGCGACGATACATGGCAACGGACCGGGGGCACGCTTTACAACGTGGACTTCCAGGACGCGGGAGGCGCGCGACTGGACCGCGTTCAATACACCGCGTCCTCGGGGCCGGGGCTTCCCGGCGGGGTCGGGGATCTCGTGCCGTGGACGGACATCGCCTCTTCCCTGAACGCCCTCACCTACACGACGAACTGGGGCGTCGCCTTTTCCTCTCTGACGTCGGGGAGCAACTGGATCAGCGCGCGTTCCATCGACAACGCCGGGAACGTGTCCTCCGTGGCGACCGATGTCTTCTACATCAAAAAAGACACCCAGCCCCCGTCCGGGACGGCGATGGCCCCGGCGGCGGCGAAGACGGTGAATCTCGAGGTGCCTTATGCCGTGTCGGACACCGGCCCGGCCGGCGTGCAGCACGTGAAACTCTATTACACCACGCAACAACAGACGCCGTACGCCTGGACCCCGTGGGGAACGACCTTCACGGCGAGCCCCATCTCTTTCACCGCCGCCGGGGAGGGGACTTACGGGTTCCGGATCGTGGCGTATGACAACGCCAACAACACCGACGAATCCGTTCCGCCGGCCTCCACCACCGCCCCGGAGTCCTCCACGGTGGTCGACATGACCTTGCCGGAGATCGACGATCTGCAGACGGGGGACGACGTCTGGCGCGGGGCCGCAGGGACCGTGTATAACGTGGACTTCCGCGATCCCGGCGGTTCCAGGCTCACCGGGGCGCAATACACCGTGGACGCCGCACCGGGCCTCTCCTCGGGCGAAGGCGGCGTGGTGCCGTGGACGGGCATTTTCAGCTCGGCCGGCACGGAGACCTACGCCGCCGACTGGACGGTCGACTTCTCCGCTCTCAAATCCAGCCACAACCACGTCTCCGTCCGGACCTACGACCTCGCCGGCAATACCCGCACGCTGACGGACGTTTTTTACATCAAAAAAGACACCATCGCCCCCGCGGCGGTGGACAATCAAACCGGGGACGACCTCTGGCGCCGGACCGCCGGAACCGCCTACAACGTGGACTTCACCGACGAGTTCTCGCTTGTGAATTCCGTGCAGTATACCGCCGCCTCGTCTCCCGGGCTGCCCGGCGGCGTGGGGGACCGGATCCCCTGGACGACCCTCGCCACGGGCCTGTCCTCCTCCGCCTACACGAACGACTGGACGGTGAATTTTCCTCTGCTGCAAAACGGCACCAACTACGTCTCCGTGCGCGGATACGACGCGGTGGGGAACACCCAGGTCACCTCCGATGTCTTTTACGTCCGCAAGGACACCACGCCGCCGTCGGTGACCGACAACCAACCCGACGTGGCCGCCTACACCAACGCCGCGGGCGCCGTCTACGACGTGGATTTTGTCGACACCGGCGGGTCCGGATTGAACCACATCCAATACATCGTCCGAACCGGGACCAGCCCCTCCAGCGCGGTCATCGTCGACTGGACGGACATCGCCGACGCGCCGCTGGGGACGGCTTCTCATTCCTCCGATTGGCCGCTCGCGTTTTCCTTGTTGCAGGAGGGCACCAACTACGTGAGCGTGCGCGCCTGGGACATGGCCGGCTCCACCGCCACGACGGACAACGTCTTCTTCATGCGAAAAGACGGCGTCGGGCCGACGGTTCTGGATAATCAGACGGGCGACACGGCGTGGCGCGCGTCGAACACCGGCCTCTACGACGTGGATTTCCAAGACGTCCTCTCCGGCGTGGCCTCGTTCCAGATCAAAACCATGTCCGGGCCGCTTCTGACGGGGGCCACCCTTCAGGACTGGACCACCGTGCTGACCACAAACACGACGACGTACACGGCGAACTGGTCGCTGCCGGCCGGGACGTTCAACCTGATGAACGTGGGCGACAACTACGTGAGCGTGCGGGCCTTCGATGGGGCGGGAAACACGGGCCCGGCGTCGACGGATGCTTTCTTCGTCAAAAAGGACACGGCGCCGCCGACGGCGACCGACAACACGGCGGGGGACGACACCTGGCGTTCCACCGATCCCGGCGCCGTCTACGACGTGGACTTCAACGATCCGCACTCCCTGCTCTCCAGTCTGCAATACACGGTCCATTCCCAGCCCGGGCTGCCGGGAGGGATCGGGGACGTGGTCTCCTGGACGACGTTCGCCGGCGGGGTCAACGCCGCCGACTATACGGCGGCCTGGGGGCTCGACTTCCCGCTCCTTCAGCCCGGCACGAACTACGTGAGCGTGCGCGCCCAGGACGGCGTCGGAAACCTCTCCTCCGCCTCGGTGGACGTATTCCACGTTTGGAAAGACACCGTGGCCCCGGCGGCCATCTCGACGCTGGCCTCCTCCAGCGGGGCCGAGGGGGAAATCGCGCTCTCCTGGAAAGCCCCGGCGGACGACGGCGCCACGGGAGACCCCGTGACCGCCTACGTGGTGAAATACGCCACCACGCAGTACGGCGGGCAGATCGACTTCGACAACGCGACCCCCTTCGACCAGAACTGGACCATCCTGTCGCCGGGGGAAACGCAGAATGAGACCGTGACCGGCCTGACGCCGTCCACTTTGTACTTCATCGCCATCGAAGCCGTCGACAAGGCGGGCAACCAGGCGCTCCTCTCCAACCTGTCCGGGAACAGCGCCAACGCCGGATCGGACGCCACCGCGCCGTCGGCCGTCAACGACCTCGCCGCCTATACCGGCACGCTGCCGGGGGAAATCCAGCTCACCTGGACCGCCGCTGGGGACAACGGCACGAGCGGGACCGCCGCGGGGTACGTCGTCAAATACCGCACCTCCGGCGCCATCGCCACCGACACGGATTTCAACACCGCCACGACCTTCTCCCAATCCTGGAGCCCCGTTCCCGCCGGGGAACCCGAAAACCGGGTGGTGACGGGGCTGAGCGAAGGGACGACCTATTACTTCGCCATCAAAACCCAGGACGAAATCCCCAACACCTCCGGCCTGTCCAACTCACCCTCCGCCAAGGCGGGGGAACCCGGCGCGGCGGACGGCACGTTCACGTTCGGCCAGGGGACCAACAACTACCCCAGTTACCGTTCGTGGGCGTCGTCGAGTTTCGGTTCGATTCTGAACGGCCAGACCGCCACCGCCACCCAGCGATGGCATGTGTTGCGGAGCAACCCGCGCAACCGGAAAGAAAAACTGCTGGGCATCCTCTCGTCCGACGGAACGCTCACCGTGCAACGTTACAACGGCGACACCGGAAACTGGAACAACGAATGGACGGCGACCATCGGCGGGACCAACTCCGCCTATCGCGGGTTCGACATCGCCTACGAACATGCGTCCGGTCGAGGGATGGTCGTGTACAGCAACAACAGCAACAATCTGTATTACCGTCTCTGGGACGGCTCGAGCTGGTCGGTCGCCGCCAGCACGGACGTGCCTGGATCCGGCGGCATCTTCCGTTGGATACAGGCCAAACCCCACGCAGCCACCGACGAGATCATGGTCACCGCCCTCGACGCCAACAGCGACATTTTCGCCGTCCGATGGACCTCCTCCGCCTGGGCCAACAGCCAGACGCTCACCACCTCGGGCGGCAGCGCCACCATGGAATGTTTCAACGGCGCCTGGGAAAGTAACTCCGGTGACTTCGTGGTCGTCTACGGCACCTCGACCAACACGGAGTACCGGGTCTGGAACGGATCGGCGTGGTCGTCGGGCGCCGCCGGACCGGCGCTGGGAGGGTCCGTCGCCTACTACCTCCGCGTGGAGGCCGACCCCTCTTCGGACAAGATCGGGTTCACCTCGGTGGACTCCGCCGGCGACTGGAACGCCGCCATCTGGGACGGCAGTCTCTGGGGTAACATGCCCACCGAGGACACCGCCATCATCGCCGGGACCAACGGCCGCACCGTGGATCTGGCCTGGGAAAAGACCACGGGGAAACTCATCGTGGCCGCCATCAACAGCGGCACACCCGCCCGCACCCGGATCACCTGGGCCACCTGGCTGAACGGCACCTGGACGCCCTCCACGCTGGCCACCGCCCCCAACACCACCAACTCCAACTGGAGCAACCAGATCGATTGGCTCCACATGGTGACCGATCCCAACACCAACAACGTCATGCTCTCGGCCGTTTCGTCGTCGCGCGACCTGCGTTCCATCCGCTGGCAACCCGCCACCAACGACTGGACCACCGGCACGTTCGACCATACCACCAACAACGCCTCGGATTACAACCGTCAATCCTTCGCTTTCGAATACGACCGTCACGACACCTACCCGCCGTCGCTGGTCAGCAACCTGCCGGCCGGGACGGACGCCGCATGGCGTTCCTCCAACACCGCCACCTACAACGTGGACGTGTATGACACCGGCGGTTCTCACCTCGACAAATTCCAAGCGCGGGCCAGCACCTCCACCGGCGGCGCCGGCCCGTTCCACCCCGACTGGACGGATGTGCTCGCCTCCCTCAGCCCCGCCGACGCCCACACCACGGATTGGTCGTTCCCAACCTCCTTTTTCGACGACCTGCCGGAGGGTGTGAATTACGTCAGCCTCCGGGCGCAGGACGTGCTGGGGAACTATTCCACGGCCCTGACGGACGCGTTCTTCGTCCGAAAGGACACCACCCCACCGGCCGCCCCCTCCCTTCTGACGCCGGCGGACAACGCCTACAGCTCCACCAACTCCGTGACGTTTGACTGGTCGGACGTGAGCGACACGGTGTCCGGCATCAAGGACTATTCGATGGATGTCTCCACCGACCCCGCCTTCGGCTCCTTTGCGTTCAGCCATACCGGCGCCCTTTCCAACGCCGCGACGACACTCGCCTCCGGAAAATATTATTGGCGGGTAACGGCGCGGGACAACGCCATGAACTCGTCCGTGGCCGCGTCGACCTTCGCCGTCACCGTGGACACCGCCGCCCCCGCGGTCGCGGTCGGAGGCGGACTCATCGGCGGCGATACCGCCTGGCGGCGGGAGAATCCCGGCGCCCTCTACGACGTCAACTTCAACGATTCGGGACATTCTCTGCTGAAGGAGGCGCGCTACTCGGTATGGACCTCCACCGGCCGCTCCGGCACACAGCTCATCTCCTTCGCCAACGGCCTCATCGCGGACAACATCGCCGCTGACGCCTATTCGACGGATTGGGGACTTGATTTCAGTTTCCTGGAAAACGGGACGAACTACGTCTCCGTTCAGGTGAAAGATTTCGCGGGCAACGCCACGACCTATGCCGACGCTTTCTTCGTCCGAAAAGACGCCCTCGTCCCGACGATCGTCGACAACGTGCCCGCCGGCCAGGACCCCACCTGGCGGGCCCAGACGAAACCGGGCGGCTATGACGTGGACTTCAACGACGCCGGGGGCAGCCGCCTTTCCAACGCCCAGTATACCGCGGCGTCTTCGGCTGATCTTCCCGGCGGCGAAGGGGACATCGTCCCCTGGACAAACATCGCGGTGGGCATCGACACGAACGTCTACACCTCGGACTGGAACGTGAATTTCGCCCTGCTCGCGCCGGGCACGAATTATGTGTCGGTGCGGGTCTACGACGCCGCCGGCTCTTCCGCGGCGGCGAAAGACGTCTTTTTCGTCCGAAAAGACACCGACGTCCCCACGGTGACCGTCGGAGGGGGGCTGCTCAACGGCGACACCACCTATCGCTCCCTTGCGGGGACGTTCTACGACGTGGATTTTGCCGACGCCGGGTCGTTGCTCGACCGCATGGAATACACCGTGGACTCCTCCTCCGACCTGCCGGGCGGAGAGGGGGACCTCCTCGGCTGGACGACCCTCGCCGGACCGGGACTGGGCGCCGCCTCTTACGCGACCGACTGGGCCGTCGATTTCGACGTCCTCC
>JAKLDV010000036.1 GCA_022703335.1 Elusimicrobiota bacterium
CTGGTGGGGCGGCTGGGAGATTCGGACCGGTTCGTGGCCATTGTGGCGGCCAACTCGCTGGTGAAGATCGGCGGGCTCTCGCTGACCCCCCTGCTGACGGCGACGCGGAGTCCCGACGTCAACGTGCGCGTGGTGTCCTGCGTGGCGCTGGGGGACTTGGGCGATCCGTCGGCCGTGCCGGCGCTGGAACGCTGCGCCGCCGATGAGGCCGGGGACGTCCGCTCGGCCGCGCAGACCGCTTTGAATAAGATCCGCTCGTCGACCTCCGCTTCCCGCTAAAACTCGATATTCGGTTGAAAAAGGAACTGGAAGACCGTGCGGCGCGCGTCGCCGAGGTCGCCGGTGTATTTCTTCTCGGACCGCCAGAGGAATCCCAGCGCCAGCGACGGCACGACCTTTTTGTCCGGCAAGGGGAACTTCTTGTCCACCACGAAGTGGTGCTGGACGGCCGATAAGCGGGACTGATCGAAATCGAATTTATACATGATGCCGCTGTTGTTCAGCCAGGAGAACCCTCTTTCCTTGAAATGGATGCGGCTCCGCCGGACGCCCAGGTAATAGACGTCGGTGATCTCCTTGCGCGCGTGGAATTTGGCGCCGATGCGGAAACTCCAGCGCAGTTCCATGTCCGGATAGATCCGGTCCCCTTTCACCTTCCATTCCGTTTCCACCCAGTCATCCTTCATCATGTCGTTGTCTTTGATGTGATAATTCCCCGCGCTGACGAGGTAGCCGATGTGCCCGCGTCCCTCGGCGTAATCTCGTTTCTTGACGGGCTTGAAATCCACGATGTTCCCGAAAAACAGGGAGACCGCGGCGGGCTCCTCGAAGCCGGTGGTGATGCTGCGGATGAGGTTGCTGTCTTCGGAGAACTGGGTGTCGTCGTAGAAGTCTCGCGCCTGCCGTTTGAGATAGACCCCAAGGAGAGGGAGGGGGTTCACGCTCGTTTCCAAGAGGAGGAAGCGGGGGATGGGGGAGGAGAGGATGAGTTTTTTGTAGATGTCCGTTTCGCTTTTGAATTCGTGATAGGGGATGGGGGATTGGGTGAGGTTGACGTAATAGTCCACCGAGGTGTAATACGCGTCCAGTTGGTATTCGATCTCATTGGCCGCGCCGAAAACCGAGAAAAGGAGGGGCACGCCGCCGGCGAGAAGGGCGCGTTTGAGTGTTTTCATGAGGGAACGGCGCTGTCCCGCAGAGTCGTTTTATCTTTCAGCACGGGGGAAAGTTTACAAAAAGACGCGGAGCGGACGCGAGAGGGGGCGGTTTTAGGAAGAGAGGGCCGGCAGGGAAAAAATGAAGGTGGCGCCTTTGCCGGGCGCGCTTTCCACCCAGATTCGGCCGCCGTGGACCTGCACGAGTTTCTTGCAAATGGCCAGGCCGAGGCCGGTGCTTTTTTCGTCGTGCAGGGGTTGGGCGCTCCCCCGCCCGAACTCCGTGAAAAGAGAAGGGATTTCCTTTGCGGGGATCCCGATCCCCTGGTCGGCGACGGAAATCCACGCCTCGTTTTCACGGTTCTCCGCCCGCAGCGAAATGGTGGTGCGGAACGGAGAATATTTAATGGCGTTGGACAGGAGGTTCTCCAGGACCTGGCCGATGCGGTTGGCGTCCATCCGCACCTTGGGAAGGTCCGGATCCAGGGTCAGAGTGAACTCGAAATCGGCGGCTTGGGTGATGGGGAGATGCGTCATGTGAAAATCCTTCAGGAATTCGGCGGGATCGGTTTCCTGGAGGACGAGGGCCAGTTGTCCCTGCTCGATGGAGTGGATGTCCAGGAGGTCGTTGATCAGGTAGATCATGGAATTGCACGATTTCTTCGCCAGCCGCATCAGTTGCGAAAGAGTTTCGGTCCGGGTCACGCCGCGGCCGTCGGTGGCATAGGAAAGGTACCCCCAGATGACCGAGAGCGGTTGTCGCAGGTCGTGCACCACCATCCCCAGGATGCGGCTCCTTTGTTCGTTCAGCGCGAGCAGGGAATCGTGCAGGCGGCCTTTTTCGATGATTTCGGAGATCAGTCCGGCGATCAGAAGAAAAATGTCGGCATGGGGATTCCGGTAGGTGTCCCTCTGCCGGCTGGAGAAAAAAAGAAACCCGATCGCTTTCCCCTCGGCGATGAGAGGGCAGGTGAGGCTGGAACGGACGCCTTCCTTCAGGATGAGCCGGGTGGACTCCGATTCGGGATGGGAACTCAGATAGGATTCCAGGTCGTTGATGATCCGCGGTCGGCCGGTCTCGGCGACTTTTTGCAGACTGCTGTTTTTGAGGGGCGCGCTGTAATCGGGAGGGAAGAATTGGGGGGAGGTTTCCGAGCGCCCCCAGCGCGTCCGGACGGTGGCGCCGGCCTCCTCGATGAGCGCCACCCCGATGCGGTCGTAGGGGATGACGGCGCGGAAGGAATCATAGACCAGGTTGAGGATCTCCTCCAGGGAACGGCCGGAACTGATCTTTTCGGTGATCTTGAGGAGGGTGTGGATTTCCCCGAGTTTTTTTTCCATGGCCGGGCCCAAATCCACCAGCGCCCTTCCGAGCCGGCCGATGTCGTCGTCGAAACCGCAAGGGAGCTCGATTTGGAAGGAACCATCTTTTAACGTTTCTACGGCCTTGAGATATTCCGGAATTCGAGGGTCGCTCAATGCAACCTCCCGGCGCGGGGTAAACCGTCCAGGCCACTTTCCCAGAAAAAGGGAACCCCCGCCTATACATGACTATTTATGTCATATTTAGTATATCCCTCTTTTCACCCTTTGTCAAGAACGGGACCGTCGAGAGAACATACTTTTCGATTTTTTGGGGGCACCGGCGGGTGGACGACGGGGGCTGCCCGACGAAGGAGGGGTATCTGCTACAATAGGAGAAGGGCGTTTCGACGGGCCCGGTAAGGGCCGGGCCGGCGGCCGAGCGGCAAAAAAGGGAATGCCGTGCGTCGGCCTTGGCCGGGAAGAGCGGGGGGCCAAGGAACGGGAACGAAGTTCCCGTGGACCGGCCGAAACCCCGTGGTTTGAGCCCCGCCTGGGAGCGATAAAAAAAGGAATGCCGGAGGCGGGACTTGAACCCGCACGCAGCCTAAGCTGCTCGAGATTTTGAGTCTCGCGCGTCTGCCAATTTCGCCACCCCGGCCACGCGGCACATTATCTCTTTTTGGCGGGACAACGTCAATTCGGCGGGCCGACGGCGCGGTTCGGAGGATCGCATGAGGATCGGAGTCCATTGTTCGGTGCGGAACGGTTTCGTGGGCGCGTTGCGTGAGGCGGCGGCGCTGGGCTGCGAAACACTGCAGATCTTTACGCAAAGCCCCCGCGGCTGGCGGACGCGCGTCTATGAACCGACGGAATTCTCGGATTTCCGACGGGAGCGGGAGCGCCTGGGACTGGGGCCCGTGGTGGTGCACTCGCCCTATCTGCCCAACCTGTGCACCTCCGACGCGGCGCTCTACGCGCGCTCCGTCCGGGCCCTGCGGGAAGATTTGGATCGTTGCGAAAAGCTGGGGGCGGAATATCTGGTGCTCCATCCGGGGGCCTACTCCCCCTCGGCCGATTACAACCGGGGCGTGGAACGTCTTTCCTCGGCGCTCGACGCGGTTTTGGGCGCGGCGGGGGAAGGGACGCGCCTCCTCGTCGAGAACATGGCCGGGGGCGGGCGGCGGATCGGGAGTTCGTTCCGGGAAATCGCCGACATTTTTTCGAACGTGAGGCATCGTTCCCGGTTGGGGGTCTGTTTCGATACCTGCCACGCTTTGGCCGCCGGGTATGATCTGACATCGGCGTCCGGCATCGAGAAGACCTTCGAGGAATTCGATCGGGCGCTGGGACTGAAACAGATCCGGGCGTTCCACGTGAACGATTCCAAGACCCTGCGGGGCAGTCGCCGGGACATACACCAACACATCGGGCGGGGAATCATCGGGGTCGAGGGGTTCCGCCGGATATTTTCGCGGCGGATCTTCTTCGGACTGCCGTTGATTCTGGAAACCCCCAAGGATTCTCCCCGGGCCGACCGTCGCAACCTCCGTGTCCTCCGGCGCTGTCTTCCCGAATGAAGGCGGACGGGCGGCGGGGCGCGCAGTTTCCCCGATTTTTGAACGCAACAGGGGGTTTTTTTGGTATACTGCCATCTCACATTGAAAACTACCTTCTGAGACGGTAAAAACAGTGTCCAAAAAGAGCCATTTTAAGGGATATTTCCTCACCGGTTTGGTCGCGCTCCTGCCGCTGTGGGTGACGATCATTCTGTTGCGGGCGCTGTTCTATATCATTTCCAACGCCACCCGGCCCATCCTGCAGCCGATCCTTCGCGAATGGACCCCGCTCGAATACGCCCCCTTCTTGTTCGACCTGACCTGTTTCCTCGGCACCTTGCTCATCGTTTATCTGGTGGGGGTGTTGGTGTCGAACCTGGTGGGCCGGCAGATCTTCGTCAAGGTGGAAAGACTCATTTTCCGTCTGCCCATCGTGGCGGACGTCTATCAGGCCGTGCGCAAGTTGACGGATATGTTCTCCAGCAACGCCAATAGTAAATTTCGACGCGTGGTGTTGGTGGAGTTCCCGCGGAAAGGGATTTATTCGGTCGGTTTCCTCACCAGCGACCAGACGGGCGAGGTGCAGGAAAAGACGGCCGAATTCGTTGTGAACGTTTTTGTTCCGACCACGCCCAACCCCACGTCCGGTTTTTTGATCATGGTGCCGAAAGAGGGCGTCATCCCGTTGGAGATGTCCGTGGACGACGCCATCCGGATGATCATGTCCGGAGGCATTATGATGCCGGAATACGCCGCACAGAAGACGGAATCGGGGGCGGCGATATGACGCACGGACCGGCGCGAGGCGAACGATGGCGCTGACGACGCAGGATTTCGAACTCCTTCTGCAGGCCAACTGCATTCTTTCCTCCAAACTGGACAGCACCGGCCTCCTGGAGGCGGTGATGGAACTGGCCACGCGGGTGGTCAAGGCCGAGACGGCCTCCATCCTCCTTCTGGACGAAAAAACGAACGAACTTTATTTCAACGTCGCCCTGGGCGAGGCCGGGGAACAGATCAAACAGATACGGCTCAAGGTGGGGGAGGGGCTGGCCGGCTGGGTGGCACAGAACAAGCAGGCCTCCATCGTCAACGACGTGCGCAACGATCCCCGCTGGAGCGGCAAGGCGGACGAGAAGAGCGAATTCAAGACCCGCCAGATACTCGCCGTGCCTCTCCTGACCAAGGGGAAGTTGATCGGCGTGGTGGAGGCCATCAACAAGGTGGACGACACCCCTTTTTCCGATCAGGACCGGCGGGCCTTCGAGGCGTTCGCGTCGCAGGCGGCCATCGCCATCGAGAACGCCCGTCTCTTCACCGAGGTGAAGAACGAGAAGGAGAAGATCGCGGCGGTTTTCTCGCAGATGTCGGACGGCGCCCTCCTGGTGGACGAGGCCGGCAACATCCAGCTCATGAACGTGGCGGCGGGGCACTTTTTCGGAGTGACTCCGGAAGACGCCATCGGCCAAATGAACGTGAGGCATTTGACCAAGGACTTCATGATGATCCCGTCCTTGGAGACCGTCTATGAAAACAAGGGATCGAACTGCCCCGTGGAGCTCCGGCGCAAGGAAGGGAAGGCTTTTTATATGGACGGGGTGGTCAATCGTTTGTCGGGCGCCAAGGACGAGATCGCCGGCTATCTCGTCGTCCTGCACGATGTGACCGAGATGCGGAAAGAGGAGATGCTCAAAAGGAATTTCCTCTCGTTGATTTCCCATAAACTCAAGACCCCGCTGGTGACCATTTCGGGATACGCGCCGCTGCTCCTGGAGGATTCCTCCCGGCTCACCGAATTTCAGAAGAAGGCCCTCACCACCATCAAGAACCAGGGGATGCACTTGTCCAGCCTGGTGGACAAGCTGCTC
Organism: Elusimicrobiota bacterium; assembly: GCA_022703335.1. Classification (GTDB taxonomy): domain Bacteria; phylum Elusimicrobiota; class Elusimicrobia; order FEN-1173; family FEN-1173; genus JAKLDV01. The sequence continues at coordinate 5,884 of JAKLDV010000036.1, forward strand.
AACTTCAGCCTGGTGGAATCGGAGACGCTGTCGCTGGACCCCAAAGAGGTCACGGTCCGGGCGTTGATCGAGGAGACCGTCTCCAACATGAAGCCCTATCTGGACGGGCACGGCGCCCAAATGGAGCTGGACGCCTCTTTGGACGCGGTATCGCCGGTGCGGGTGGATGTTGAACGCATGAGGGAGGTGTTCCGTAATCTGGTGGAGAACGCCGTCAAGTTCAACTCCAAATCGGAGAAGAAGGTCCGACTCACCGCTTCGCCTCAGGACAAGTTCGTCTGCGTGTCCGTGGAGGATAACGGGCCGGGGATCCCGTCGGAAGAGCACCCCAAGATTTTCCAGAAGTTCTATCAGATCGAGGAATCTTTCACCGGCCAGGTGGAAGGGGCGGGGTTGGGTCTCGCCCTGGTGAAGAGGATCGTGGAGGCCCATTGCGGCGCCGTCAGCGTGGATTCCGCCGCGGGCCGGGGCTGCATTTTCCACGTGACCCTTCCGGTTTCCTTGAGATAATCCCTTTCTCCTCCTTTCAAAACAACCCCATGCCTTTCATGCCCGACCCGTTCGCCCGGTTCCTCCTTCGGGGCGACTTCGCCGACCTCTATTTTGAGGAGTCCACCCATCGTTTTCTCCGTTGGGAGGACGGGCGACTGGACGAGCTCGTCCAGGGAACGTCTTCCGGTGTGGGGTTCCGCTGTGTTCGGGGGGAGGAGACCCTCTACGGCCACCTGGACGGCCGCGCGCCGTTTTCCGGGACATGGAGATCCGGCGAGATGAGGCGTCTTTCCGAACTGGCGGGTTCGCTCTCCGCCGGGTTGCCGGCGCGCCGTCGGCCGATGCGGTTCCGGCGGCTTCCGGTCCGCCGGCACCGCCTGCGGGTCCCGCCCGATGCCGTCCCGTTGGCGAAAAAGATCGCTTTGCTGCGGCGGGCGGACCGCGCCTCCCGGTTCTCGCCCGAGTTGGCGCAGGTGACGCTGTCGTTAGGGGAGCGGCGGAAGCGCGTGCTCATCCTGAATTCGTTGGGGGAATGGGTGGAGGAGGAGCGGAATTATGTCGTGTTCGTGGCGCAGGCCACGGCGAAAAAGGATGGACTGTTGCAGACGGGCCACGAAGTGGCCGGAGGGTTGGGCGGGTTCGAATTGTTGGACAGGGCTCTCCCCGAACGCGTGGCCCGGATCGCGGCGGGGCGGGCGGTGAAAAAACTGCGGGCGTCGCCCGTGGTGCCGGGCGAGATGCCGGTGGTCATTTCGTCCCAGGCCGGCGGCACCCTCATCCACGAAGCGGTGGGGCATGCGCTGGAAGCGGACAGCGTTCAGCAGGGATCTTCGCCGCATTTCGCCGGCCGGGTGGGGAAGAAAGTGGCCGGCGCCAAAGTGACGGTGCTCGACGACCCCACCCGCGCCGCCGGCCGGGGATCGTTTTTTTACGACGACGAGGCTTCTCCCTCTCAGCGCACGGTCCTGATCGAGAACGGGATCTTGCGGACCTATCTTTACGACCGGCTCACGGCAAAAAAAGAAAAACGGACTTCCAACGGGCACGGCCGCCGCGAATCCTACGCCCATCGGCCCATCCCGCGCATGTCCAACACGTTCGTGGCGCCCGGAAAAGATTCCCCGGAGGACATCGTCCGTTCTCTGAAACGCGGACTCCTGGTGACGCGCATGGGCGGCGGCCAGGTGAACACCGCCGGCGGCGATTTCGTTTTCGAGGTGGAGGAGGGTTTTTGGGTCGAGGACGGACGGGTCCTCCGGATGGCGCGCGGGGCCAACCTGTTGGGCAGCGCGCCGGAGGTGTTGCGTTCCATCGACCGGGTCGGTTCGGACATGGGATGGTCCGTCGGCACCTGCGGCAAGGACGGGCAGAACGTCCCCGTTTCCGACGGGCTGCCCACGCTGCGAGTGCCGAAACTCCTGGTGGGCGGCACGAAAAGCGGAAAGGGGCGGGCATGAAAGCAAGTTTTTCCAAGGTCAGTTCGTTCTATTTCTGCCCGAAAAAATACGAATACCGCTACGTGATGGAACTGCCGGTGCCCACCAAGGCGGAACTGGTCTTCGGCACGGCCCTGCACGCGGCCCTGGAGGCGAATTTCGCCCAGAAGATCGAGACCCGCCGGGACCTGCCGGTGGAGGAACTGCTGGAGGTTTTTCGGAAGGAACTGTCGGAGGGTTTGGAAAAAGTGCCGGAGGAGAGCCTGCGCGGCCCGTCGGACGTCCATTATTTGCGGGGGATGGGGGAACATTTCCTCAGCCGTTTCATGGCCGAGCGGGCGCCGGCGCTTCAGCCGGCGCCGCGGGGAGTGGAGTGTTTTTTCCTTCTGCCCCTGCCCGGCGGCCACGAGATCAGCGGGAAGTTCGACTTGATGGACACCGACTGGGTGCTGCACGATTTCAAGACGTCCAACAAGCCCTACGACCGCCGGCGGGCCGATAAGACGCAGCTGGTGCTGTACGCTTGGGCTTGCGAGCGGATGTTCGGCCGGTTCCCGACGGCGCTTTGTTTCGACGTTTTCGTGAAGGGAGACGGGGGGGAGGGGGCGATGGATATGCAGGAGCCCATCCTGTTTCCCGTGCCGTCCCCGGGGGAGATGTCCCAAGTGGCCCAAAGACTGCAGAGGCAGATCGAAAAGATCCTCGAAGTTCAGGAGAAGAACGCTTTCACGCGGGCGTTCGTGCCGTTGCGCTGCAAATGGTGCGAATATCAGACGGTGTGCACGGCGGACTGGGAAAAAGAGGGGAAGCCCGAACCCGCGCGGGTAAGGATGGATTATCTGGTGTGATCAGTATCCGGCCGGGGGCCGGGGTCGGAGCGGCATGCGGCAGTGATCGGCGAAAAAGGGCAGCAGGGTCTTGATCTTCAGGATGCTTTCTTCCATGTAGTCTTCTCCCGCCTTGATGATGTCCTCGGCTCGATGAAATTCCATCCAGGTGTAATTCGACAGGTCCGGTTCGAACACGGCGTGTGAAATGTCGGCGCGCGCCTGCGCCACCTCGAACTGCATCGTCGAGAGCGTCTTGAAGACGATCTCCAGTAAATTGGGGCCTTTCCAATAGGCCGAGGACTGCCGACGCCAGTCGCGCCGGCCGGGCATGCGTTTCTTGCCCGGCCGCGTCGTCAGGTTGACGGACAACAGGACGTCCGCCCCCATGGCGGCCACCGCCGACGACGGGACCGGGTTCACCAGGCCGCCGTCCACCAGGAACCGGCCGTCCAGGAAGTAGGGCTGGAAGAAGAACGGCAACGACAACGACCCGCGCACGGCATCGGCCACTTTGCCGGTCTTCAACACCACCTCTTCGCCGGAGACGATGTCCGTGGCCACGCAGGTGAGCGGCAGGGCGAGCTCTTCGAACGTGACGTCGCCGATGACCGACTTGAGGAACTTGTGCACCTCCCGGCCGATGATGACGCCTTGCCAGGGGAGCGTGAAATCCGCCAGCGAGAGAATCTTCTGTTTGGTGATGCCGCGGGCGATCTCCTCCAGTTCGTCGGGCGATTTCCCGGCGGCGTAGAACGCCCCGATCAGCGCGCCGATGGACGTGCCGGAGAGGATGTCCGGATAGACCCCGTGGCGTTCCATCACCCGCAACATGCCGATCAGGGCATAGCCGTAGGCCGCCCCCGATCCCAGGGCCAGCCCCACGCTCATCTTTCCCAGTTTTCGCGCCAGGCGGTCGAACTGACGGTGGGTCTGGGCGTCCCGCAGGACGAACGGCGTGTGTTGCGCGAAGGCCGACTCTCCGAGCGAGTCGTCCCAGCGAATCTGGAAAACGGAGTCATAGGGGCCCACCGAGGAATCTTTCACCAGCCGGACGGGGAGCGTCTTGTCGGAGGAACGGAACTCGTCGAGTTCGTCGCCGGCGCGCCCGGCTTCGCGCTCCAGGAGCAGCAACCGGTCGGATTCGTCCACGATGGACCGCGTGAGCGGCGTGGTGCGCGCGGGCAGGGCCAGCAGGGTGATGTCGTAGTTCTGCCTCAGCAGGGAGAGGAACGGATAGATCGACCCGTAGAGTTTGCCCTCCATGAGGTCCAGGGGAAGGCTCATGAGTTCCAACCCCGACGGGTGATACACCGACAGCCGCTGCACCACCGCCGGAGATTGCAGGTCTTCCTGCCGCAGGGAACTCTCCCCCACGCGCACCGGCGTCAGGCCGAGCGATTTGATGAAGACGCCCTCGGGTTGGTCGGTCAGGTCCAACAGGAGGACTTTGCGGCGGGTTTGCTGGATGAGGGAGACCGCCAGGTTTACCGCGAAGACCACGATGTCGCCCCGAGGCACGGTGCCGATGAGGGGATAGATCTTCGACGGATAGGCGGCGTCCTGTTCGCGGTCGGCTTCCAGGAGGCGGTGCGAGAGGACCCGGGCGATGTGGATGGCCATGGAAGGCATGGAACGGAGGAGCGGTTCGAAATCTTTCCGGTAGAGCACCAGGAGTTCCACGGTGGCGTCCACGTGGGCGGTGCTGAGGCGCGGTTCGCCGGTGAGGATGGCGGCCTCTCCCAGGCATTCGCTCCGGCCGAGGTAGGCGATGGTTTTTTCCTCGCCGTTGGCCGACCGGGCGATGCGGACACGGCCGGAGAGGATCAGGTAGAGCGCGTCGCCGGGGTCCCCTTCACGGAACAACACCGCCCCCTTCGGGAGGGAGAGCCGGTTCATCTGTTCCAGAACCACAGCCAATTCGTCTTCGCTGAACGAAGAAAAAAGGAAGGTTTTTTTAAGAAGCGGGACCCATTCGGGGGTAAGGGGAGACATTCTTTTTTGGGTTGATTTTCTGTCGATTTTCCGATAACGATAACGAAATAAAATTGCTTTGTCAAATGGGGCGGAAAAATGATAAACTGCCGTCGTTGGAACCCACGCGCATAACAAATTCAGATTGTCTTTTATAACAAAATCAAACGTCAAGGAAGTGTCGTGAGGGGTCGTTGCCCGGCTTTTGGCGTCGGAATTGTCGCTTAACGGAGGAGATTCCCATGAACATCGCCAGCTTTCTTAAGCAAATCCCGCTTTTCCACTGTCTGGGGGAGGCCGATCTTCGGCGGGTGGCCCGCATCACCAAAGTGCGTGAGGCCCGCAAGGGCGAGACGATTTTCACAAAAGACACGTGGGGTGACTGCCTTTACATCGTGGTCAGCGGCGTGGTGAAGATTTTCAGCATGTCCCGCACGGGCAAGACCAAGACCTTCGCGTTGCTGGAATCGCGCGACTTTTTCGGCGAGATGGCTTTGTTGGAGCGGGGGGAACGTTCGGCCGGGGCGGTGGCCGCCACCCCGGCGGTTTTGTTGACGATCCATCGGCGCGATTTTCAGAAACTGGTGAAAGACCGGCCCCAGGTGGCTTTCGTTTTGCTGCGCACCCTCTGCGACCGCCTTCGGCGCGCCGACCGGGACATCGAGGCGCTCTCTTTCAACAGCGTGGTCGGCCGGGTCTCCGGGGTGCTGCTCGATTTGGCCAAGCGGTACGCCAAAAAAGGGGCGCGGGAGGTCCGCATCGATATGGACATCTCTCACCAGGAACTGGCCGACATGGCCGGCACCGCCCGGGAGATGGTGACCCGCGTCCTCAACCGCTTCGTCCGTTTGGGATGCCTTCGGATGGACGGAAAACGACTGACCCTTTTGAACGTCCAGATGCTTCGCGACTGGATTTTTTGACCGTTCCGCCATCCGTGTCCTTCCTCTGAGAGCGTGCTGACTCGAACCGCCCCATCCGACATTTCGGCGATTTCCGCATGATCCGTCTGGAAGAGTTCTACGCCCACCCGGCGGTGCGGGAACGGTTGGCCGAATATTGCGGCGGCCGCGCCACGGCCCCCGACAGGTTCACGGCCCATTATCTGGTGGGATACGGCTCCTCCCTTCAGTCCGGCGGCCACGGCTATCCGTTCGAGTCTTTCTCCCTGAAACAGTTCGACGACATTCTGGACCGCGGGTGCGACATGTTCCGGTCGGTGTGGGACCATGAGTCCACCTTGGGCGTGCTGGACCTGGAATACGTCAATCCTCGCCGGCCGGGGGAGATTTTCCGTCACCCGCGCGCGATCTTTGAAAAGATAGAGCCCATCTACCGGGCGGTGCAAAAGGTGTTGTACCGGTTCAACATCACGCCGCTGGCCATCCTGACCGGCCAGGGGTATCACTTCACGTTCCGGGTCCGGCAGGATTCGGCCGCCCACCGGAAATTGGAGGGGTTGGGGCAGGTGAACGGTTCTTTGGGCGATAAATACCGCACCCCGCGCGGCCGCCGCCGGGCGGTGGTCGGCGAGGCCATCGGCCGTTCGTTCGACGGCATGGGACGGCTGATGGAATACGTCGGGCACCTGGTGTTGCGGGAACTGCGAAAGCAAAAGGTCGATTCCCCGGTTTTGACCTTTACGGACGTGGCCGTCGGAGGGGCGGGGGAATCGGTGTCCCTCGATTTCTCCATGTACGGCGACCCTCTCTACATGCGGGACATCCGCTGCCCTTTTTCGGGGTATCAGAAACACAAGGTGCAGGTCTGGAAGGTGGGGGAAGACGTGGCGCGCCAGGTGCCCATCCAGGTGGCTCTGCCGCGCATTACGGGCGAGGGGCGGTCGGAGTGGGCGCTGGAGGACATCCTCGCGCGCCGGGGGCATTACGAACGCTCGGCCGAACTGGCTTCCGCCTGCCGCACCGACATCCCCGACGTCTCCCATTCCGTCGTGAATTTGATAGACTCCTACACGCGGTCGGCCCTTTATCGGTTCCATCTGGCTTTTGACGCGGAACCCCAGGATCCGCCGGAACGCTGGCCCCAGACATACGATTTTTTCGATTCCCGGTCCCTCCCCCCGTGCGTGGCGCATTGCCTTGCGACGCCCAACGACCATCTGCTCAAGCCCACCAACTTGCAGGCCTTGGTGCGCGTGCTGATGAAGAGGGGATGGCATCCGAAACACATCGCCGGGCTGGTCCGGTCGAAATACGAAAAGAAACTCGACTGGAACATGGACTGGGCGAAATACGACCCGGCCACTCACGCGAATTTTTTTGTCCGGCAGTTCGCCGGACTTCTGGCCACGGGGTTGGACACGGAAGCGGACTTGAACTGCGTTTCTCATCAGGAAAAGGGCTATTGCTGGAAGCCCTTCTGCGGCCACAACCTGGCCGACGAGCGTCTGCCGGCGGCGGGCTGAAAAAGAATGGACGCCGGGATCTCCACGGGGATTTATTACGAGCAGGAGTTGGTCGAACACCTGCCGGCGATACAGAAGGCGGGGTTCCGCCGGTTGGAGGTGTGCGTGGGCGGCCGGCCGGGATTGAGGCCGCACTTCGATTACAACGACGCCTCCGCCCTGGACCGGCTCCGGCAAACGCTGCAGACCCTGGGTCTTTCGATTTGCTCCATGCACGCGCCCTATTCGCCCGGCGTGGATCCGTCTCACCCGGACGCCTTCGTGCGCAAGGCCACCCTGGACGAGTTCTGCCGGGCGGGCCGCGCGCTGAAATCGTTGGGCGGCTCGACGCTCGTGGTGCACGTGTCGGTGCAGGAATTTAATTTGTCCGACCGCGCCGAGAAGGAGCGCCGCCTGCGGAACGTGCGCGACGTGCTGTCTCCGCTGGTGGAGGAGTTGCGTTCGCAGGGGATCCGCCTGGCGCTGGAAAATCTACTGCCGCACTATCTCGGCGGCGACGTCGCCGTTTTGTTGGATTTGGTCAAGCCGTATCCGGAGGAATGGGCGGGCGTGTGTTTCGACACCTCCCACGCGCACCTGTGGAAGACGCCCAGCGTCTACGACATGCTGGACCAGGCCCTGCCGCGCTTGGCGGCCACGCATCTTTCCGACAACGGCGGCCGCTTCGACGACCACTCCCTGCCGGGGACGGGGACCATGGACTGGGGACGAATTTTGAAAAAGCTGAAAAAATTCCAGGGGACGATGCTCCTGGAGGTTTTTCGGGACGACAAGGGCTCTTCGCCGGAGGACGTGCTTGTCCGGGCGTTCCGATGGGCGCAGGAATTTTTGAACGGATAGACGGAGGAGAAAGAACATGCGGTACGCGGCACCGCGCGGCACGCGCGACATAAAGGAGAACGAGGCCCGCCGTTTTTACCGTCTCGAAACGGTGGCCCGCGATATCTTTTCGCGTTACAATTACGAGGAAATCCGCACCCCCGTTTTTGAAACCACGGACCTGTTCAAGCGCGCCGTCGGCGAAACCACGGACATCGTGGAAAAGGAAATCTTCGAGTTTGAGGACAGAGGGGGCCGGAAACTGGCCCTTCGGCCCGAGGGGACCGCGGGGATCGTGCGGGCCTATCTGGAACACAGTTGGGACAAGACCGGCGGTATCCGTAAATTGTTCTATGTGGGCCCCATGTTCCGCGCGGAACGGCCTCAGGCCGGACGCTACCGTGAGTTTTGGCAGATCGGCGCGGAATATTTCGGAAACCCGTCCGCCGCGGCCGATGCCGAGATGCTTTTGCTGGTGCGCGATTTTTTCCAGGCGGCGTTCAAGAACCATCCCGGCGCCGAAAAAATCGTTTTCACGTTGAACTCCATCGGTTGTGCCAAATGCCGGCCGGATTATCGGAAGGCGTTGGTGAATTTTTTGGCAGGCAAAAAAGACAAATTATGTGAGGATTGCCAGAGGCGGCTGGAGAAGAATCCGCTTCGGGCTTTGGACTGCAAGGTGGACGGCCCCGCTCTGACGGATGCCCCGCGCATGGATCAGTTCCTCTGCGAGGAGTGCCGGATCCACGACGCCGAAATGGGGACGATTTTGAACAGCTTTAAATTCGATTTCGTCCGGAACCCGCGACTGGTGCGCGGTTTGGATTACTACAACCGCACCGTTTTCGAGGTGACGATCCCCGGCATCGGCGCACAGGATGCGGTGGCGGCCGGCGGCCGGTATGATTCGCTGGTTAAAACGCTGGGCGGTCCGGATGTCCCGGCCGTTGGTTTCGCCCTCGGCATGGATCGGGTGGCCATGGCGTTGGGGGAACAGGCGGAGGAACCCTCGGTGAAGATTTATGTGGCGTTTACCGGGGTTCAGACATCGACGATGGCCATTCGACTCGCTTCCGCCATACGGCGGCCTCCTCGATATTCCCGCCTGTTGTTTCAGGCAGCCAAGGTCGAGCTCGGACAGTTGAACAAGAGTTTGAAGTCTCAATTCCGGTTCGCCGATTCGTGGAACGCGGACTATGTTTTGATCATCGGCGAGGACGAAATGTCCCGGGGCAAGGTGGCGCTCAAAAATTTAAAAGCCAAAACCCAGGTTGAATTGGACATCGCCGGGTCCGACGATGAAGCCATCGCCCGATTTGTGGATAAGTTGTATTCGGAAAATTTGTCAATACCTTCGGAAAGCGAGAAGAATTCTCCATGAAACGCACGGTTTATTGCGGGGCGGTACGAAAAGAACACGTCGGGCAGAAGATCACCTTGTGCGGCTGGGTGCACAACCGCCGCGACCACGGCGGCGTGGTGTTCGTGGACCTGCGCGACCGCGAGGGACTCGTTCAGCTTGTTTTTCACCCCGACCGCCCGGAAGTATTCAAGCAGGGCGAAGGCCTTCGCTCCGAATACGTGCTGGAGGTGCAAGGCGAGGTGCGCCTCCGTCCCGCCGGCACGGAGAACCCCCACCTGCCCACGGGCGCGGTGGAGGTGTGGGCAGAGACGGTGAGCGTGTTCAACGACTGCAAGACGCCGCCGTTCGAGATCTCCGAATATTCCAACGCCAGCGAGGACGTGCGGCTGCGCTACCGATATCTGGACCTGCGCCGGCCCCCTCTGCAAAAGAATCTTTTGTTGAGGCACCGCATCACCCAGATATCGCGCGACTATCTGGTGAAAAACGGATTTCTGGAGCTGGAGACGCCCTTTCTCGGAAAATCCACGCCGGAAGGCGCCCGCGATTTCCTCGTGCCGTCCCGCCTCTCGCAGGGGCAGTTCTATGCCTTGCCTCAATCGCCCCAGCTTTACAAACAGCTTTTTATGGTGGCCGGGTTCGACCGCTATTATCAGATCGCCCGCTGTTTCCGCGACGAGGACCTGCGCGCCGACCGCCAGCCGGAGTTCACCCAGATCGACATCGAGATGTCGTTCATCGAGGAAGAGGACATCATCACGCTCATCGAGGGATTGGTGAAGGCGGTTTTCAAGGAAGCCCTGGGGAAAGACATTCCTGCGCCGTTCCCGCGCCTTTCATACGACGAAGCCCAGAGCCGTTTCGGTTCGGACAAGCCCGATCTCCGCTACGCCATGGAGATCACGGACGTGTCGGCTGTGTTCCAGAAGACGGGTTTCAAGGTTTTCTCCGGCGTGCTGGCGGCCGGCGGGGTGGTGCGCGCGTTGTGTTTCAAGGGCGGCGCGGCCATGTCGCGCATGGAGATCGACAAGTTGACGGAGTGGGTCAAAGGGTTCGGCGCCAAGGGGCTGGCCTGGGTGAAGGTGACCGACAAGGGGCCGGAGTCCTCCATTACGAAATTTTTCACGTCGGACGAACTCGCCGGCCTGCAGAAGGCCGTGGCGGCCGCGCCCGGGGACATCGTGTTCTTCGGCGCGGATCAGGCCGCCGTGGTGTCGACGTATCTGGGAGCCCTTCGGGTGGAACTGGCGAAACGGGCGGGCCTGAGCAAAACGCAGGACGTCTATAAGTTCTGCTGGGTGGTGGACTTTCCGCTTTTTGAATACAGCGAGCAGGATAAAAAGTGGAACAGCGTGCACCATCCGTTTACCCGGCCTTCGCCGGAGGCGGAGGAGAAGCTTCAGGATGGTTCCGGGGACGGCGTCAAACGGGCTCTCGGGACGTTCAAATCCCGCGCCTACGATCTGGTGTTGAACGGCACCGAACTCGGCGGCGGCAGCTTGCGTATCCACCGCAGCCGTCTGCAGGGGAAGATCTTCGAGATTTTGAACATCTCTCCGGAAGCCGCCCGCGCCAAGTTCGGGTTCCTTCTGGAAGCGCTGGAGTTTGGCGCGCCGCCGCACGGCGGCATCGCCCTGGGACTGGACCGGTTTGTGGCCCTGCTGGCGGGAGAGGATTCCATCCGCGACGTGATGGCCTACCCCAAGACGCAGAAGGGGACGGACCCCATGAGCGGCGCGCCGTCGGCGGTCGACGAGTTGCAGTTGAAAGAAGTGGGGCTGAAACTTTCGGCGGCGGTCGTCGGGAAGAAAAAAGAGACTTCGCCGCCGGGCGAGACAAAACCGGCGGCTTGACGGGCGTTTGTGGGGAATGAACGGAAACCGATGATTTTTTCGACGAAGGTCGTTGCTGTTTCGTTTTGTTGTGTCCTGGCGAACGCCGCTTCTTGGGCGGGCGGCCGGAAACCGGCGTCGCCTTTGGTGGAGGAGCGACCCGTGACGGTGGAGGACGAGGCGGCGTCTCCCGTTCCCCTGCCCGAAGAGACGCGTCCCGCGGTGGATGCGCATTCCCTTCCCGGCATGCGGCCCGCCGGGGTCGAGGTGTCCTTCCTCTCCCCGCCTGTTTCGCGGTCGGCGAAATATCAGCGGGTTTGGATTTGGCAGGAGACCAACGATTGCCTTTGGAATATGGCCCGGGAGCATTACGGGGACCCGTTTTTGTGGCCGAGGATTTACGAGGCCAACCGTGATTTGATCCGGGACCCCAACGTCATTTTCCCGAAACAGCAGATCGTGATTCCGCCGTTGGAAACGGCGCAGGTGTATGAGCCGCCGATGCTGCCCCCGCCGCCCCCGCCCGTCGAGGAACCGGTGGCGGTGGAACCGGCGCCTGCGCCGCCTCCTCCGCCGGAGCCGGAAAAACCGGCCGAACCCAAGGCGGACGGCGAACTTTGGAAGGAAAGGCGGCAGTTCACCCAATGGTGACCAAACGCATGGCCTTGCAGGACCAGGAGGAGGCGGTTTTCCTCTTCGGTCCGCATGATAAAAATCTGAAAGAACTGGAGCGGCGTTTCGGGGTCCAGGTCTTCGTCCGTCCTTCTTCCGGCGTCGGCCAGGAGGGGCTTACGCTCGCGGTGCGCGGCCGGTCCGGTTCGGTGGACCATGCGTTGGCGGCCTTGAAGGAGATGAAGCGCCGCCTCCCCCATTCGTCCGCGCCTCCGGCGCCGGAGGCGGCGGTTTTGCTCGAGTCCAACGCGTTCGACGAGAAGACGCATCCCGACGCCATTTTTATGACCATCACCGGACGTCCCATCCGGCCGATGACGCCGCAACAGAAGCTGTACGTGGAGGCCATTCGAACGCACGACATGGTGATGGCCATCGGCCCCGCCGGCACGGGGAAAACGTATTTGGCGGTGGCCTCGGCCATGGCCGCGTACAAGAGCGGCCGGGTGTCCCGCATCGTGCTGACGCGTCCCGTGGTGGAGGCGGGAGAAAAGCTGGGATTCCTGCCGGGCGATTTTTATTCCAAGGTCCACCCGTATCTCAAACCGCTCTACGACGCTTTCTACGGCATGGTGGGGCCGGAAGAGTTCCGTCTTCTGCGCGACGAGGAGAGCATCGAGATCATCCCGCTGGCCTATATGCGCGGCCGCACCCTGGACGACGCCTTCATCATCCTCGACGAGGCGCAGAACACCACCCCGGAACAGATGAAGATGTTTTTGACGCGCATGGGGAACGGCTCCCGCGTGATCATCACAGGGGACATCACGCAGATCGATTTGGAAGATAAGTCCCAGTCGGGCTTGGTGCAGATATCCAGCATCCTCAAACACGTGGAGGGCATCGGCTTTGTTTGGTTCACGGAGGGGGACATCGTTCGGCACGGGTTGGTGAAGAAGATCATCCGTGCGTACAACGATTGGGAAAATCGACGGAAAGGCGGGCATGGTTCGCCCGCCAAATCCTGACATGAGGAGGATATCTCGGCGATGATCGGCCGTTACCTGAGCACGCCCCTGCGGCACGTGCTTCTGAGGATTCTTTCGTGGACCGAAAAACACAGCGAGACCCCGCGGCTCCAGCGCGTGCCGCTGTTGAAGCGCGAGGTGCGCATCTCCACCGGCTGGGTGGCGCTCCTGGTGTGGGCGATGCTTTTGGTTGTTCTGTTGTTCCAGTTCGGCCTGGAGTGGCAGAACGCGGTTGCCGTATTCCTTTTCACCGGGATGATCATGGTGTTGTTCATCTTCTATTTCCGGCACGACCATCCGGAGATCCTCCACGACGAGGAAGCCGTCATGCTGTTGGGCGTTCTGGCGGTGGGCAGTGTGCTGATGATCCAGCTGTGGTTCCAGATCGTCCGTTCCCTGCCGTGGGTGTCGCCCTTCGGGATGCCGTTGGCGGTCACGTCCATCCTGACCGTGCTCCTGCTCCAGCCCCGCCTGGCCATCATCCTCACCACCGTGCTCAGCCTTCTGTTCGGGGTCATCGATAATTTTTCCATGACCGGCACGTTGGTGATGTTTTTCGGCGGTTTGACCGGGGTGGCCCGCGCGCTTTATGTCCGCACGCGTCGCGACGTCACGCGCGCCGGGCTGTGGGTCTCCCTGGCTCAGGTGCTGTCCATCCTCGTTTTGGGTTTTTTGCGCCATTGGCCCGCGCAAAACATTTTTTTCGCGCTGCTCTGGGGGGCCGTGGGAGGGGTTCTCTCCTCGTTCTTGGCGTTGAGTCTGTTGCCGTATCTGGAGAGTTTCTTCTCCCGCCTCACGAACATCAAATTGCTGGAGCTGGCCGACGTGAATCATCCGCTCCTTAAGCGCATGAGCTTGGAGGCGCCGGGGACCTACCATCATTCCCTCATCATGGCGTCTCTGGCCGAGCCCGCCGCTGAGGCGGTCGGCGCCAACGGTCTTCTTTGTCGCGTGGGGGCCTATTTCCACGACATCGGAAAACTGGTGAAACCTGAATATTACGTGGAGAACCAGGGGGCGTTGGGGAATCCCCACGAACCGCTGCCTCCGAATATGTCCCGTTTGGTGATCCAGTCCCATGTAAAAGAGGGGATGGTCCTGGCCCAGCAGTACGGGTTGGACAAGATCATCGTGGATTTCGTCCGAATGCACCACGGCACCTCGCGGATCGAATACTTCTACCGCCGGGCCATCGAGCAGAGCGCCGACCTCGACGATCTCGGCACCGAGGAATACCGCTACCCGGGTCCCAAGCCCAATTCCCGGGAGACGGCCATCCTCATGCTGGCGGATTCCGTCGAGGCCTCCGTGCGCACCATCGACTCCCCCACGCACCAGCGCCTGCAAGACCAGGTAGGGAAGATCATCGGCACCAAAATGAACGACGGGCAGTTTGACGGCGTCCCTTTGACCCTGGCGGACCTGCATGAGATATCCGAAAGTTTCGTCAATACGCTGACGGGCATCTACCACTCTCGTATCCCCTATCCGGAAGCGTCGGAAGAACCTGAGCTCTTTCCTCCGCCGGCGTCCAATTCCCTCTTCAGAACTTGAGTCTTCCCCGCCGGCGCCGACCGTCAAAAAAGGGCCGCGCCCGTTCTCTGCGGCACATCCGCTTCGCGCGCGAGGGGGGCGTTCGGGCCCCGCTGCCGCTCCGGCTGGCTCGTCGGGCGGTTTCCGAGACGCTCCGTTCGGCGGGCCGACGGGAGCCCCTCGATGTGAACGTGGTGTGGGTGTCGGCCCCCCGCATTCGGGCCCTCAATCGCCGTTTTCGCTCCACGGACCGTGGCACCGACGTAATTTCGTTCCGCTATGACGCCGATAAAGAATTTCCATCGCCGGCGGTTTCGGGCGACCTCTTCGTCTGTGTGGGACGGGCTCGATACAATGCCCGGCGTTTTCACGTTTCCGTCGAAGAGGAGGCGGTGAGGCTCCTCGTGCACGGCACGCTTCACCTTCTGGGATTTACCGACTATGTCCCTGTCGAGAAAAAGAAAATGTGGCGGAGACAGGAAGGAATCGTCCGTCGTCTCGGTTTCGGCGACGCGTTCCCGCAGATATGATTGGGATGAGTTTGATCGTCCTCCTTTTTTTGTTTCTGGCCGCCGCATTCATATCGGTGGCGGAGGCGGCCATTATTTCCCTCTCAACGCTCCGGATGAAACGGTTGATCGTTTTTCATCCGGCCCTGACGGCGTATTTCAGCGAATGGCTCGCGAAACCACACCGGCTCATTTTCACCCTCATGTTTTTGAGCAACATTACGCTCATCGCGATTTCGAGTCTCTCGGCCGCCATGGTGCGACATTTCGATTGGGGCGGCATCCCGCTGGGGGTGGTGGAAGCGGTGGTGTGGTTTGTAGTGACCGGCCTTCTTTTGGTTTTCGGGGAAATCGCGCCCAAAATCATTGGTCGTGCGCTGCGGGAGAAGGTGGCTCCTTGGATAGTGCCGATTTTCGGCGCACTGACGCACTACTTGACATTTCTGTTCGCCCCCCTCAACTGGTTGATTGAAAAAGCAGCCCCGCGGTTGCAGTTTTCTCCCGCAGGGCAGTTGACCGTCGTGAGTTTGGAGGAATTTCAGCACATCATCGGGGAATCGCAGGTTTCCGGGGAAGTTCCTTTCGATGCCAGCGAGATGATGCGCCGGGTTTTGGCGTTGCCGCAAAAGACGGCCGCGGATATATGCCAGAAAAAAGAAAACGTGGATGTGGTCGCCCTGGAGGTCCGAAAGAAGCACCGAGGGGATGAGCTTTTCGTGGACCTCCTTGTCGAAACCGGTCGAAGTCGTGTCCCCGTGACAAGGGACGGTGCGTTCGTGGGCTATGTGAATGTCATGGACATTCTGCAGCGTTGGCGGTCCGGCGAGGTGACTTCGGTGGAGG
>JAKLDV010000037.1 GCA_022703335.1 Elusimicrobiota bacterium
GATGTCGGCCGGCGAGTTGCCCACCGCCTTGCGGGCCAGCCGCCCCAGGTCCACCGCGGCGTCGTAGCTGACCTTGCCCAGGTAATGGGCGAACAGTTTCTCGCGCTCGGCGAGATTGGGCTTGTCCACGAAGATCTTGCGGTCGAAGCGGCCCGGGCGCAGCAGGGCCTCGTCCAGGACGTTCTCCACGGCGTTGGTGGCGCCGAAGACTATCACGTTGGCCGACGAGTCCAGGCCGTCCATCTCCACCAGCAGCTGGTTCTGGGTGCTGTTGGTCTCCTGCGCGCCGCCGAACGCGTCGAACTGCCGGCCGCGGCCGATGACGTCGAGCTCGTCGATGAAAACGATGGACGCGCCGTGGGCGTAGGCCAGCTGGCGCGCCTGGTTGAAGAGGGACCGGATGCGGCTGGCCCCCACGCCGACGAACACCTCCACGAACTCGCTGCCGGCCATGCTCAGGAACGGGATGCCCGCCTCGGAGGCGATGGCCTTGGCCAAGAGGGTCTTCCCGGTGCCCGGCGGGCCCACCAGCAGGATGCCCTTGATGATGCGTCCCCCGATGGCCTTCAGCCGGGCGCGGTCGCGCAGAAGCTGGACCACCTCCATGGCCTCCTTCTTGGCGTTCTCCAGGCCGATGACGTCCTTGAAGGAGATGTGCACGTTCTCCGCCTTCACCGAGATGTTCTTCCGAAGTTTTCCGAAGGACCCTTTGGTGACCGACATGTAGAAATAGACGAACACCGCGGCGTTCAGCGCGGTGAGCAGGAGTTGCAGCGGGATGGTGGCCAGGGTGAGGTTGCGATAGAACGACTCCAGGGAGGCCAGCCCCAGGATGGTCAGGATGACCATGGCGACGATCAGGAACGTCACCACGATCTTGACCCAGTGGTTCATCCAGAAAATCTTCAGTTTTCGCATGCGTCAGTCCTTTTTCGCCTTGCCCTCGGAAAGCAGCTCCGCCACCCGCGCCGTCACCTCGGCGATGTCGAACGGTTTGGGGATGTACATATCCACCCCCACGTCCAGGCCCCGCTGAACGTCGGACGGATCGGTGCGCGAGGTGAGCATGATGATCTTCGGCGTGGGGATGTCCACCCGCTCGTAGACGATGGCGTTCACCAGCTGATAACCGTTCATGTGGGGCATCATCACGTCGGTGATGAGCAAATCCGGCGTGATCGCCGCCGCCAGGCGCAAGGCCTCCCGTCCGTCCGTGGCCTTCTCTACAGTATACCCTTGTTGCGACAGAAAAACATAGAGTAAATTCAAAATGTTCGGATCGTCCTCCGCGATGAGGATGCGGGCCGTCACAGCGTCCCTCCGGCGGATTTCCCCTTCGCCGCCGGCATGAACGGCAGCGTGAACCAGAACGTCGTCCCTTCGCCCAACCCGTCGCTGTGCACCCCTATTTTCCCTCCGTGTCGTCCCACGATCTCCTTGGCGATGGCCAGCCCCAGGCCCAGCCCTTCCTTCTGCACCATGGCCGGTCCGGCCTGATAGAACTGATCGAACACCCGGCCGGCGTGTTCCGGCGAGATGCCCTCGCCCGTGTCGACCACGCGCACCTCGAGGAAATCGCCGGCGCGGCGGAACTGCACCGTGACGCTCTTGCCCTCGGGCGTGTGCTTGGCGGCGTTCCCCACCAGGTTGCTCAGCACCTGGTCCATCCGCCGCGGGTCCGCCGACACCGGCGGGTAGGTCCGTTCAAAACCCTCCACGCGGTAGCGGATCTTCTTTCCTTCCATGATGTCCCGGAACCGCTCCACGATCCCCTCGAACAGCGAATGCACGTCGGTGGGCGCCTTTTCCAGGCGCATCTTCCCCGCCTCGATGCTGACGAAATCCACCAGGTCGCCGATGAGGTGTTCGAGGTTTTCGCACTCCCGGGACATGGTGCCGAAACACCGTTCGTATTTGGCCGGTGGGATCATGCCGGCCTTCAAGGCCTGGGCGTATCCCTTCACGGCGGTGAGCGGGGTGCGCAGGTCGTGGCTCACGATGCGCAAAAACTGGTTCTTCAACTCGTTGACGCGGACCAGGTCGCGGTTGGCGCGGGAGAGGCGGCCCAGGAGCGACTGTATCTCCAGCCCCAACTTCTGTTTCTCCAGCGCGTTGTGCAGGGTCCGACGGAGGGCCAGCGGATCGAGCGGCTTCAGGAGATAATCGTGCACGTCGGCCCGCATGGCGTGCAGCACGCGGTCGAGCGAGGCGAAATCCGCCATCTCGATCACCATGGCGTGCGGGTTCACCTCGTGCAGCCGGCGCGCCAGTTCCTCCACCGACATGTCGTCCCGGCGGGAATCGAGCAGGATGATGTGGTAGAACTGGCGGCGAAACTCGTCGATGGCCTCCCGCCCGGACCGCGCCGTGCGGCCGCGATAGCCCTCCGTGGCGAGGAAATCCAGCAGGGTCTCGCAGAACACCGGGTCCGCGTCCACGATCAGGACGCGCGCCTCGTCCGGCACCGCGCCTTCCCGGCCCACCCCGGTGTCCTCCTCCAGGGCCCGCAACAGGGCGTTCAGCGTCACCGGTCTTTCAAAGAGCCGAAACCGCCGTTCCGAACGTTCGAACGTCTTTTCGGCGGACTTCGCCTCCACGCCGTCCGGCAGGAGGAGCCATCCCCGCGCCGCCGGGAAAACCGAGGCGACCTTGTCGAAAAAAGCGGGGAAGAAGGCGGGCGGCGCGTCGCCGAAGAAAATGTCCCAGGGCCCCGCGGCCAGGCAGTCCGGCAGGAGGCTTTCCGAATCGCAGAAAGCCACCTGACATCCCGCCGCCTGCAACATCCCCCCCACCGCATCGGAGACGGAGCGCACCGGGGAAAAAAAGAGGACGCGGGGAGAAACCGGTTCCGGCATCGTGTCCACCGGAGCGGCGGGGCGGGTTGAGGTCGCGGGCATGGTCATTCGGAAAAGCGCCTTGTCGATGAATCCACCGACCCGAGCGCCGAGTCCTCCTTAAAAACGTTCACCGGCGGAGCCACTCGCCCACGCCGGAAAAACAGCCGCCGCTTCCGGCTCGAAACCCCAAAATAAGTTGTTTTTTCGTATCAAATATATTATATTTCTTTGCTCAATTTCCGTCAAGTCGGCGTCCGTTTTTAGAGTGGAATATAGTAACTATACGCGGCCCCCGGAACTCTTGCCGCGCAAGAATCGCTGAACCCATGGCCAAACCCAAACACGTCCTCATCCTCTCGAACCGCGCCGAGGTCCTGGAAAGGATCTACGACACCCCCGTGTCCTCGGCCGTGACGCTCACCGTCGCGCCGGGCCTCAACGAGTTCGCCCAACTTTCCCAACGCTACCCGTTCCACGGCCACATCCTGGACATGGACCTCACGGAAAAACAGACCTGGCAGATATTCCAGGACACCAAACTCCGCCAGCCCACGGCCTTTTTCTCTTTCCTGATGGGCAAAACGCCGGAGGAGGGGCTTCAGGATATGCTCAACGGCGCCGCGGGCTGGTTCGTGCTCTATCCGCCGTACCCGGTGGACAAGCTGGAACAGCTGAAGGAACTCTTGCCGAAACAGCCGACGATCCTCTTCGATCCGCCCGACCCGCCCGCCGGGAAAAATTTCGCCGAAATCCGCCCGTTCTTCAAGAAAGCCGACACCGTCACCGCCGCCACGCTGCCGGCGGTGGCCGAGGCGCTGGCCAAAAATCCGAAGGCCCTGGCGGTCCTGCGCGTACCCCGCACGGAAACGTCCCTCGGGGCGTTCCTGCGCGACGCGGGACACGACCGTCCCGACGCGCGCCTGCTGGTGGTCTGCGACCAGCCGCTCGACGAGGCCTCCCGCACCGCGGTGCATTCCAGCGGCTGGGTGGCCGTCCCCGCGCCCCACGGGGTGCCGTATCTGCTCGACCGCCTCCAGGAATCCCACGCCCGGGCCGAAACCGACAGGCCCCCCACCGAACGGATCCTCGTGGTGGACGACGAACCCAACATCCTCGATTTCGTGGTGGACATCCTCACCGAGCACGGCTACGAAGTGGACGGCTACCCGTCGGGGACGACCGCCGTCGCCGCCATGAAGAGCAAGGAATACCACGTGGCGCTGGTGGACTTCCAACTGGGCGACATGACCGGCCTCACCCTGTCGCGCGAACTCCGCCAGATCGACCCCGACCTCAACGTCATCCTCATGACGGCCCACGCCTCCCTGGACATGGCCGTGAAAGCCATCCAGGCCGACGTGTACGATTACCTCATCAAACCCGTGGACACCAACCACCTCAAGCGCTCCCTCGGCAAGGCCCTGGAAAAACGCCGCCTCGCCCTGGAGATCAAGGCCCTGGTGGCGGACCTCCAGAAGGCCAACCACCAGCTCAACCGACTCAACGACCTGAAGTCGCGCTTCCTCTCCATCGTCACGCACGACCTGCGCACTCCGCTCACCTCCATCAAGGGCTACGCGCAGGTGCTCACCATGCAAAAGACCCTTCCGTCGGAACAGCAGCAGCACTTCCTCAAGATCATCGCCCACGAGACGGACCATCTCGCCGGGCTCATCAGCGACCTGATGGATTTCGTCAGCATCGAGGCGGGAAAACTGCGGGTGGAAAAAACGTCCGGATCCATCGTCGAATTGGTGGAGGCGGTCGGCAACCGCATGGCCTCTCTCGCCGAACAGCGGAAGATCGTTTTTCAGGTGGAGGCGGACCCGGCCGCCCTGCCGGAACTCCTCATGGACAAGCGCCGCATCGACCAGGTGCTCACCAACCTCGTCTCCAACGCCTTCAAACACACCCCCGAGGGCGGCAGCGTCAAGGTGCGGGCGGAGACGCAGAAAAGCGACGTGCGGCTGCAGGTGATCGACTCCGGCGAGGGCATCCCGCCCGGCGACCTGCCCCGCATCTTCGAACAGTTCTACCAGGTGGAGTCGCACGCCTCCAAGCGCGACGGCATCGGCCTGGGGCTGGCCATCGCCAAGGAGATCATCCAGGCCCACGGCGGCGAGATCGGCGTCAACTCCGACGGCGTCGGCCGGGGCAGCTGTTTCTGGTTCACCCTCCCCATCCCGGAAAAATCCGGGAACTGATCTTTCCTTCTCCCCGTCCGTCCTCCCCTGAAATAACAACGGCGCCGGCCGAAAATCGGCCCGCGCCGGAACGCCACCCCCCTTCCCCGACGACCGCCTCTAGGGAAACGTCGCCCGTTTGCCCAGGTTCTCCGTGAGTTTTTCGAAGATATGCATGCCGGAAAGTTTCCCGACGACGATGACGTGCTGCGCGCCTTCGCGCCGGAGGATTTCCGCCTCGTGTTTTTCTTCCGCCGACATGATGAGCCGGGCGGCCGGCGCCATGTGCCGGAGATGCTTCATCAGCCGCCGATTGGTGATCCCCTTGAGAAACGTATCCGAGAGGGAACAGATGATGAAGGCGGCCCGGTCAATGCCCAGATGCTGGAGCGTCTCCGGATGGGCCAGATCGCCGTAGGCCCACTGGAAGCCCCGCGATTCCAAGTCCCCCTTCAGCGCCTCGTTGTAGTCCACCACCAGCACGCGCTCTTTCAAATGGGGAGCGCGTTCCTCGATGGTCTCCAGAAGCGCCTTCCCGGCCCGAAAACAACCCAGCAGGACGATGTCCTTCTTGGTGGAAGGATCGGGAAGGGACCCCTCTCTGTGGCCGTGCCTTTCCCGAACGCCGGCCCAGGCCAACGCCCGCATCAGCCGGCGGGACAAGGCATCGTTGTATTTGATGATGTAGGTGGCCAAAATCGACGTCATCAGCATGGCCGACAACACCGTGGAAGAAAGACCGTCGGAAATGTGTCCGTATCCGGCGCCCAGGCTCAGGATCACCAGGGAGAACTCGCTGATCTGGGACAGGTTCAACGCCGTCACCAAACCGTTGCGCAGGCCGCTCCCCAGGAGATAGAGCGTCGGCACGACGGAAAGGAGCCGCGTCAACACGACGAACCCGGCCACCAGGAAAGAGGTCCCCGCGACCTGCCAGGTGGGCGCCGGCACTTTGATGCCCAGCGACACGAAGAACAGCGTGACGAAGAAATCGCGCACGCCGGAGACCTTGGCGATGACGTCCGCCCCGTACGGGAAAGCGGCGATGCTCATGCCCGCGATCAAGGCCCCCATCTCTTTGGAAAGACCGGCGCGCTCGGCCAGGCCGGACACCGCGAAACACCACGCCATGGACGTGATGAGGACGAGTTCCGGGCTTTTGTTGGCGGACTGGAAAAGACGGCTCAGGAGATGGCGGCTGGCGGCGAAGGAGGCCAGGAGCAGGACGGCGCCCAGCCCCAACGATTTGACGATGCTGGCCAGCTGCGGATCCAACAGGTTCGGCTGAAAAGCCATGAACGCGATGGCCCAGATGTCCTGAAGCACCAGCACGCCGACCGTCAAACGGCCGGAAACGGTATGGATCTCGAACTTGTCGTGCAGCAGCTTCACCACGATGAGCGTCGAACTCAGCGCCAACGCCACCGCCAGGTACAACAGATCGAAATTCCCGTCCCCCAGCCCGTGGCCCATCGGCCTGAAAAAAGCGAGCCCCAGCAGGACACACGCCGCGAACTGGACGATGCCCAGGGTGAACATGGACCGCCCCATCTTCACCAGGTCGCGCAGGTTGATCTCCAGTCCGATGATGAAAAGAAGAAGGATCAATCCGATCTCGGAAATAAGTTCGATGCTCTGTTCGTTGGTGACCAGTCCGAAGCCGAAATGGCTCCCCAACAGGACGCCGCCGAGGACGTATCCCAAAATCAGCGGCTGCCGGAACAGCCGGATCGCGTGGGCGGCCAGCGCCGCAAAGATGATGCCGAGCGCGATGTCGGTGAGAAGCGTTACGGATGAATGGTCCATGTGTCTTTTGTTCCTTTCCCGCGAAGACGACCGTCTAACGCGCTTCCAATATCCGCCGAACCGCCGGCAGGGAGGTCTTATTGACGAGCATCAGCAGAACGTCCCCCTCCTCCAGCACCGTCTCGCCGCTCGGCATGATGAACTCCTCGTTCCGGCTGACCAGCGTGATGAGACTGTCCTTGGGCAGCCCCAGCTTGAGAATAGGTTGACCGGCCGCCTTGGCCCCGTAGGGGACGATGAAATCCACGAGCTGCATGTCCGTGTTTTCCGAATCCTCGAAATCGATCGGATAGCGGCGTTTTCTTACCAGAGGGGCGTCCACCCCCAGCCAGCGCGCGAACAGCGGGATGGTCGTCCCCTGCAGGAGGACCGAGGTGATGACGATGAAGAACACCAGGTTGAAGATGAAATGGTTCTGGTCCAGACCGGCCTGCAGGGGGAACGTCGCCAGGACGATCGGCACGGAACCGCGGAGACCGACCCACGAAATCAAAAGTTTTTCTCTCAGGTTGAAGCGCGACAACGCCAACCCGAGGAACACGCTGACCGGACGGCCCACCGCGATCAACAGGAAGGACATCAGGAGTCCCTGTCCGGCGACGGCGATCAACTGTTTCGGAAAGACCAGGAGCCCCAACGTGAAAAACATGACGATCTGCATGAGCCACGCGATCCCGTCCTGGAAACGCATCAGACTCTTTTTATGCGAAAAGGTGAAATTCCCCAGAATGATCCCGGCGATGTACACGGCGAGGAACCCGCTGCCGCCCGCGGCGGCCGTGAACCCGTAGATCAGAAGGACCCATCCCAGGCAGAGCACCGGGTAGAGCCCTTCGTAGTCCAACTTGATCCGGTTGATGACCCAGATGAAAAGCTTGCTCATCACGTAGCCGAACAACAAGCCCAGGACCATCTGCTGGAAGAACAGCGGCACCATCGACGCCATCGACCGGTCCGGGTTTTTGATCAACCCGATGAACCCGATGGTCAGGAACACGGCCATGGGATCGTTGCTGCCGGACTCCAGTTCAAGAAACGGCCGCAGCGGCTCCTTGAGACCCACGTTCTTGGAGCGGAGCACCGCGAACACGGCCGCCGCGTCCGTCGAGGACACGATGGAGCCGATCAAGAAACCTTCCAGCCAGGAAAGCCCCAACGCCCATTTCGCGCACGCCCCCGTGACCAGGGCCGTGACGAACACCCCCAGCGTGGACAGGGAGAGGGCGGATTTCAGCACCGTCCGCATGGAACGGACGTCGGTCTCCAGTCCGCCGGCGAAGAGGATGTAGGCCAAGGCCACGGTGCCCAGCGCCTGGCTGAGCCGGGCGTTGTCGAAGTAGACGCCCCCGGGCCCGTCCGAGCCGGCCAGCATGCCGAGGCCGAGGAAGAGCAAAAGCGCGGGAACTCCGAAACGTTCGGAGACCTTGCTCAGCATCACGCTGGCGACCAGCGCGACGGCCGCCAGGATGACGATCTGCTCAATGCTCATGCGCTCTCCTCCGAGGAGACTCCGGAACGCCCTTCGCTTTCAGACGGGCGAGGACCTTCCGCTCAGATCAACCTCAACGCCACGGCGAACAAAAAACCGGCGACCAACACGGCCAGGACAATCAACCCCCATCGCAACGCCGGAGACATGGACGGCCCCGGTCCCGAAGGCCCTCCGCCGCCGGACCGGGACGCGAGCTTTTTGGATTTCTCCATCATCTGCCGCATCATCAATTGTATCAACACCGTTCGGCCTCTTCCCGGATATTACAGATGGAAATTTCCCGCGGCCTCGGGCTGATACACGATCTCTTTGACCTTCAGGCGGCGCGGAACGCCTTGCACCATCCATTCGATCTCATCGCCGGCGCGGAAACCCAAAAGGGCCGTTCCCACGGGGGCCAACACCGATATCTTCCCCTCCCGGATGTCGGCGTCTTTCGGATAGACGAGCGTATAGACGAACTCCTCGCCCGTCACCAAATCCCTCACTTTCGCCTTCGTGTTCATGGTGATCACATCCCGCGGGATGTCCTTCGACGGCACGATGTGTCCCCGGTCGATCTCCTTTTTCAGCTCGCGCACGTGTTTTTCGTCCATCGGGTTGACGCCCTGGCCGCCCAGCAGAAGATCGTTCAGCCGCTTGGCGTCAAAATCCGTCAGATAGATGTCTCTCGTCGACATGGTCTCCTCCTCGTCTTTCTTCATCTTAGGCGTACGGAACATCTCCCGCCCGGTCCGGCGGCAACAACGCGCCGCTGTCTCGTTCCAAATACATTCCCACGCATCCGCAGACGACGTCCAGCAACATCCGTTCCTCCCTCAAGAACGGCCCCTCCTCCGCTTCCGGTTTTTCGCACAGATACGCCACCTCCGCAAACCCCTGCGGTTTCCCGTCAACGACGATGTCGCACTTTTGTCTCCACGGCGTTTCCGAATAATTCGCCGTTTTGAACGTCCTCTTGAGGACCTGTATGCGCGCGCCGGCGTTTTGCGGATATTGCCACGCCCGGGGAAGGAAATCGACCAGCTCCTGCATTTTCTGTTCGACGGGAAGGCGCGGATCGCGCAACGTCTTCAGCGCCCGCACGATACAGCCCAACTCCTTGGCCCGTTCCCCCAGGAGCCGCGTGCGTTTCCTCAGGGCCTGTTCAAGCCACTCCACCTCCAATTTCAGCCCTTCCTTGTCGAAAAGCTCCTTTTGGAGGTCGCCGATATGGTCCATCAGATGTTTCTTCGATGGGACATTTTTCATGGCCCGATTCCGTTCTTCTTTTTTCTCGTTAAAATGTCCGGATGCCCGCCGGAGGAGGAGAGGCGGCGTGTTTCCCCCGACGGAACGGGGGCGCGGTGTGGGGAAGTCGGCTTGTCAGCCGAGAGGTTGGTCTGAGTCGGCGCCGGGAGGAGCGAGCAAGCGGGTCAGCGGGTAGAAGAAGAGGACCGCGCGAAACATGAACCGCTGACGGCCCATGGCGGAACCTTCCCCCTTCTGCCCGCGGACAAAGGTGTCCAGAACGCCTCTTTCCTGCCGGGTGGCCCGACGGGAAGAAAGGCGTGATGCAAAAAAATAATTCCTTATGACTCTTTGAAAAACGTACGGATGTTTTTCCAACGCGCCGGCCGTCCAAGCGGGCCGGTCGGCCCGGGAGAAGACCGTGTCGATGGGCGCCCTTGCCTCGCCCGGGAGGAGCGCATTCAGGGCGAAAACCCACAAGGCCATCCAGCGCGCGGCCTTCTTCGCGTGAAAGAGCCGTGACGGCGGCATCGCTTCTCGATGGACTGATTTTTTTCTGTTCATCGGCTGAATTATACCTCTAAAGAACTTCCTTGGGCGAAAAGATCGTTTTGGCGCGGCCCGCGACGGAACGCTGATACCCGTCGACAATTCCTATCGCTGAGGGAGAGGCGGGTTCGGGGGGGACGACGGCGGGGCGGGATCCGGCACAACGATGCCCACGCCGATGAGGGCGTACCCGCCGAGGATGACGAACGGGCAGAGGTTGCTGGCCCAGTTCTGTCCGGCGGGATCGGTGAACGTGACGAGGAAAAAACCGACGGCCGCCGTCACGATGCCGGCGGCGATGACGATCTTCCCCCGCTTGGAGAGGATCGGTTCCGACAGCGAGACCGGGCGCGGGTGGACCGCCGGAGGCGGCGTCTTCATCTTCTTGGTCATAAATTCATTGTCCTATATCGGCGGAATCCCTGTCAAGGGACGAACCCGCGGTTCGCCGATCGCCCGTCCCAACCTCCATTTGAAGGGAGCCGGACGGAGTCCGGGCCATCGGCCGCCGTCGACTCCACCGCCCCCTAGAACACCGGGCCGAGGGAGAAATACCACACCCAGGAGGAGGCGTCGGTGCGCTTGGCCACGTCGAGGGAGAGGTTCAGCACGTACGTCTGCATGATGAACATGGGCACGCGGAGCCCGGCGCCCACGGAGTTTTTGATCCGCCCGGCCTGAAGGGAGTTCAGGTCGGAGGAACGGTCCCAGGCGTAGCCGTTGTCGGTGAACACCGCGCCGTACACCGCCTTGAAGTAAAAATCGGGGAAGATGAACCCGGTGCGGACGTCCAGATATTTCAGGAGCACGCGCCACTCCAGGTTGGTCAGCAGGAACCGGGAGGAATGGTTCTCGTCGTCGTTGCGGGAGAAGCCGCGGAGCCGGTCCACCCCGCCGAGCCGCAGGAGCTGGGGGCTGTCGCCCACGCTGACGCCGCCGAGTCCGCGGAACGCCAGCGCGCTCTCCCCGCCGGTGGGAGAGAAATTGTGGTATTCGAAAACCTGGGTGCGATAGTCGCGGTCGCCGCCGAAGACGGGCCGGGCCACCTGGTAGGTGGCGCGGAACCGCCGGCCGGCGGTGGTGGCGAGATAGCGGCCGGTGGTGGTGTCCCGCACGAAACTCACCGCCGAAAAGTTCTCCCGTTCCCGGGCGTTGAATTCCGGAAAGTCCTCGTACCGGTCCTCCTTGAAGACCGACCCCGCCACCGCCTCCGTGCGGTTGAACCGGTCCAGGGGATAGCTGACGCCGACGGCCTGTTCCGTCTCCTTGCGGAACTCGGTCTCGGCGAAATCGCGGAAATAGTTCTGTCCCCCCGCCAGCAGGAAAAACTGCGGCCGGAAACGGGCGTAGACGTACTGCGCCTGATAATCGAGGAAATCGTTCCCGGAAGAATATTGAAACGCCGTCTGCAGCTGGTGGTTGCCGAGATATTCGGAGGCCTGCCAGTAGGTGGCCAGGAAAAGGCCGTCGGTGGAGGAATAGAAGAAGAGCGGGTAGAACAGGTCGGTGGACGCCCGGAACCGGTACGGCCGGTCCGCCCCGACGAAAAGCGTCGAGGTTTGAAACGGCCCGACGGCCGTTTCCGGCGGCGCGGGTTCACGCCCGGGGGCCGGCGACGCGGCGGGAGAACCCGGCGAGGGCGTTCCCCCCGCCAGCGCGGCCCAGTTCGCGGAGGCGGGCTGGGAGGAGGCGATCGGCTCCTTCGGAGCGGAGGGGCTCCAGAGGGTTTCGTCCCCGAGGTAGAGGTTTTGCGAACCGCGCCGGTAGGAGGAAAAGACGATGGTGTTGTCCGCGCGGGAGATGTCCGGCGAGAAATTCCCGCCGATCACCCGGGTGAGCCGGCTCACCGCGCCGCCCGGCAGATCCAGCCGGTAAAGGTTGGGGATGCCGTCCGCCTCGCCCACGAACACCACGGCGCGGCCGTCCGGGGTGAACACCGGCGAGGTCTCGTTCCAGGGCAGGTGGGTCAGGGCGGCGGTGGAAAGGGTGGCCAGGTTCAGCGCCGCCAGATCGCGGGCCGGGGCGCCGTGCGGCCCGGCGGCCGCCGTCTCGGCGGAATAGACCATCATTTTCCCGTCGGGCGAATAGGCCGGGGCGGACTCGTCGGCCGGGGAATCCGTCAGGCGGCGGAGCACCTTCCCGCGCGGGGTCACCTCGTAAAGGTCGTTGGTTCCGTCCTTCATCCCCACCAGCGCCAGGCGGGGTTCCGACGGGTGAAACACGGGGGAACGGACCTGTTCGAAGGGCGTGCGGACGCGGCGGAGCCGGTCGCGCTTCACGTCGTAGAGGTAGAGGTAATCGCGCTGGGTCTTCTCGCCGACGAAGGCCAGCCAGCGGCCGTCGGCGGAAAAGGACACGGCCCGGCCGTCGGCGTGGATGTTCTCCACGCGGTTCCACTGGCGGCCGGCCAGCGAACGATGCGTGCCGGCCTTCACGTCGTACAGCGCCACCTCCTGGGCGGCGTTCCGGTCGGTGAGGTAGGCCACAAAACGGCCGTCCGGGGAAAAAGCGGGGTGGGTGTTGAACACGGGCAGGAGGTCGTCCGGGGTGAGCCGGCGGCCGTCGGTTTCGGGCTCCCGGGTCCCCTCGGACTGAAGGGCGTAATAATCGGCCAGAAATTCCCGGTAGCGCCGGTCGAAGGCGCGGAAATCCTGGCCGGTGAGGTCCGTGATGATGGACGGCACCTCGAAGCGGTCCCGCAGGAGGTGGAGCGTCTCCGCCACCTTCTCCGGCCCGTATTCCTCGGCGAGGAACCGCACCGCCGCCCCGCCCTGTTTGTATCCCAGCGTCACCTCGTGCGGCCGGAGGTGGCTGAACCCGTGCAGTTGCAGAAGCGAATAGAGCCGGCCGGAGGTGGCGGCGTCCCGGAGGTAGAGGTCCTCGGTCACGACGTCCAGATCGCCGGTCTCGTATTCCGACAGCCCCTCCATGAACCAGAGCGGATAGAGCGGCGATTTCAGCAGACGCGCCGACTTCCAAAAACCGCCGTAGAGCACCTCGAACTGCGCCACGTGGGTGAACTCGTGCGGGATGACGTGGGCCATCCAGAACTCCGTGCCGTCGTTGAAGACCAGGAACCGGTTCTTGAACGCCTCGGTGACGCCGCCGGTGCCTTCGCCCAGTTCCACGATGTTGTTCTCCTCGAACTGGTTGTGGTTGACGAAGAAAAAGAACGGGATGCGCTCCTTGAGGGGGACGTCGAGGTCTCCGGTGACGGTCTTATAGGCCTTTTCCAGATAAAAGGCCGCGCGGGGGATGAGGGGTTCGGATTCGGCGGTGAAGTGGATGTCGAAATGTTCGGTGGAGACCACGCGCCAGCGAAAATCGTGGACGTTGACCTTGTTCTTGCCGAAGGCCCGAGCCGGCCCGGCGGCGAGGAGGAGGGCGGCGCCCAGGAGCGCGGCGGCCCGGAAAGAAACCCGCGGACCGCGCCTCACGTCACTTCCCTTTTCGGCCGGCGCGCTCGGCGGCGCGTATTTTTCTCTGCAGGGAGCGTATCTTCTCGCGGGCGAGGCGGTGTTTCGGATCGAGTTCGGCCACGCGTTTCCACTGGTCCATCGCCTGGGGCCAATCCTGCAGTTGTTCGTAGGCGCCGGCCATGGCGCCGGCCAGTTCGATGCTGTCTTTCTGCCGCGTCAGTTCGGTGTGGTAGTTCTCCAGCGCGCGACGAGGGTCCCCCGCGCCGCGGTGGAGGTCGCCCCAAATCTTATATCCGCCGTCGGGCAGCGGCGCGCCGTCGCGGGAGACGCGCTCCAGCAGTTCGATCCCCTCCGGCCAGCGCTGTTTTTCGCGATAGGCGGCGGCGAGGTTGCACGCCAACACGGCGTCGCGGGGTCGGGCGGCGGCCAGGCGGCTGTATTCCTCGATGGCCTTGTCGTAATCGCCGAGGCGGTACTGCAAGTTGGCCAGGCGCAGGCGCACCTCGGCGTCGTCGGGCCGGTGGCGCAGGTACCGCGCGTAATCCGGCTGGGCGTAATCGGGCAGGCCCACCGCCTCGTACATCACGGCGGCGTAGTAGAAGAGGCGCGGGTCCACCGCGCCCAGGTCGCGCGCCCGTTCGAGCGCTTCCAACGCCGGCAAATACTGGGCCGGCCCCTCCTCGAACCGCGCCACCGCGGTCTCGATCCAGGCGGCGATGTTCTCCGGGTCTTTCTCCAGCGAGGCCTGCGCCGCCGCCCGGGCCCGTTCCCGTTCCACCGCCGGCCGGAACTCCGCCTCGGCGCGCGGGAAGTGGCCGGAACGCGGGCGATACAACCCCAGGGTCCACAGGATGGCCACCGCCACCACCAGCAAAAACACCAGCCAGGGCGTGCCGGAAAAATTTTTCAGGGGGATGTTTTTTGGGGGAGGCGGGACGGCGGGCGGCTCAGAACGGACGGTCATGGTCGTTTTGGAAAAAACGCGGTCTCTCCCGCCGGTCGGGCGGGCCGGGGCGTCACGCGGAGGGGACGTCCTCTTCCTTGTTTCCCTCCCAGGCGGTCATTTCGCCGAGGGTGATCCTGTCCTTGCCGCCCGCGTATTTCTTGATGAGCTTGCGTTCCTGGTCGTGCTCGTATTTTCGGATGGAAATCTCGATGCGCCTCGATTTCTTCTGCGTCTTGAGGACCTGTCCGGTGACGACCTGTTCCAGGGCCAGCGCCTCCGACGGATGGGTCAACCGGTGCGTGGACGGGATCTCGCTCACGTGGACGAACGCCTCCACGTCGGGTTCCAAGGTCACGATGGCGCCGTGCTCGATGAAGCGCGCCACTTTCCCCTCCACCACGCGGCCGGGCTTGTATTTGGAAAAAGGGTCTTCCACCAGCTGTTTCAGCCCCAGCGCGATCTTCTCTTCGGCGGGGCTCACCTCCAACACCACGGCCTCGATCTCCTGGCCTTCGGTCACCCACTCTTTGGGATGAGTCACGGTCTTGGTCCAGGAGATGTCGCTCACCCGCAGGAGCCCCTCCACGCCGATGGACAACCGCACGAAAGCGCCGAAGGGGACGATGTGCGTCACCGTGCCTTTCACGCGCGCGCCGGGCCGGTAGAGTTTGGCGGCCTCTTCCCAGGGGTTCTCCGAGGCGCGTTTCAGGCTCAGCCCGATCTTCTCCTCGCCCCGCGCGCACGACACCACCTGCACCTCCACCTCCTGGCCCACCTTCACGAACTGGTCCGGTTTCACCCAGCGTTCCTTCCAGGAAAATTCCGATTGGTGGATGAGCCCTTCCACGCCGGGCTCCAGTTCCACGAACGCCCCGAAAGGAGTGAGGCTGGTCACCTTCCCCTTCACGGTCTTCCCGACGGTGAACCGCCCCTCCACGCCTTCCCAGGGGTGAGGCAAAAGCTGTTTTCGGCCGAGGGAAATCTTGCGGGTGGCGGTGTCGTATTTGAGGACCTTCACCTCGATCTTCTGTCCCACCTTCAAAACGGAGGAAAGTTTCCCCATCCGGCCCCAGGCCACATCGGAAACGCGCAGGAGCCCCTCGATGCCGCCGATGTCCACGAACGCGCCGAACGCCGTCAGGCTGGTCACGGTGCCGGTGACGACCATCCCTTCCGTCAAGGTCTTGAGCGTCTCGGCCTGGCGGGCGGCGGCCTCCTTGTCCAAAAACTGCCGGCGGGACAGCACCGCGCCGCCTTTTTTGCTGTCCATCTCCATCACGAAAACGTTGACCTTCTGCCCGATGAACGGCTTCAAATCCTTCACGGGACGGCGGTCCACCTGGGACGCCGGCAGGAACCCTTCCATGCCCACGTCCACGATGAGCCCGCCCTTCACCTGGCGCAGCACCACCCCCTCGAGCGGCGTCTGCTCGTTCTTGGCTTTCAAAACGTGGTCGCGGTGCAGCCGGTCCTTGGCTTCCCGCCAAGACACCAGCGGATGTCCCTCCGCTCCGCCCATGCGTTTGATGAGGGCGGGGAACGTCTCCCCTTTGGCCGGCATCGGGGCGTGCGACGAAAATTCCGACTTGGGCACGAACCCCTCCACTTTCAGGCCCACGTCCACCATCAGTCCCTCGGGGGTCACCTCCACCACGCGGGCGGTGACGATCTCCCCCGCCTTGTTGGGCGGAAGGGACTCCTTGAGGAGTTGCTCCATGTCCATCTCTTCTTTGACGGGTGTATCGCTCATAATCATTCCTGTGGAGGATTCCGGCTTGAGACGGCCCGAAAGGCCTCTGGCCCGGTCCCAAAGGGGTTCATTTTACTATACAAACAGCCGTTTTGCCGATCTTTCGACGGCGGGGCCACGGCCGCTTCTCCCCATCCGCCATGAGCACGGATGGTGGGCGGCCCCCACCACCGAACACAACGGGGCCCGTGTTACAGGTCTCGCCGTCGCAGCGAACGTATTGCGGGGCCGTCGATCGCCCGCCGCGGTAAAAAGAAATGCACAGGGAAGGATTTGAACCTTCGTAGGGCGTAAGCCCGCCAGATTTACAGTCTGGTGCATTTGACCGCTCTGCCACCTGTGCGAAAAACCAGGAAACGGGGATGACCGCGCGGGGTGACCCAACGTGAAGGGGTTATTTTACCATGAAAGCCGGCCGGAAAGGTAGGGGCAAGCGGCATGCCGTGTCGACGTCAGGCGGGGAGGGCGGAGGCGGAGCGGCGGCGGGAGCCGGGGCCGGCGCCCACGTGGCGGCCGAGACGGTGGATGCGTTCCTTGAGGCAGAAGCCGCACTGGGTGGCGGTCTCCTGAACGCAGGCCTTGCCCGGATAAATCTCGTAGAGGACGCGGTACCGGGGCGGGGTGAGGTTGGGCATGACCACGTTGGCGCCGCGCGACAGGCCCAGTTCCCGGCCGTGCGTCCGGTTGAGGGTGGCCAGCGCCGTGGTGGCCGGGATGTTGGATTCGGGAGCGACCAGCCGAGCCAGGGCCACCACTTTATAGGTCATGAGTTCCGTGTTGGGGACCTGTTCCCGCGCGGGGAGGAGCGGCAATCCGCCGCGGCCGAGCGGCGTGGCCGGGTGAGGCAGGTAGGGGCCGACGCCGATCATGTCCAGGTCCAGCCGGGCGAAGGTCTCGATGTCGTCGGCCAGACTCTCGTAGGTCTGGCCGGGGATGCCGATCATGACGCCGCTGCCGACCTCGTAGCCCAAGGCGCGGAGGCGGCGCAGGAGGGCGAACCGGTCCGACGGCCGGCCGGGCAGGGACGGATGGATGCGGGCGTAGAGGTCCGGATTCGAGGTCTCGAAGCGAAGAAGGTATCGGTCGGCGCCGGCCTGTTTCCAGGCGACGAGGTCGCCGTCGTCCCGTTCGCCCAAGCTGAGCGTGACGGCCAGGCCGGTGTCTTTTTTAATGCGCCGCACGAGGTCGGCGACGGCGGCGCGGCGGAGGCCGGGGTCCTCGCCGGCCTGCAGGACCACGGTGCCGTAGCCCAACCCAACGGCTTGGCGGGCGCAGGCCAGGACCTCGTGGGCGGTCATGCGGTAGCGGGTGATGCCGCGATGAGCGCGATTGATGCCGCAATAGGCGCAGGAGCGCACGCAATGGTTTGAGATCTCCACCAGGCCGCGCAGATGGACGGCGTCGCCCACGTTTTTTCGGCGGGCGGCGTCGGCCCGGGACCAAAGCGTTTTCAGGTCGGACGGCCGTCCCTCGCGGAGCCAGCGGAGGATCTCCGGCCGGTTCATGACGACACCTTTTGGCCGGACGCCACGGCCCGACGGTAAATCTCGAGGGCCTGGGGGAACGGTTCCAAGGCGCGTTGAAACAGCCCGAGGCAGTAGGCGATGGCCAGGCCGTAGTTGGTGAAGGGCACGCCCGCGGCGCGGCAGCGCATGATGCGCGAGAGCACTTCGCGGCGGTTCCCCATGCAGGCGCCGCACTGCACCACCAACTTGTAGTCGGCGAGGTCGGGCGGGAAATCGTGGCCCTGCACGGTATGGAAGCGGAGCGGTCCGCCGGCCTTTTTCTGGAGCCAGCGCGGGATCTTCTCGCGGCCGATGTCGTCGGCGATGGGGTGGTGGCTGCAGGATTCCGCCACCAGCACGCGGTCGCCGGGACGCAGGCGGTCGATGGCCAGGGCGCCCTCGGTCTGGACGGCCAGGTCGCCCTTGAAGCGGGAGAACAGGACGGAAAAACCCGTCATCCACACGTCCGGCGGGGTGTCGGCCGCGACCTTTTCGAAGGCCTGGGAATCGGTGACCACCAGGCGCGGACGGCGCGGCAGGTTTTTGAACGCCTCCTTCAATTCCGTCTCCTGCAGCACCAGCGCCGAGGCGTGGGAGTCCAGCACGTCGCGGAGCGTCTGCACCTGGGGCAGGATGACGCGGCCTTTGGGGGCCTCCTTGTCGATGGGGATGACCAGGATCACAAGGTCCCCGGGCTCGATCAGGTCGCCGATGATGCGGGGGCTGTTGATGAAATCGGCGGGGGCGTTGTCGAGGAGGGCCTGTCGGAATTCGAGGAGCCCTTCGCCGCGCGGGGCCGAGGTGGAAACAAAGGGGATCTTCGACTCCTCCAGCCGGTCCAAGAGGCCGGGGTCCGGCGGGCGCAGGTCGAATTTGTTGAAGACGACGAGGACGGGCACGGCGCGGGACTTGAACTCGTCCAATAGTTTTTGCTCGTAGTCCCCCCACGCGCCGTCGCTGACGACCACAGCCAGGTCGGTGCGGTCGAAGACGGTGCGGGTCTTGGCGATGCGGAGTTCGCCCAGGGCGCCCTCGTCGTCGACGCCGGCGGTGTCGATGAAGAGCACGGGGCCCAGGGGCAGGAACTCCATGGGTTTTTCCACGGGGTCGGTGGTGGTGCCGGCGGTCTCGGAGACGATGGAGACCTCCTGGCGGGTGACGGCGTTGAGGAGGCTGGACTTGCCCACGTTGCGGCGGCCGAAGAGGCCGATGTGGAGGCGGAAGCCCTTGGGCGTGTTCATGATCAGCAGAAGACGTCGCGCCGGCCGGAGCGCACTTTGGAGATCATGGTCTCCGCGCGGCGGCGGGCGGCGGGGTCCATGTCGTCGAGCTGGCGGCGGATGGCGTCTTCCCCCCGGGCGAGGGTGTCGGGAGAGGCGTAGTCCAGCAGATATTCCAGGAAGGTGGAGAGGGCGTTGGGGTCGCAGTGGCGTTTGATGTCGCCGGGTTTGGCGAGGTCCATGAAATCGCGGCCGGTGCGGCCCAGCCGGTAGCAGGCGGTGCAAAAGGACGGGACGTAGCCGAGTCCGGCGATGTCGCGGATGACCTCGTCGAGCGGGCGATGGTCGCCCAGGGAGAACTGTTCGGCGTCGGCGCCGTCGGCGTTCTCGGCGTAGCCGCCGGGGTTGGTGCGGCTGCCGGCGGAGATCTGGGAGACGCCCAGGGCGAAGGTCTGGCGGCGGACCTCGGGCGATTCGCGGGTGGACATGATGAGCCCGGTGTACGGCACGGCCAGGCGGAGGATGGCGACGATCTTGAGGAAATCCGCGTCGGAGACGGGCGTGGGCGGGTTCGCCGACATCGCGGAGCCGACGGCGGGTTCCAGGCGGGGCACGCTGATGGTGTGCGGCCCCACGCCGAACTTCTTTTCCAGATGGGCGATGTGTTCCAGAACGGCCAACAGCTCGAAGCGCCAGTCGGCCAGGCCGAAGAGGACGCCGATGCCCACGTCGCCGAAGCCGGCCTCCATGGCGCGGTCCATGGCGCCGAGGCGTCCTTCGTAATCGGCCTTCTGGCCGCGGAGGTGCACGCGCTCATACACCTCGCGGTCGTAGGTCTCCTGAAAAAGCTGGTAGGTGCCGATGTGGGCGGCGAGGAGGCGCCGGAACTGGTCCACCGTGAGCGGGGCGATGTTGACGTTGACGCGGCGGATCTCGCCCTGGCCGTGGCGCACGGAATAGATACGCTCGATGGCGGCGAGGACGCCGTCCAGATACGCGTCGGAGGCGGTTTCGCCGGCCACGACGAGGAGCCGCTTGTGGCCCTGGTCGATGAGCACCCGGGTCTCGCGTTCCACCTCGTCGAGCGTGAGGGACCGGCGGCGCAGGGAGCGGTTCCGAGAGCGGAAGGCGCAGTAGAGGCACTCGTTGTGGCAGAGGTTGGAGATGTAGAGGGGCGCGAAGAGGACGAGCCGGCGGCCGTAGATGGTCTCCTTCACCCGCCGGGCGGCGTCGAAGAGGGACTGAAGGAGGGCGGGGTCCGTGACGGCGGAGAGGGCGGCCACGTCGTCCCAGCCGAGGCCGTGGAGTTCGCCCGCCTTGGCGAGGATGTCGCGGACGCGGGCCGGGTCCGGGGCGCGCCGGTCCCTCAGCACGGAACGGATGAGGTCCGCGCGGACGGCGAATTCCTTTCGGGGGGCGGTCTTGGACGAACGACCGTGCGGGGCGGCGCTCATGGCATGACGACGGCCGGGCGGGCGAAACCGGAGAGGTTCCGGCCGGGGCCCGGCGTCAGTTCCTCCTGAGAAGTTTTTCAGCCTCGTTCCAAAGCTGTTCGAACCGCACCGGTTCGTCCATGACCACGTCGGCCTTGACCCAGGAGCGTTCCTCCTCGGTGGCCGCCTCGAAGGAAAAGCCCATCTTGCGGGCGACGGAGGTGACCATGATGATGGGCAGGGCGGGGTCCTTCTGTTTGATGCGATGGCTGAGGATGAAGCCGCTGTCGGGATATTCCAGCATGAGCCCCATGACCACGATGTCCGGGCGGTTGTTCTTGAGGTGTTCCTCCGCCTCGGCCTCGGTGGCCAGCTTCTGGACGGCGAACCCCTTT
>JAKLDV010000038.1 GCA_022703335.1 Elusimicrobiota bacterium
TGTCCTCGCCGATCAATCGCCGCAACATCTTGAGCATCCCCTCCACCGTTTCGTTCAGGTCGAGCACCTTGGGGGCGATCGTCTGCTTGCGGGCGAACGCCAGCAGTTGCCGGGTGAGCGAGCTGGCGCGTTCCCCCGCCTTCTTGATTTCGGCGAGGTCGGCCCGCAGCGACTCCTCTTTGAGCTGCTCTTGCAGGAAATCGCTGTATCCCAGGATGACCGTCAACATATTGTTGAAATCGTGGGCCACGCCGCCCGCCAGACGGCCGATCGCCTCCATTTTTTGCGCGCGGAAAAAATCCTGCTCCAGCTTTTTTCGCTCCGTCACATCGAGCCACATCCCCAGGATCTCGCCCGGGCGGCCCGACGACGACATCAGCACCGCCTCGTCCAGGAACCAACGGTAATTCCCGTCGGCGCAGCGCCATCGGTATTCCACGACCGAGTGACCGCTTTCATGGATCTTCCGGAACTCCTCCCACACGCGTTCCACGTCGTCCGGATGCAGCCGTTCCGTCCAAAAGAGGGGGTCGTCCGAAAAACAGATCGCGGAATAGCCGAAGATCCGGATCACCTGTTCGCTCACCCAGGAGATCCGCCGGTCCGCCGCCTCTCCCGAAACGGAATAAAGCGCCAGGGGCAACCCCTGAAGGATCAG
Source organism: Elusimicrobiota bacterium (assembly GCA_022703335.1). Classification (GTDB taxonomy): domain Bacteria; phylum Elusimicrobiota; class Elusimicrobia; order FEN-1173; family FEN-1173; genus JAKLDV01. Next base: position 659 of record JAKLDV010000038.1, read on the forward strand.
CCCCTCCTGTTCCAGGGTTTTGACCAGCTCCGAACGCAGCTGTTTCTGTTCCTCGGCGGCCTCCCGTTCCCGCAAGGCCCGCGTCACGCAAAAATTCAACCGGGAAAGACCGCTCTTCAGCACGTAGTCCGTCGCGCCGGCCTTGATGGACTCGATCGCCCGGTCCTCCCCCTGTTGTTTGGATATGAAAATAAACGGGATCTCGGGAGCGATCTCTTTCGCGATATCCAGCGGGGAGGCACCTTCGAACGACGGCAGGCAATATTCGGACAAGATCAAATCGGGAAGAAACTCTTTCAACGCCCCGCGGAACCCCTCCTCGTCTTCCGCCCGCCGAAAAACAAAGGGGAATTTCGTTTTGTTCAGTTCCTTCTGAACAAGGTCCGCGTCCTCGGGGTCGTTTTCAAGGAGGAGAACCCGGATTTTCTTTTTCATTTCCCCTCTCCCGCGTCGCGTGATCTTTTCTGGACCCGGCGCCCGGCCAAGAGGCTTCATTTCTTCATCTAAATCATCGGTTCCCCGTTTCCCGGAGATGCTTTTATATATCCCCGAAAGGCCCGCCTGTCAACGACTTTTGTTCGTCGTGACCGTTTTGACGAGATTTTATTAAAGTGGATTCCCGGCGGAAACGCGAAATATCCGTTCTCTGTGGAAAAGAAGCGCGGGGATTGATTTTTTAGGACCTACTTTGGAGCCGGCGGGGATGTAAATTTATCGCCAACAACGCGCCCCCGGCGGGCAAAAACCGGGGACTTCGAAACTCAGATGATCTCGCGGAAAAGTTCCGGCCGCGGCTGGGGGATGACGATGGTCTGCGTGAGCAACCCTTTTTCGCCGGCGTTGGCGGCGCCCGCCGCGATGGCCGCCTCCACCGCCGCCACGGACCCGGTGAGGGTCACCAGGCCCTTCCCTCCCATGGCCATGGCCAGTTTGATCTCGATGAGCCGCACGTCCGCCGCCTTGACGCAGGCGTCAGCGGCCTCGATGAGCGACGCCACCGAAAAGGTCTCCAGAAGACCCATGGACTCCCGCGCGGTCACCTGGGCGGTGCCCTGAACGGCCGGGAAGACGTCCGGATGGATGTTGGGGATGACGAACCGGTCCACCAGGGACTCGGCGGCGCGGGAGGCCCCGGCCTCCACGCTCATGGTGACGTCCGCCACTTCTCCCGCCACCAGCACCACGTATTTGCCCGGGCAGATGGTGCGGGCCAACAGGAGCCGCACGTTGGCGGTTTTCAGCATCGTGTCGGTCACGTCGTAGCCCTTCGCCATGGAACTCGTTTCAACGCCGCCGATGGAATTGTACATGTCGTTATCCTTCGATCGTGATGGCCGCATCCACGGACGTCACCGTGCCGGCGATGCTGGCGTGTACCCGCGCCCCCAGCGCGTTGGCCGGGATCTCCGCGATCAACTGCCCCCGGGAAACCTTCTGTCCCGCCGAAACCACCGGCGAGGCGGGCGCGCCCACGTGCTGACGCAGCGGAATCCTCACTTTGCCCACCGGGCCCACGTCCTCTTTTAAATGCGCCTCCGCCTGATAATCGTAGAGCCCCAACCGGCGGGTGAGCCGGGCCACCGGCACTTTTCGAAAATCGCGCATCGGGTGCGCGGGCGAGGACCGGCCCGTGTTGAGCCGGGCGCTCTTCCAGTCCACCTTCATCTCGCGCAGATCCCCCTTGGCGGAAACGCAGACGTTCCTCGGATCCAACTCCTCCGGACAGGCGTAGAGGCTGCACAACGAACATTCGCAGCAAAGGAGCGCCCACTCGCTCAGGGGCCGGCGTTCCGCGCCGGCGAATCCCAGACTCCGCATCACGCGGTGCGGCTCGACGGCGTATCCCAACAGGTAGCGCGGACAGAACTGGGTGCAGAACGAACACTGATCGCAGACGGACTGACCGATGCGGGAATAGGCCGAGCGCGGCGCGGACTTTTTCCGGACCAGCGGGTGGTCTTTCGGCAGGACGATGAGCCCCCCGGAGGTCTTCTTCACCGGCTCGGACAGGTCGGTCGTCACGCGGCCCATCATGGCGCCGCCGTCGAGCACGGCGAACTCCTTCGCCTTGGCGCCGCCGGCCAAACCGACCACCTCGCCGATGCTCAGCCCCACCGGCACCCGCAGGGTGGCGGGCTTCTTCACCGCGCCCGTCACCGTCAAAAAAGTGTCCGTCACCGGCCTCTCCGGCGACTCCGCCACGTTGAAAAGCGTCTCCACGTTGTCCACCACCACGCCGACCTGGAGGGGGATCCCGCCGGGCGGGATCAGTTTCCCGGTGACGTCGTAGACCAGGCTGAACTCGTCGCCCGCCGGATAAAAATCCCCCAGCGCCTGCAGGCGGACGGCGACGTGGCCTTTTAAAAGTTTCTCGTATTGTTCGACGAGTTCCTTATATTTCCCCTTGAGGGCGATCACCCCGCGGGCCGCGCCCGTGGAACGCATCATCATCTCCAGCCCCGCCAGGATTTTTTCCGGGTAGGCCTTGAGCATCTCCTTGTCCTTGTGCAGGAGGGGTTCGCACTCGGCGCCGTTGCAGATGACCGTTTCGGCCTTGGAGGCGGCCTTCACGTGCGTGGGGAACCCGGCGCCGCCGGCGCCCACCACGCCCGCGTTCCGGATGGATTCGACGATGTCGGCGGGAGAAAGTTTTGCCATAGAGGGTCCTCATTTTACAAAAATTCGGCGGCGACCGGCCGAAAAATCGCCGCTGTTTTGCTTTTCTCTCAGAATTGTGTTTATAATACTCCCCAGACCGGAGGACGGAGAAGGTCATGCTGAAAAAACTGCAGATTGTCGGCGGCAAACTGGTGGAGAACGGGGGCGACCGGCCGTGCGTCCTCGTCTTCGTCAAACCCGACGACAAGGAACGGCAGCAGCTCCTCACCGATTACCACATCGACGAGCACACCCTGGCCTCCGCCATGGACCCCGACGAACCTTCGCGCATCGAAATCGAGACCGACTACCTGGCGGTCATCTTCAAACACCCCAAGAACTATTCGGAGCGGGAGACGCTCCTCTTCAAAGTGGCCTCCATGGGCCTTTTCCTCTACAAGGAACAACTCGTCATCGTCTTCCCCGATGACATCCCGCTGTTCACCGGAAAGATATTCAACTCCCTGGAGAACGTCAACGACATCTTCCTCCGGGTCATCTACCGGTCCATCTACCATTTCATGGAGCACTTGAAGGTCATCAACATGATCACCGACGAGATCGAGCACAAGATCAGCGTCTCCATGGAGAACAAATACCTGCTGAACCTCTTCAGCCTCGAAAAATCGCTGGTCTACTACCTCAGCGCCATCAATTCCAACGAGTTCGTCTTCGAAAAACTGCGCAACAACGGCCCCAAGTTCGGTTTTTCCCCCAAGAACATGGAACTGCTCGAAGACATCACCATCGAGAATTCCCAGTGCTACCGGCAAGCCGAAATCTACTCCAACATCCTCGCCAGCCTCATGGACGCGCGCGCCTCCATCGTCAGCAACAACCTGAACATCCTCATGAAGACGCTCAACTTCATCACCATCGCCATCATGGTGCCCACCTTCGTGGTGAGCGCCTTCTCCATGAACGTCCGCATCCCCTGGGAGCAACACCCGCAGGCGTTCTGGATCGTGATGGTCCTGGCGGTCCTTTCGGAGCTGGGCGTGATGTTCTGGTGGCAGCGCGCCACCCGGTTCCTCCACAAAAAAGGGCGCGAATAAGAATTCCCCGAAAAGAAAGACCCCCTCGGTTCCCAACGGGAGCCGAGGGGGTCTTGTTTTAGGAACCTGTTACTTGCCGCCGGCGATGTCTGCGTGCGCCTTCCGCATCTCCTCGGACTCGCGTTTCGACTGCCACACGGCCCAGACGATGGTGGACAGCGCGACGACGATGATGGTGACGGACAGACCGCCCATGGGCGCCGCTATCATGGCCATCAACCGATCGTAGAAATGTTGCGGGATCTGCTGGGCCTGGAACAGCGTTTCCGCGGTGCTCTTCAGCGTCTCGATGGTGGGCTTGCTGAAGGGGATCACCAGCGGCACCACCAGCAGGGCCACCATGTTCATCACTTTGATGAGCGGGTTGATGGCCGGGCCGGAGGTGTCCTTGAGCGGGTCGCCGACGGTGTCGCCGGTGACCGCCGCCTTGTGGCGTTCGGAACCCTTGCCGGTGTTCTTCGCCGGGTCCCTGGGTTCGTCCTCAATGCATTTCTTGGCGTTGTCCCAGGCGCCGCCGGCGTTGGCCATGAACACGGCGATGAGCTGGCCCGAGAGGATGGTGCCCGCCAAAAAGCCCGCCAGCGCCATGGGGCCGAGCGCGAAACCGACGAGGATCGGCGTCATCACGGCCAGCATTCCGGGCCCGATCAGCTCCTTCTGGGCGGAAGCGGTGCAGATGCCCACCACCTTGCCGTAATCGGGAAGTTTCGTCCCTTCCATCACGCCGGGGACCTTGAACTGGTGCCGGCATTCCTGAACGATCAGGTACGCCGCGCGGCCCACGGCGCGGATGGTCATGGAGGAGAACAGGAACGGCACCGCGCCGCCGATGAGCAGTCCGATCAGGAGCGTCGGGTCGGAGATCTTCAGCAGGCCCGCCACCGCGTTGTAGAGTTCGATGGGCACCTGCGCGTCCTCTCCCTGTCCGCCGGAGGCGATCACCGTGATGAAGGAGGCGAACAGCGACACCGCCGCGATCACGGCCGAGCCGATGGCGATCCCCTTGGTGATGGCCTTGGTGGTGTTGCCCACCGCGTCGAGGTCCGCCAGGATCTGCCGCGCGTTTTTGTAGTTCTCCGGGCCCATTTCCTTGGCGTCATAACCCATTTCGCCGATGCCGTTGGCGTTGTCCGCCACGGGACCGAACACGTCCATGGAGATGGTGTTGCCCGTCAGCGTCAGCATGCCGATGCCGCACATGGCCACACCGAACGCCACGAAGATGGGGTTGGTGTTGGCGTAGACCACCGCGGAGGCGAAGATGGAACCCGCGATGATGAGGATGGCCCACACGCTGGACTCAAACCCCACCGCCAGTCCCTCGATGATGTTGGTGGCATGGCCCGTCGCGCAGGCGCGCACACAGCCCTTCACCGGGGCGAACTCCGTGCCCGTGAAATATTCGGTGCACCGGTTCAGCGCCACGGCCAGGAGGATGCCGATGAAGCAGGTCCAGGCGGCGCGCATATCCAATCCGGGGACGCCGAAGGTGAACAGCCACGGCAGGTTCTGGGACACGGCCGCCACCTGCGGGAAGCGCGCGAAATAGTCCGCGTCGAACCGCAGGTAGAAAAAGCCGAGGACCACGAACCCGATGATGGAGATCACCGACGACACCCAGAAACCGACGTTGATGGATTTCATGGCTTCCCCGGCGGACCCTTTGTCTCCGGCGCGAACCAGGTAGGTGCCGATGATGGAAGCGAACACGCCGATGGCGCGCACCAATATCGGGAAGATCACGCCCTTGTGTCCGAAGGAGGCCCAGCCCAGGATCATGGCGGCCACGATGGTGACCTCGTAGGACTCGAAGATGTCCGCAGCCATGCCGGCGCAGTCGCCCACGTTGTCGCCCACGTTGTCGGCGATGGTGGCGGCGTTGCGCGGGTCGTCCTCGGGCACGCCCACCTCGATCTTGCCGACGAGGTCGGCGCCCACGTCGGCGGCTTTGGTGTAGATGCCGCCGCCCACCCGCATGAACAACGCGAGCAGCGTGCCGCCGAACCCGAAGCCCAGCAACACCTCATAGGCCTTCTCGCCGAAAGCCATGAAAATGACGGTGCCGCCCAAAAGGCCCAGGCCGTCGGTCAGCATGCCGGTAATGGTGCCGGTGCGGTAGCCGAGCTGCAGCGCCCGGCCGAAACTGGTCTTGGCGGCCGCCGCCACGCGCAGGTTGCCCGTGGTGGCCAGGCGCATCCCCACGAAACCCACCAGGCCCGAGAACAACGCGCCCATGAAGAACGCGACCGCTCGGCCGAAGGCGATGGGGTCGCCGAAGTTCTTTGTCGGGAGCGCCCGGCTCAGGTACAGGAGCACCACCAACACGCTGATGAGGATGGCCACCGTGGTGAGCTGGCGTTTCAGGTAGGCGTCCGCCCCCTGGCGGATGGCCTGGGTGATCTCCTGCATCTTGGGCGTGCCCTTGTCCGCGCCCAGCACTTCCTTGACCAGCGAAAGCGCATACAGGAGGCCGGCGAACGCAACGCCGAGCACCACCCAGAGGGCCACTTTTTCATAGGAGGCATAAAGCGGGGACGTCATAAAGGAAAAGAACTGGAACCCCTCGTGCCCGCCTTCCGCGGCCTCTTCCGGAGAGACCTGGGCGAAAACAGCGACGGCCAAGGCGCCCAACAGGCTGAGACCCATGAACGCCGCTTTTTTGTCTTTGAACAACTTCTGGATGAATGATGTCATATGCACCTCGTCAGTTTAGTCGTCGTGCGCTCGGAAAACCGCGTGATCACGCTTCGTCGCCGGATTTTTCGATCGTCCACGAGATTTCGGAAAAAATGGGATATCGGACAGGCGTGCCGCGCACGCGCCGAATCAAAAGCAGGAGGATAAATATACAAAATTTTTGACGAAAAATACGCCCGCAAAAAAGAAAGGAGGGGCCGGCAAAGGCCCCTCCTTTCTTAAACTAAGACGCGAAACCGACGAGGTCAGTCGCCGAGCTGATGCGTCCCCGTCGAGTCCCTGTAGTTGCCGGCGCCGTTCTGGTCGATATCCACCTGAACCGTCTCGCCGCCCACCGTCACGGTACCCGTCACCACGCCGTTGGTCATGGTGAGGTTGATGTTCACCGTGGTGCCGTCCGGCAAGGTGCCGGTGCCGGTCAGAGTGCCGCTCATCGTGTTGTTCGCCGGGCTCACCGTCTCCGTGATGTCGAAGTGGAACGTGCCGTCCGGACCGCTCACGTCGATGGTGCCCGTCATGGACATGTCGCTGGGGACCATCGAACCGCCCGCCCCGCCGGGAACCCCGAAGGGCGCCGTCATGGTGGCGGTGAAGGTGTTGCCGCCCGGGTCCGTGCCGCTGACCCGCTGGCGCACCCGCGTGATGGCCTGGATCGTCGCAAGAGTCGTCGGATCGGGCATGCCGCCGCTCATCAGGCTTTCCAGGATGGTAAAAAACGCCACCGCGGTGCCGTCCGTCTTCTCGAAGCGGATCTTCACCGTCGGCGCCGAGCCGAACTGCGGGTCGTTCGGGAACACGAGGGTGTAATACCCGTCCGATCCCATGGCCCCCCAGGAAGGCATTCCGCCGCCCGGCTGACCGCCGCCACCGCCCGGCTGGCCGCCTCCCGGTCCGATGCGCCGCGCCGCGGGCGCGCCCATGGCGCTGCCGGTGGTGCCGGCCACCTGCGCCACCTGCGCGGCCACCTGCGCCGCGTCCGCCGCCTGGCCGGCCGGCGTGTTCGGCGTGGAAACGCCGGAACTGCTGCTGGAGCTGGTGCCGTCGTACAGAACCCCGCCCAAGACCTTGTTCTTGGACTTGTTGTTGCCGCAACCCACAACGCCAAACGTCAGCGCCAGGGCCATCATCAATCTCAAGAATTTCATGTATTTATCCTCCGAAAGTCGTTCGACGAATCAATAGTTGAAGCGATAGTCGCCGGCCAGGATGACCTTGTAGTCCCCGGCTCCGCGAAGCATGTCCACGGTGCGGATCTTCTCATCCCCCACACCCCAGGCCACGCCGCCCTTCACGCTCCACGACTCATTGAACATCTTGTGCACGCCCAGGACCAGGTCCACGGCCGTGCCCGCGCTGCCGTCCACTTCCTTCATGGATCCCGTGGCGTCGTCCTTTTCCCGGCCGACGATGTTCGCGTTCACCTCACCCACCCAGTCCAGTCCCCACCGGGGATAGGAGAGGGCCGCGTTCAGCTGCACGATGTCGCCCGGGTCTTCCTTGGTTTTGGCCGCTCCCGGCGTGTCGAACGTGGTTTTGTATTCCTGCTTCACCAAATACCCCGCGTTCGCATACATCATCACCGGGCCCAACGCTTTTTCGCCCGCCAACCCCAGGCCGATGTTCAGCCCTTCGCCCAGAAGCTTGTCCTGGTCCGCGGTCGGCAGTTCCACGCGCAGCGTGCCGGCGAAAAGCCCCTTGGGGCAGAACGCCCATTTGCCGCCCAAAATCACCTGGCCGATGCCGGAATCCTTCTCGTCCGACGACGCGGTGCCGACCTCCGTCTTCAGCTTGTCGGAAACGTGGGGCACCTCCAACAGCACTTCCCACTTTTCCACCGGCACCCAGCGCGCGTTCAGGTCCGTCCGCATCACCGTGTCCGTGTATTCCGTGCTGGTGTCCGTCACTTTCCACAGGTCCACGCGGTATGTCGGCCTCAACTCCACCGACACGCTCTTCGCTTCTCCCATGGAAACGGTTTCCGTCACCAATGTCGGCTGGGCCGACAGCACGGAAACGCACCCCACTGAAAGGGTCACAATCCCGATCATCAGTTGTTTCAATTTCAAGGATGCCTCCTCTGATTTTTTGATTTCCCGCACGCGGCGGTGATGTCTTGGCGGAACGTCGATCCCGCCGTCCGTCGCAGCCCCTCGTCCGTCTCATGCCTCCACGTCAAAGGCGACCACACCGGTGAAGGATTCTAATCAATGCGGGTTAAAGTTTCAAGACGATTTCTTGTGACTTTACGACCGACCCGCTCGCTTCCCCAAAAGGCGTCGGGTTCGATATAATAAACGCATGGCCCTGCTTGCCGGCGTCCCCCTTCCGCCCCTGCGACACGACTTGGACATCGTCCCCGTACAACACGAGGGCAAACCCATGCTGCTGGTGAGCGACCTCCTGGGACTGGAAGACAAACCCGCCCTGGTCTCGCCGCCGGTGCTGGCCCTGGCCTCTTTCTTCGATGGAAAAAAGCGGGCCCGGGAGGTGCAGGCGGAACTGGCCAAGGAAAACGCCACCCTCTCCGAATCCGAGATCCAGGACGTCGCAGACCAGTTGGACAAGCTGGGGCTTCTGGAGACCGCCGCCGCCAACGAAACCCGCGCCCGGGCCCTGGAAGAGTTCCGGAACAGCCCGGTCAGGAAACAACCGTTCCGCGGGCTGCCCGACAATCCGCTGGACATGGCCGCCCTCTTGAACGGGTTTTCCTCGGCGCCCAAAGGACCGGGCGATTGGCCGAACGGAAACCCTTCCGGGAAACCGCCCCTGGGGCTCCTCTGTCCGCACATCGATTTCGCCCGCGGCGGCCCGCTCTACGCCTGGTCCTACCGGGAACTGGCCCGCCGGCCGCCGCCGGACGTCATCGTGGCGCTCGGTGTGGCGCACCTTCCGCCCAACTCCCCCTGGGCCTTCACGCGCAAAGCCTACGAAACCCCTTTCGGCCCCCTGCCCGTGGCCGAGGACCTTTACCGGGACATCACCGAGTCCCTCTGGTACGACCCGGTCGTCGACGAGTGGGCCCACGCCAAAGAACATTCCCTGGAATTCCAGGCGCTGTGGCTCAAACATCTCTGGCGAGAGAAAACCCCGAAATGGGTTCCCCTCCTTTGTTCTTCCTACGAACGCTACTGCGTGAACGCGCCCCCCTCTTCCGTCCCCACGGTGGAAAACGCCATCCAACGGATCGGAGACGTCCTGGCGGCGCGGGCAAAAAAGGGACAGAGCGTCCTCGTCCTGGCGGGGGTGGATTTGTCGCACGTGGGCCGGCGGTTCGGCGACGGGATGGAGATAACGGACGAACTGAAGAAAAAAATCGAATCTTTCGACCGGCAGTCTTTGGAAAAAGCCCTGGCCCTGGACGCCGACGGTTTCTTCCTGCAAGGCACGGGCGAAAACGCCTGGCGGAAAGTCTGCGGCCTGTCGGCCATCTACACCTCGCTCCGCTGGATCAAGTCCCTGGCGGGCGGCGCCCGCGTGAAAAGTTCCCTCCTGGCCTACGACATGGCCCCCGACCCCGCCGGCGGCGAAGTCTCCTTCGCCAGCGCGGTGTTCGAAACGTAGACCAAAATTCAGCCGCCTCATTTTAGAAGATGCGTTGCCGACACGGCTCCCATCAAAAACGAACGTTTCCGCCACCTCCCCCCCACCTCTTCCCACGAAAAAATTATCACGTCCCTCTTGCGCGGGATCGGTTTGAGGGATAGACTTTGGGGAGAAGCCATCCTTTCCGGAGAGGTTTTATGTCACGCCGTCTTCCCTACGCTGTGTCCCCCCTCCGGGTGGGACTGATCCTCCTCGGCTGAAAATCCCATCCATCGAGGGTCAGCACCACCCTCACTTCCCTTATATGGTCAATAAGGAAGGGCGTCCTTCCTTTGTCCTCGCGGAAAATCAACCTCCTCCGCGCTCTTACATCCGATAAGGAGACCATCATGGACCTGAAAAAATTCGGCTGGACGGAAGAGTCTTTTCCCCCGCCGCCCCAAGACAAACCTTATTGCGCACCGGCACGGGTCGTGGAAGAACAAAAAGGCGGTTATTATGTTGTGGCGGCGACCGGCGAACTGTGGGCCGAAGTCGCGGGGCGATTGTTTTACGAAGCATCCTCCCGCCTGCATTTGCCCGTCGTGGGGGACTGGGTGTGGATCCATCCGGCCCTCCCCGATACCCTGTCCCTCATCCACGGCATTTTGCCGAGGAAAAACGGCTTGTCACGGCTGGGGATGGGGCGGGACGCCGCCACGGGAGAAGAACAACCCCTGGCGGCCAACGTGGACACGATGCTCATCGTAACGTCCCTCAACAAAGAATTCAATCCGTCGCGTTTGGAACGTTACGGGACCCTGGCGGGGCAGAACGGGATTAGGCCGGTGGTGATCCTCAACAAAGCGGACATCTGTGACGATCCCCGTCCCTACGTGACGGCCGCCCGGGAAGCGTTGCCCGGCGCCGCTGTTTTAACGGTCAGCGCGGCCACCGGGCTGGGGATGGAAACATTGTCCGAGCTGCTCACCCCCGGTTCAACGGGAGTGCTGTTGGGGTCCTCCGGGGTCGGGAAATCGACGCTCATCAACCGGTTGCTGCAGGAGGCGGTTCAGGACACCATGGAAATCCGCGCCGACGATCACCGGGGCAGGCACGCGACGACAACCCGGTCCCTCTTCCGGCTCCCCTCGGGGGCGCTGCTCATCGACAGCCCGGGGCTCCGCGAGGTCGGCTTGCCCCAGACGGGCCAGGGACTCCCTTCAACGTTCTCGGACATCGAACAGCTGTCCGCGAATTGCCGGTACCGGAACTGTTCTCATGCCCGCGAACCCGGCTGCGCCGTCCAAGAGGCAAGGCGACTCGGCAATTTGTCTGAAAGGCGTTATCTCAACTACCTGAAATTATTGAAGGAACGGGCTTTCATCAAACGGAAGACGGACAAGGGGGCGGCGCGCGAACATAAAAAATACGAAAAACGAATCAGCCGGCTCATCAAAGAATATTTCAAACAGGGGCGGCCCGGGTAGCCGGTCGCCAAAAAAGTTCTTTTGGGCTGTCATTGCGAGGAGTCAGCGACGAAACAATCCCACCTCTCCGTTGAAAACGGCAAGATCGCCGCGCTCCATCGGAGTATTCGTTCCTCTGGCACGCCGTTGGCCCCAAAAGCTCTGCGTGGGGACCTTTGGTCGCTCGCAATGACGACACGGGAGTTTTCAGCATCCCGCTGATTGCGGCAACAATTCGACTCCGTCCAGACCCCGGCGCGCAGGGGAATCGGACGGGATTGATTCAGGAAGGTTATTTCTCGGAAGAAACGGCGAAGAGGGACGGGGAACGGCGGTAGAGACCCTGCAAGAATTTTCTGGCCTTGAGAAAAGCGCGCGAGCGATGGCTGATGCGGTTCTTCTGACGGAGCGACATCTCGGCGAAGGATTTTTTGTGGCCGGCGGGCTGGAAGAGCGGGTCGAAACCGAATCCCTGAGACCCTCGACGTTCGCGGAGGATGCGGCCGGCGCAGACGCCCTCGAACAGCCTTTCCCGGCCGTCCGGCAAAACCACCGCCACCACACAGCGAAACCGGGCGGTCCGGCGTTTCTCGCCGTCCAGCACCCGCAGAAGTTTCCGGTTGTTGTCCTCGTAAGAACAGGCCGGGCCGGCGAAGCGGGCCGAATAGACCCCCGGCGCGCCGTGGAGGGCGTCCACTTCCAGGCCGGTGTCGTCGGCGAGACAGAGCCGGCCCGTGCGGCCCGCCGCGGCGCGGGCTTTCAGGAGCGCGTTGGCCGCCAGGGTTTTCCCCGTTTCCCTTACCTTATAAGCCAGACCGAAATCGTCCAGCCCCCGGACGGCAAAGGACGGACGGCCCAGGATCTTCCGTATCTCACGGACCTTGTGACGGTTTTGCGTGGCGATGACCACGAGGGCTGAAAATTTCGTCATTCGACGGGGATTGCTTTTCTAAAAAGAGATCCCGCCGGCGGCGCGGGGCGGCGGGGCGATGGACCGGAGGACTTTTTTCTGCAGGTTGAAAACTTTTTTCAACCCTTTGCGGCCCGCGTTGAGCAGCCGGTCCAGCTCCTGCCGTGAGAAAACGCGGCCTTCGGCGCTCCCCTGGATCTCCACGAAACGGCCGGACCCGGTCATCACCATGTTCAAGTCCACGTCGGCGTCGTGGTCAGCCTCGTAGGACATATCCAGCTCGATCTTGCCCTTGCAAAGACCGACGCTCACCGCGGCCAGGTAATCCTTCACGGGCCAGGTGGTGATGCGGCCGTCGCGGTAAAGTTTCCGGAGCGCGTCCACCAGGACGATGAACCCGCCGTTGATGGAGGCGGTGCGGGTGCCGCCGTCGGCCTGAAGCACGTCGCAGTCGACCACCACGCTGAACGGCGAAAGGGCCTGCAGGTCCACCGCGGCGCGCAGGGAGCGGCCGATGAGGCGGGAAATCTCTTGGGCGCGGCCGCCGCCGGCGGCCCGGCCGCGGGGCGTGCGCTTGTCGCCGGCGCGGGGAAGCATGCCGTATTCCGCCGACAGCCAACCGATCCCCTTTTCCTCGGCGTGCGGCGGCAGCCGCGTCTCCACGGTGGCCACGCACAACACGCGGGTGTTTCCCATCTGAAACAGACAGGACCCCTCGGCGTGCCGAAGGTAGGGCCGGACGATCTTCAAGGGACGCATGGAAGAGGACATGTCACGCCACCGAAGAACTGGAGGACGGCCGCTGCATCCGGTTCTCTCTCTGACGGAAATAGTCGCGCAGGGACTGCAGGTGGGAGACGTGTTTCTGCACGGCGGCCAGGAAATCCACCGCCGCCGTTTCCTGGCGGTGCAGGTCCTCCCCCGCCTCTTCCAGCGCATGAAACGCCTTCTGCATGGCCTCGTGGTGGGCGGCCGACTTTTCCTGGGACGCCCTCCCATACTCCTCCCCTTCGCGGGCCAGGCGGGCCTTCTCCGCCTCGAACCGGTCGGATAAATCCTTGAGCTGCTGTTCCAGCGCCTCCGGGCCCAGCGCCTTTTCCAGCCCGGCGCGCTTCGCTTCCAGGGACTGCCGCTGCCTCTGCAGTTCCTCCAGCTGCGCGGACCAGGCGCGGGCCTCCTGGAAATGTCCCTGCCGCACCACCTCCAACGCCCCCTCCGCCTCGACGAAAAGCCGTTCCAGTTCCGTGCGGCGGCGGTCCAGCACCTTCTCCAGCCGGGCGCGGCGGTTGGCCACGCGTTTTTCCAAGGACTCCAAAGCCAGTTTTTCCTGGGCATGCCGGGCCTCGCCGGTGACTTTTTCCTGGCTGGCCTTCTGTTCCATAACGAGGAGCAGACGTTCGTATCGGTCGCGCTGCTGGCGCAGCCGGCGGGCGCTGTCCTGGCGGAACGCCGTGAGTTTCTTCTCCAGCGACGACAGCGTCCTCTCCATCTCCGAAAGTTCGGCGCGGCGCTTTTCCTCGTCCGCCTTCAACCGGGAGAGGGCCTCGGCGTGGGACTGTTCGGCGCTCTGCCGTTGCGCGCGGAGTTCGGCCTGGCGGACCTGGGAGGCCGCGGTCTGGTCGGAGAGCGTCTCCTGGTAACGGCGCCGTTCCTTTTCCAGGGAAGAGGCCAGGACCGATTTTTCTTCGCGCAATTTCTCCAGCCGGGCCGACAACTCTTTCCGCGTGTTCTCCAAGAGGGCGTTCAGGGTGCGGAACCGCTGTTCGGCCCAGCGGCGCTGGTCCTCCCGCCGGAGGGCATACTCCCGCGTCTGACCGTCGAGTTCGGCGCGCAGCCGGCCGTGTTCCTCCTGCAGTTCCTTGATGTGCCCGGAGGTCGCGGCGAGGCGCTCCTCCAGGGCTCGACGCTGTTCCGCGGCCATGTTTTCGAACTGGGATTTGTTCGCGGTCCACTCCGCCGTTTCCTTGTTCAGCAAGGCGCGCTGGGTTTCCAAATCCTTTTCCACCGCCTGCCGCTCGTATTCCATGGCCTCGCGAACCTTCTGGACCTCTTCCGCGGCCAGGGTGGACTGCCGGGCGGCGGCGGATTGGATGGCCGTGAGCTGCTCTTTCCAGCGGGCCTGCTGCTCGCGGGCGGCGCGCCGTTGGGCCGCCAACGCCTCCGCAAAACGCTCTTTTTCCTCCACCTGCTGTTTCTGGACGGCCTCGATGTTCCCCTCCAGGAGCGACTTCTCCCGTTCCAAACCCTCCAGGCGTTTTTCCCTCTCGGCTTTTTCCTGCAGCCACACGCCCTTCACATCCGCCTCGAAATGGACTTTGTCCAGCTGGGCGCGGGCACGCTCGTCTTCCAGCCGACGGAAATTTTCCTCGGAGGCCCGGCGGGCCAGATCCCACTCCGCGCGCAATCGGGCGGTCTCCTGTTGGAGCTTCTGCTCCTCGGACTTCAGGACATTTCCGTGAGCCCCCAGGCGGGCCTCCCATCCCGTGCGCCAACGGACCAGCCGGGCGGACAGACGGTCCATCCGCTGCCGGTAACGCATCCTCTGTCGATGAGCCGCCTCCTCCTGCGCCGCGGCCGCGGCCTTCCGCCGGGCGTTCTCCGCCTCCAATTGGCGAAGTTTTTCCAGCAGCGGGTCGGTCCCCCGCTGGGACTCGATCTCCTTTTCCATCTGTTCCCGCCGGTCCCGTTCCCGGACCAGTTGTTCTTCCTCGACCTTCAGGGCCTCGGCCTTCGCCCCGGCCTTTTCCAACGACTCGCGCAACTGGGCCGATTCCCGGGCCAAACTTTCTTTCGAGACCGCGGAGGCACGGTCGGCCGAGCGTTCCCTCTCGAGAAATCCCTCCC
Organism: Elusimicrobiota bacterium; assembly: GCA_022703335.1. Classification (GTDB taxonomy): domain Bacteria; phylum Elusimicrobiota; class Elusimicrobia; order FEN-1173; family FEN-1173; genus JAKLDV01. Next base: position 15,814 of record JAKLDV010000038.1, read on the forward strand.
GTTCCTTCCGCACGTCCGCCAAGAATTTTTCCACCTCGGCCGCCACGGGACCGAACGACGGCGCCGGGACGGCCGCCGGAGCCGGGTCGGGACTCAACATCGTTTCCGCGCGGCGGGCCACATCCTCCACGCGATCCTTCAGATGGGAGGAGGCCGCCCCCCACAGGACTTTCGTTCCCAACGACCGTCGAATCTCCTCCACGTCGGCCTTCAAGCGCTCCACCCGTTGGTTGAATTGGCGCACCTCCGGCGGCACAACGGCCGAAGGGCCTTCCTTTTCCAGTTCGGCGATCCGCAGCTGCAGATAGCCGTAAAGGTCGTCCATGCGGAAACGGATTTTCCGGAGGTCTGGGGAGGGGACCGTCGAAACCGGGAGCGTTCTTACGGGGACCTCGTCCTCCGAACCGCCTCCGCCGGGCAAGACGATGGAAATCACGGCGGCCACGGCGAACCAGAGGAGGCCGAAGCCCGCCAGGCCGACGCCGAGCATCAGCGGGTTATGGAGGAGGGCGTTTATTTCTGCGGGCATGGGGCGACGGCGGGAAAGAACGGCTCGATCATTTAAAATCCAGAACGACGTACGTCCGCTGACGCGGCGGGGTGAGGGTGGCGAACTTATACTCCGGACCGCCCACGCGCACCACGTTCTTGCCCCGCAGGAAATCATCGGCCCCGGCGAGGTCCTTCACCTTGGAAGCGGGGGTCCGATAATGCATGGGGATGACGACGGACCGGGGTTGGATCTGCTCCACCACGCGGGCGGCGTCGGCGGCGTCGATGGTGTAGCGGCCACCCACGGGAACGAGCAGAACGTCGGCCCCGCGCAGCGGCGGGATCTGCCCGTCGTCGAGCACGTGCCCCAGGTCGCCCAAATGCACCAGTTTGAAATTGGGGAGTTCCACCACAAAAATCCCGTTGAGACCGCGCTGGGCACCTTTTTCCTTGTCGTGATAACTGGGCACGGTGTAGATGCGCGCATCGCCGATCTCGAACTGCGCCCGGTTCCAGTCGTTGCCGTTGGGACCGACGGCATGCAACACCGAATAGGCGCCGACGGGCAGGGAAAGGCCGGCGTGGTCTTTGTGTTCATGGCTGACGGTGACCACGTCCACGGCCTGCGGCGGGTTCTCATAGCCGACGGAAGCCGGCACCGGGTCCAACAGGACGCGGACCTCGTCGGGCGTGGTGATGAGGAAACACGACTGCCCCAGCCAGCGGATGGACACGTCCTCCGAGGCGGCCGCCACGGCGGACCCGGCCAGGACGCCGACCACGGCGGCGCCCAGAACGCGACGGAAGGAACGGCGGTCAGGGAAGATCAAGGGTCATCCCTTCCCAGGCCGCATGCACGATGAGCGGGATCTTGCGTTCCTGCAGATTCTGCTGATATTTCACCAGAAACTCGTCGATCTGGCGGTCCGGCCGCATGGGGTCGTGATGGAAGAACACCAACTGTTTCGCCTGCGCCTGGACGGCCATCTCGATGGCGAACTCGTAAAAACTGTGCCCCCAGCTCAGCTTGGTCTTGTATTCGTCCGTGGTGTACTGGGCGTCGTGGATGAGCACGTCCACCCCGCGCAGGAAATCGCAGAGGTTGTGGTCTTCCCGTTCCAGCTGGATGGACCCTTTTTCGATGTCGTCGTAGACGGGCAGAAGGTTGCCCTGCTGTCGCAGAAGGTACCGGAAAGGTTCGTTGTCGGTGATGAAGGCCACCTTGTGGCGGCCGTCTTCCACCCGGTAGCCCAGGGCCAGCCCGGGGTGGTTCACGTAGGTGGGGAAGACGGTCCATTTGTTCACGGTCACGGGCCGCGTGGTGAGCTGGATGAACTTGAGTTCCGCCGGCATTTCCCGCAGCGTGACGGGGAAATATTCCGGGCTCATCTGCCCTACGAAAATGTTCTCCAGTTTCTTTCCGGCGCCCTCGCACCCGTAGATGGTGAAGGAGTTGCCGGGCACATAGACCGGCATGAAGAACGGAAAACCCTGGATGTGGTCGAGGTGGAAATGGGTGATGAAAAGATGCCCGTGGATCTTCGTCCCCCGGAACCGTTTCTGCAGGTCCATCCCGAGCGGACGGATGCCGGTGCCGGAGTCGAAGATGAGGAGGGTGTCGTCGTCGCTCATCTCCACGCAAGAGGTGTTGCCGCCGTATTTGACGGTGTCTTGGCCGGGAGTGGCGATGGAACCGCGTGTGCCCCAGAAGCGTATTTTCATGGCAAATTTTTCGGTAAGGTACCTTATCGGGGTATTATTCTACATCCTTTGCCGGGTCGTCAAGACAACGGACTAAAGTCACCGTGAGGCGTAATAATAGACGCCGTCCCAGGTCTCCGGCGGCGGGGATTTGGCGAGCTGTTCGATGCGCGAAAGATAGAGTTGGCTGGGCCCGTCGCCGGGACAAAGTTCCAACACCTGCTTGAAGAGCCGCGCGGAGCGTTCCCAATCCTTGAGCAGATAGAACTGCCGGGCGTTCTGGAACCGCTGAAGCATCTCCGTCTGGCGGTCCTTGTTCTCCCCCTGCTCGCACAACTCGTAGATGCGCACCGCGGTGGAACGGCCCTTCACCCGCACCAGGTCCAGTTCCCGGAAGACGAACCCCCGCCGGCTCTCCCGCTGGGTAAACTCGCTCACCAGGCAATGGACGCTGTATATCCGCGTCAGCCGTTCCAGGCGGGAAGCCAGGTTCACCGCATCGCCGAGCACGGTGTAGTTGAGCCGTTTTTCCGAACCCATGTTGCCCGCCACCACGGGACCGGTGTTGAGGCCGATGCCGATGGTGACGGCGGGTTTTCCTTCCCAGGCGCGGCGGTAGTTAAACTCCTTCAGTTTCCAAAGCATCTCCATGGCGGTGTCGAGCCCGTTGTCCACGTCTCCCTCGTGATTCACCGGCGCGCCGAACAACGCCATCACCGAGTCGCCGATGTATTTGTCGATCACGCCCTTGTTCTTCTCCACGATCTGGCTCATCAGCGTCAGGTAGTCGTTCAGAAATTTCACCAGTTCCTGCGGCTCGTGGGACTCGGAGATCTCGGTGAACCCGCGGATGTCGGAAAAAAGCACGGTGGAGAACCGGATCTCCCCCCCGGGTTTGATGTCGCCCTTCAATATCTCCTCGGCGATCTCGTGGGACACCACCTTGTCCATGGTGCTGCGGATGCGTTCCCGCTCCTGCAGGCGCGCGATCATGTCGTTGAACGAGCGGGAAAGTTCGCCCACCTCGTCGGCCCGGTCCACGCTCAAGCGGCGGTCGAGGCGGCCCTCCTTCACGTCGCGCGTGCCGCGCACCAGGTCGCGCACCGGCCGGGTCACGCTGACGGCCAGCCGAAACCCCGATAGCCCCGCCGCCATCAAAATCACCAGCCCCGTGATGATCATCCACCACCGCAGAGAGCGCGCCTCCAACAAGCTCTCCTCCAAAGGCCGGTGCAGGTAGTGCGTCCACCCGTCCGCCGAGGAGCAGGCGTGTTCCAGCAGCACATGGCCGTCCAGGTTCCGTTCCGGCACGGGTCCGGGAACGGCCTTGATCTGCCGGGCGAAAAGGTCCCGCAGAAGCGGCGGCATCGTGGTGCCCGCGAGCTCGCCGTCTTTCACGAACGACACATCCGTGCGCGTCACCGCCGAAAAACGATGGGCGACGTCCCCGGGGAGGGGCCCCTCGCTCGGGCGGTACAAATGGTGCAGGATGCTGTCGGCCGTTCGGAGGTCCGCTTCGGCGTGTTCGCGTATCTGACGGGAATAGTGGCGGTCGGCCACCATCAGGAGGGCCAGGAGGGAAACGGCCGACACGGCGAGGAAAGCCAGGGCCGTCTTGGTCTGCAGACTACGGAAAAATTTCAACCGGCGTTCCTGCCTTTCCCGCCCCCTCACTCAAAGGGGCCTGTCGACGCACAGACGCGTCCCCGCGGCGTCGCCGATGACGGGGGCCGTCTCTCGCCGCCCGGAAAGGGCGGCCCGGAGATGAAAGTCGAGGGTTAAAGTTTTCCGGCCATGTAGCTGAGCAGGTCCACCACGCGGTGGGAATAGCCCCACTCGTTGTCGTACCAGCTGACCAGCTTGAAGAACCGCTTGTTCAGCTCGATGCCGGAACCCTGGTCGAAAATGGACGAGGCCGGGCAATGGATGAAGTCGCTGCTGACCACCTCGTCTTCGGTGTATTCGAGGATGCCTTTCAGGTAGGTCTCGCTGGCCTTCTTCATGAGAGCGGAGATCTCGGCGTAGCTGGTGTCCTTGGCCGCGCGGAACGTCAGGTCCACGACGGAGACGGTCGGCGTGGGCACGCGGAACGACATGCCCGTCAGTTTGCCTTTCACTTCGGGGCAGACCAGGCCCACGGCCTTGGCCGCGCCGGTGGTGGACGGAATGATGTTGATGGCCGCGGACCGGCCGCCTTTCCAGTCCTTCTTGCTGGGGCCGTCCACGGTCTTCTGCGTGGCGGTGTAGGAGTGGATGGTGGTCATCAGGCCTTCTTCGATCCCGATGCCCTCCTTCAGGAGCACATGCACCAGCGGCGCCAGGCAGTTGGTGGTGCAGGAGCCCATGGAGATGATGAAATGCCTGCTTTTGTCGTAGTCTTCAGCGTTCACGCCGAGGACCACCGTCACGTCGGGATTTTTGGCGGGCGCGGAGATGACGACTTTTTTAGCGCCTGCTTTGAGATGCTTTTCCGCGCCGTCCCGGTCCGTGAATCGGCCGGTGCTTTCCAGAACAACGTCCACCTCCAGGTCTCTCCAGGGGAGCTCTTCGGGGTCGCGGACGGA
>JAKLDV010000039.1 GCA_022703335.1 Elusimicrobiota bacterium
CAGGAGCGTGCCTGCGGCCACGGCGATGAGCAGCAGATGCATGCCGGAATTCCCCAGCGCTTCCATGAGCCGGCGGCGGAGTCGGGAGGTCCGCATCAGTTCGCCTCGAACCCGCTGCGTTTCAGGCGCATCTGGAAATAGGTGAACAGGAAGATCAGCCCGAAGAGCGTGTAGGAGATGGCGGAGGCGTAGCCCAGGTTGAAGAAGCGGAAACCCTGGTTGTACATGTGCAGCACGATGGACATGGTGGAATTCAGCGGGCCGCCCTTGGTCATGACGTAGGGTTCGGCGAAGAACTGCAGGTAGCCGATGGTGGTCAGTATCACCACGAAGATCATCGTCGGCGCCAGGCCGGGGACGGTGATGTAGCGGAAGCACTGCCAGGCGTTGGCCCCGTCGATCTTGGCGGCCTCGTACTGTGTTTCGGGGATGGTCTGCAGTCCGGCGAGGAAGATCACCATGTTGTATCCGAAGTTTTTCCACACCGCCAGCAGGATGAGGGACGGGAGGGAGGTGCGCGGGTCGGCCAGCCAATAAAGTTTCTTGAACCCCAGGGTCTGGAGGAACCAGTTGAACGCGCCGTATTCCGGGTTATAGAGCCACTGCCACACCACGGCCACGGCCACCACGGTGGTGACCACGGGGGCGAACAACGACACCCGGAAGAGCGCCTTGGCGCGCACCATTTTCTGGTTGAGCGCCACCGCCGCCAGCAACGACACCGCGATGGTGAGCGGCACCCCCACCCCCGCAAAATAAAGGGTGTTCCAGAGCGATTTCCAGAAGAGCGGGTCCTGCAGGATGCGGAGGTAGTTTTGCCAGCCCACGAACTGAATGCGGCTCCATTGGTTGATGCTGAAGATGTTGAGGTCCGTGAGGCTCATCACGAAGGAGACGGCGATGGGAAGGAAAAGGAAGACGACCAGGAGGAGCAGCGCCGGGAGGATGAACAGGAGGCCGAAGAGGTCCTTCCGACGGAACTCCTGCCAGGAAAGGGCCGGGGCTTTGGTTTTGTCGCCCGTGATTTTCAGCCGGGGGAACGACCTCAGCATCCAGAACCCGCCGCCCAACGCGACGAGCGCCGCGATGAACAGGAGGAAGGCCCTCCAGGTGCCCGGCCGGGCCGAATTTTCGGAACGCAGTTTGAGGATGGACGCCTCCAGGGTGAGGAGCTGTTCCATGACGCCGTTGTCGGTGATGTGCTCGTCGAGGATAATTTTTTCCATGGCGTTTTCGGTGAGCGAGGCGATCTGTTCCCATTCCGGGATGGTGGGCGGGCTGGCGGTGTCGTACATCTGCCGGCCGAAGACCTTCAGCAGGGGTTTGTCGGCGAAATAGGCGTGCTCCCAGGCCGCTTTCACCGACGGCAAATCGTTGGTGAGCTGGAGCCATTCGATCTGGTTCTGCGGTTCGCTCATGAACTCCAGGAATTCCCACGCCAGTTCTTTTTTGCGCGAATCGCGGAAGACGACGAGGTTGCACCCGCCGACGAACGAGGTGCGGGATTTTTTGCCGGGGAGAAGGCCGATGCCCCATCGGCCTTCCAGTTCCGGGAGTTCCTTGCGCAGCAGTTCGACCTCCCACGGTCCGGAGACGAACATGGGGAAGAAGCCGGTCTTGAAGGCGTGGAGTTTGTTGAGGTCGGCGGCCTCCTTGGTGGGGGTGATGCCTTCGCGGAAGAGGCTGATGTAAAACCGCATGGCGTCGAAGAATTCCATGGCCGACGGGCGGAGCGGGTCGCCGCCGTTCTGCCACACGAAGAGGAGGAGCTCCGTCCAGCTGCGCGTGCCGAGGGCCACGCCGAAGGATTTTTTCCCGTCCGGATTCTTGCGTTCGGCCAGCCGCCGGCCGGCGACCTTGAGTTCTTCCCAGGTTTTGGGAGGTTCCTTGAACCCGACCTCGGCCAGGAGGTCCTTCCGGTAAAAAAGGACGCGGGTGTCCACATACCAGGGCAGGCCGTAGAGGATCCCGTCTACCCGGCAGGTGCGCAGGGACCCGTCGAAGAACGCCGCCGGCTTTGCGACGGACGACCGCTGCGCGTGTGCGTCGAGGGGTTCCAGCGCCCGCATGGCCGCGAACTCGGCCATCCAGGTGGTGCCCAGCTGGCTGACGTCCGGCGGGATGCCCCCCACCACGGAGGTGAGGAGTTTGGCGTGGGCGGCTTCCCACGGGATGGCCTGCGTTTCCACCGCGACGCCGGGGTGGAGCTGTTCGAATTTGCGCGCCATGAGGGCGATCTTCTTGCCCTCCTCCCCCATGGCCCAGACGACGAGTCGCCGGTCGGAGGCCGCTAAAAGTTGAAAGTTGAAAGCGAAAAGGGCGAAAGAGAGGAGAAGAGGTTTAAAGTTAAAAGTTGAAAGTTGAAAGGGGGATGCGAAAGCCAAAAACCGTCCGATCGGTGCGATAACGATGTGAGGGTGTTTCTGTCCCCCCCTTGAACTTTTAACGTTTAACCTTGAACTGTCCACTTGGCCTAGAACGTCACTTCGAAGGAGACGCGGGTGAAATTGTCGTCGAAGGGATACCCCTGCGGCTCGAAGGTCTTGTCGCCGAAACGCGTGACCTTGTGTTCGGCGAACAGCCGGGCGTTGGTGGTGATGTAGAACTCCAGCTTGGTCTGCAGGCTGTCCGTCACGAAGCGCCGGTTGGTGGCGGGATGCCGGACGTGTTCCTGGCGGGGTTTCACCCAGAAGGCCATGCGGGGCGAGAGCTGGGTGCGCACATAGAGTTCGTTGCCGACGACCTGCTCGTTCTTGTCGGTGGTGAAATTCGAACGGTCGCTGGCGAAGGCGTAAATTTCGCGCCGGATCTCCTGGGAGAAGGCGATGTCCATGCCTTTGTACCCGTAATGCCCCACGCCCCAGGTGTAGCGGTGGCGGAAATAGCGCCGCATCGAGTGCCGCCGCAACGTGTCGTATTCGTTGGAGAAGACCCAGCCCTTGTGGAACTGGGTGAGGCGGACGTTGTGTCCCCACTGGTCGCTTTCGGTGTCGTCGAACGACATGGGGTTCTGTCGGTAATGGGGTTTGTATTCGGTGCCCATGTCGCGGTAGCTGTAGGCGGTGTTGAGCCCTTTCCAGAGGAGCCCGTTGGATTCGATCTTGCCGCGCGCCATCTCGCCCGTCGGAGAAAGCGTCTTGTCGAGCGGTAGGCCGAAGGTCGGGTTGAACGGGTCGGTGTAGTCCACCGAGGCGGACTGGCTGTAGCGGTTGATGCCGTAGATTCCCTGGAGGGTGACGCGGTCGGCCAGGAGGCGGTATTCTCCGTCGAGGTTGTAGACGAGATCCTGGGCCACCCGGCGGAGTTCGATGACCGACGACGGCGCCGTGGTGAGGGTGTTCCCCGAGACGGCGGCGGGGTTGGCGAGGCGGGCGTTCTGTTCCCAATACACGCCGTATCCGGTGAGTTTGAAGTTGGGCCAGATGCCGCGCGCGCGCGTGCCGGCGGTGAACGAGTTGAGCACGTGTTTCAGCGCGAAAGCGTGGTAGTTGAACCGGTCGTAGTCCCCCTCCACCGACAGGCCCTTGTAGCCGAACACCGGGGAGAACACGTACGGCGAATAATCCACGAAGAGGTTTCCCACGGTCATGTTGGTGAGGTAGGGCGAGACGTTGTTGGCCATCACCTGGAAGCTGGGCATCTCCACGTTGGCGAAGCGGTTGGTGTTGAGCGTGGTGGAGGAGCCGACGTAGGCGGAGGCCTGGCAGAACTCCTGCGAGGCGGACCCGATTTCCGCCCGCGCGCTGTAATCGCCGAGTTTGGCGTTGGTGATGAGCTTGGCGTAGTGGTTCACCTGGCTCTTTTCTTCCGGCGTGAAGAAATACTCGGTGTAGGCCAGCACGCTGAAATCCACGTTGCTGAGACCCGCGGCGCGGCCGGGGGCGGCGGCCGGCGGGGCGGCCTGCACGGCTTTGACGCGTTCCCCCAACACGTAGAGCTGGTCCAGCTGGATGCGGCCCGCGGTGGTCTTGGCGCCGGTGCTGGAACGCGCCGTGGGGCTGAGGATGTCGATATGATAGGCGCGCACCGCGGACAACCCCCGCTGGCCGTCGGTCTTCGTGGGCTCCACCAGGGTGAAGGCGGAGACCGGCATGGTGAGCAGGGTCCATTTGGTGAGCCGCAGTATCTCCGAATCCGTATATTCCCAGGTTTCGCCGTCGGCCTCCACGAACCGGAAGCGCAAGGCGTTTTCGGAACCGTCTCCCTTCGCCCAGATCTTCACTTCCTGCACGCCGGTCCAGTCCAACGGATCGCGCAGGTTGCGCTGGGCGCTGACCCAGGACCCCCACGGGCGCGTGGTGGAGAACTGATATTCCATCTCCATGGCGTAATCGCCGTCGTGCACGATGCGCGAAGAGGTGAGGTTGAGGGTGGAGTCGTCGCCCTGGAACACCTGGTAGGCGTCGGCGGGGGTGGTGCGTTCGAAACCGTCCACCAGGGTGCGGTTGGCCAGGGTGGGGGCGGCGCTCAGGTCTCCGGCGGCGGACTCGCGGGCGCCGGTGAATCGGACGTTGTCCAGGGACACCTTCCCGGCGCCGTGGTCCTCGTTGAGGCCGATGTTGACGTTGTCCAGGGCGGAAAGGTTGATCCCCGTGAACTGGGCGAGCGGGATGAGCACTTCTTTCCAGTCGGGCGAAATCTCCGTGAACTGCGCAATGGGGAACTTTTTTTCCTGGCCGCCCTTGTCCCTCAGCCCGATCTCGAAGGTTTCTCCGCCGCGGTCCCCCCGCAGGTCCAGGGCGAGATATTTGAACCCGCTGGCGTCGAACCCTTTGAGGGCGATCCCCCAGCCGCCCCAGCCGCCGGAGACGATCTTGTAGCGGATGCCGGTGTATTTCCCCTTTTTCGGGTCGGTGTAGGCCGCGCTGACGTTCAGCACGCTGCCTTTCTCGTCCTTGAACGCGAATGTTTCCGGGGAGGCGGCGTCGAAATCGGCGACGAGGGAGTCCTCCGCCCGCGCGGCGCCGGAGAAAAACAGGCCGACGGCCGCGGCGCCGAGGACGATTCGTTTGAGGGGGTTCGGGATCGGGAAGTTCATTTTTCAAAATGTCCTTGCAGGGATTTTATTTCCAATGCGCCGTTGCCGCCGTCCGGGCCGGAGACGGCGAAAAAGAGTTTCAGGCCTTCCGCCGTGTTGAGGACGCCGTTGCCGCCCCAAAAATGTTTGAGGCGGGACAGGTCCACCACCGCGGCCTGCCAATCCGCCGCCGGGCGGAGGGGCCGCACCTGTCCGAACACGGTGCCGTCGGTATCGACGAATTTGATCTCCAAACGGGCGGGCGTGCCGGAACAGCGATGGAGGAAGGTGATCCGTTTGAGGCGGGAAGGATCGACCAGGTTCTGGCCCATCTCCACCCACTCGCCTTTCGGGAAAGAAAAAGTCAGTTGCACGACGGGGCCGACCTTCGTTGCTCCGGCCCGGGCGGCCGGGGCGGTGTTCACGGTCCAATCGTCGCCGGCGACGGGCGGCCGGGCGCGCCAGTTCGCCCCATGGTCCTGCCAGGAGACGGCCGGAAGGTCCTCCACGGGTTCCTTGCGCGCCGCCGCGCCGGGCGGAGACACGCGGAACGTGAAAGAATCTTCGGTGGCCGCGCGGCCGCCGGGACCGAAGATCGCCGCCTGGAAGAGATAGAGCCCGTCGGCGGCCGGAGACTTGAATCGGATCTCGGCGGCCGGCCAGGAGGTTTCCCCCCGGGGCCCGTAGCGGCCGGTTTTGGCGTCCATCACGCGCCAGAGAAGTCGAGAGGCGGGGTCCGCCTTGCCGACGGAAAAAACCGGGACCGTCGTCTTTTCACCGGGAGCGAAATCCGTCGTCGTTTCGAGGGTCCGGAGCGAGAGGGTCAGCCCGCGGGGAGCGAGAGAGGCGAGCTCTTTCCAGAATTCTTCCCGCCGCAGGTTCTTTCCCTGGTAATCGGCGATCCGTTCGCGGGCTTTCTGAACCGAAGGGTCTTTCGCCGCGTACTTGTAAATGGCGCCGTCCTTCAGCGCGTTGACGATGCTGAGGAAGAGCATGGACTGGTCCAGCATCAGATAGGTGTCGGTCACCTGGGCGGTGGTCACGTCGAGCGCGTCCCGGAAACCGTATTTTTTCGGCGTGCCGTTCACCATCGTTGGGGCGCGCGCGCCCGACTGTTCCAGCCGGCGCAGGTTGGCCACGCATTCCCTTGGGAAAAAACGGAGCGGAAGCGCCGAGGCGTGCGGCGTGACGATCTTGTCCTGGATGGCTTGCCAGCCCAGATAGCCGTCCTTGGGCGAATCCGAGGCGGACCAGCCCCACGCCGGCGACTGGATCAGTTGCGCGTGAAGCATTTGGACGTAGGCGAACCGGGCGGCCGAGAGGCCGGGGAGCGTGCCCTCTTCGTCCACGAACAGGCCGGAGATGTATTGCATGAACAGTCCGCCGCCCTGCCAGCCGGGCGCAAGATAGTCCAGCCCGTAGCGCGTTTCCATGCCGCGGGAGAGCGTGTCCCAATGGGCCGGGGCGATTTTGCCGGCGCCGATGGCCAGAAAACTGGCCAGGCGGGAATCGCTTCCCAGCAAATTGAGCTTCCAGTCCTTATTCAGGGCGCCGGTGGTCATGTTGGCGCCGCCGTAGAGCGTGTGAGTGGCGGGATCGTAGAACGCCGACCAGTCCATGGCGTCCAGGTATTTCCCCGCCCGGTCGCGCAGTTCGGGGAAGGCCTGCTTGATGACCAGAAGGCCGCCGGCGAGGTTGCCGGAATCGAGCACGGAAATCCAAGGGTCTTCCGGGCTCGGCGAGAGCGTCTCGAGATTGTTCCAACTCTGGCAGAACCCTTTCCAGTGCTTGAATTTTTCCAAAGAGGCCAGTAATTTTTCCGCCCGTTTCCTCGCCTCGTCTCGCGGCAGAAGGCCCAGTTCCACGGCGCCCGCCAGGTCGGCGGCGTAGAGGCCGATGTTGGAGACGGAGGTGTATTTTCGGGCGGGGTCGTTGTTGTCGTAGGGCAGGCCGGTCTGTGGGTGGACCAGGGCGTCGAGACAGGCCCAGGTGTCGCGGGCCAGGTCGGTCAGGTATTGCGCGTCCTCGGCGGAGACGGACGGCCGCGACTGAGCCGACGAAAGGGTCGGGGTCATGATCAGGAGGCCTCCCAGAAATCCACGAAAAAATCTTCCCGCCGTCATGGCGCTATTTCAGGGTCAGCCGACCCAAATGGAAGAGGGTCTTACTTGCCGGTTTCATGTCCCAATTGAGCTTGGCTTCGGGCGTGCGGTCCTGGGTGTCGCGGTCGTGCACGGCCAGGGAGAAACCGATGGTCTGGCCCGGCGCGGGGCGCAGGCCGAGAAAATTCCAGGCGACGGCCAGTTTCATCTGATAGCCGTCCGCGTATTTTTTGATGACGCTTTTGACCTCGTCGTCGGCGGGGGCGCGTTTCTGGAACCACGCCCATCTCACGGGCCCGCCGTCGGCCGAGTCGGGAGAGAACCCCAGCTGAAAGTAACGGTCGCTGCCCCAGGTGAGCCCCTCGTCGGTGGGGTCGATGTAGAGTTCCACCAAGTCGTCTTTCCAGATGTGTTCGCCGGCGTTCCGGTTCAGCACGTCGTTGTCGGACACGTCCACGGCCACGTACAGGAAATCCTTGTCCCAGGAAACGGCGAACCAGGCGTCGAGGTCCGCCGAATTCGTCACCGCGCCCGATTCCAGGAACTCTTTCCCCTTGCCCAACTCGACGTAGGCGGATTCGGGCCAGTCTTGGAGCGAGGTGTTCAGGTTGGGCGGTTTTTTCATGAAAGCGGCTTTGTGCGCCCGCCGCTGGGCGGTTCCGGTCCGCGCCGGTTCGCCGAGGGTGTCCGTGAACTGGAGGTCGTCCAGGTAGAGGGTGCCTTCCTTGCGGGTCACCAGGTTGCCGTCGAAGACGATGACGAACTCTTTGAGGCGGGACCAATCCTTGATGGCGGTGAATTTTTCCAGCGGCAGGACGATCTTTTGCCAGCGGTCCGTCACGGTGTCCACCAGGACGCCGGCGCTGTTCTGAGGGTCCTTCAGCTCCACTTTAAAGGAACGGGTGTATCCGCGTTTCGTGTCGCCCTTCACCCAAAAGACCAGGTAGCGGTAAGGCCGGGCGTCGAACTGTTTCAAGAGCGAGAAGTAGCCGTTGAAGACGTCTTGACGCACCTGGGCCGGGTTCTGCACCGAAACGTTGGTGGGGATGGCCACGTTCTGTTTCGAACTCTCCACGTCGTAGTCCAGGCGGAGGGAAAGGCCGGCGTCGCCGTAAAAGACTTTGTCGTCGAGCGCGGCGTTGCATCCGGCGGTTTTATCCGAAGGGTCGCCCCAGGCGCCGGCGGCATTGCCGAGGGCGTTCTGGAACTTTCCGCTGTTGAAGTCGTCGATGGTCACGACGGCCGCGCGGGCGGGACTCGCGGAGAACCCGCCGAGGATAAACAGAGTCGCTGCGGCAAGGAACGAACGTTTCATGGGCCGAACCGGAAGGAAAGAGAAAAGGTTTGGGAATCCCCCAAGGTCTCGTGGTGGTCCCAGGCGTAATCCAGTCGGAGGCGTTTGAAGCTCAGGCCGCCGCCGAGGGCGAGGTTCCAGCTGTCTTGGCCGACGGTCTTATGCACGCCCGCCCGCAGGACGAACCGCCGGCCCATCAGATGGTGCGCCATCCCGGCCCGGTAGCAGGATTTCTCACGCCGCCGTCGGGAATGTTCCGCGGTGAAATCGCTCACCGGCCCCAGGCGGAGGAGGGCCCCGGTGCGGAGCGTGGGGGCCAGAACGTCCGTGGCGCCGCCGTTCCAGCGCAGGCGCGGCTCGTTGGCGTCCTGCAGGGCCACGCTGAGCCGGAAACGGTCTTCGAGGGAGGGGCTGAACATCAGTCCGGCGTCGTATCCGATGGCCGAGGCCTTCTGTTCGGAGTTGGCCGAATAAAAGCGCGTGGCGACGCCGCCGAAAAGAGGGCCGTACAGGTGCCGGCCGTAGGCCAGCAGATAAGTGTTTTCCGCGTAGGTGAAGAAACTGGCTTCTCCCACGGTCTGAAGGCGGAGATACTGGAAGCTCGCGGTTCCCCCGCCGAGTTTGGGCTGCGTGTAGCCCATGCCGGTGTAACGGAGCAGGCCGAGCCCATAGAGGTCCTCGTAGGCGCTGGTGATGTGCGGGGCCTTGACGAAGGCGAGCCCGGCGGGGTTCCAGTAGGCCGCGGAACCGTCCTCGGCCAGGGCCGAGTACGCGCCTCCCATGCCTTTGGCGGCGGCGCCGTATCCCAGCGGTTCGAACGCGGCGAAAGATGGTGAAATGGTGAAGTAGTGAAATAGTGAAATGGTGAGAAATAGTGGAATGGTGGAATAGTGGAATAGTGGAATACGGATATTTGTCCAAACGGAGGAAAATTTGGATGGGGCCCCTTGGGTTTTTCCCATTTCACCATTCACTTGCTGCCACCATTCACCGCCGCTCACCGCATCACCCCGATGATTTCCTTGAAGAAATCCTTGTCGCCGTTGGAACCTTCCGCTTCCAGGTGGAAGAGGTAGAGTCCGTTGGCCACGCGCCGTCCGTCGGCGTCGATGCCGTCCCAGACCAGGGTGTGGTCCCCCGCCGCCAACTCGCCGGCGTCGAAGGTCTTGAGCGGCACCCCGCGCAGGGAATAGATCCGCAGGGTGATGCGCGCGTTGCGGGAGAGGGCGAGAACGAATCGCGCCGTGTCCTTGATGCCGTCGTCGTTGGGAGAGAACGGGTTGTCCGGTACGCTCACGCTCCGGAGGACGGCGCCCACGCCGTCTTTGCGGAACGCCTCTCCGGGGGCGGATTCCACGAGGTCGAGGGTGAACGTGCCCGATTTTTTCTCCCCCCGCGCCACGCCGAAGACGATGGAGACGATGTCGGTGAGGGTGAGGATGCCGTCGGTGCCGCTGGCGTTCAGTCCGAAATCGGTCACCGGCACGGAGGCGGTTTTCCAGGCGCCGTTGGTGTTGGTGACGGCGACGAACTTGCGGAGATAGACGGTGCCGTCGCTGTCGGTGAGTTTCACTTCGAGATCGTTGTTCCCCCCGGTGCCGGCGAACCGGAATCGCAACGCGGGTTCCGCCAAGAGGTTCGGCCGGAGCTTGCGTTCCAGCACCACCCAGGGCGTTTCGGTGGAGGCCTTCAGTTCGTAGTCCAGGCGCAGCACGCGGTTGTCCGGCTGGGCGCCGATGGGGGTGGTGTCGGGGAGGGTGGAGGGCGTGAGCGAGGCGTCCCGGTGGGAGGCGGTGATGTAGGGAATCTGGGAATAGGGCAGTTGGAAATCGTCCAGCATGCGGAGGTTTTTCGTCTCCGTTTCAGGGCTGACGACGGCGACGTCGTCGAGGTAGACGACCCCCGAGCCGGCCCCGTCGGTGAAGATGAGCTTGATCTGGGTGATGGATTTCAGGTCCAATCCGGTGAAATCGGAGAGAGGGATGGAGAATTTCTGGTAGCTGGTGGTGATGGTTCCGTAAGAGGAGAGGGACCGCGAGACGATGGCGGTGTCGTTGGTGTGCCAGATCTCGATCTTGAGCGGTTCGTTGCCGGCGGCGCCTTTGGCATAGAACTCCAGGCGTTCGTTGCCGTTGGCCGCCACCAGCCCGCCCAACACCTCGGCGATGCCGGCGTAGCGGCCGGTGCCGGCGGCGATGGAATAGTGGAGTTCCAGGGCCTTGCTGCCGGTGACGGCCTGGGAGGTGACGTAGATGGCGTATCCGCCGCTCACGCCGTCTGAAAAGAAGGTGGCGCCAAGCCCGCGGGCGTTGGTGTTGGCGGTCTCAAAGGAGTCGATGGTCGAGGCGGCGCCGGCCAGTTTGCAGAGGCGGAAGTCGTCCACGTACACGGTGCCCGCGCCGGTGGTGCCGTTGTCTTTGGTGACCACGATGCCCAGCCGCTGGGCGGACCCGACGTTGAAGGACTTGTTGCCATCGGGGAAAAGCTTGAAATCCGAGAACGGCACGGTGATCTCCCTCCAGGCGCCGTCGGGGTTGAGAAGCTGTTTGTAGTCCATCTTGTCGCAGGTGTCGGTGGTGGTGCTGCTGTCGGTGTCGATGAATTTCAGTTCCAGGGTGTTCGCCACGCCGGTGGCGCGCACCTGGAACTTCACGGCGTTGGCGCCTTCGGAGATGAGGTTCTGGCTGGTGACGGTGCCGGTGAGGCCGGCGAACCCGCCGTGGGTGAGGTCGTAGGTGAGCTGCACGGCGTTGCCGTCGGCCCCGGCGACCACGCCGGTGGAGGCGGTGGCGCCGGCGCTGTCCGCGAAGGAGGCCCAAAAGGAGGTGTTGTCGAAGGTGTCGATCACCGTGGCACCGAGCGGCGCGGCGGCGAGGAGTGTGATCCCTAAAAGGAAGAGCGTCGTCCGGCGGCGCATGTCAGAACACCAGTCCCAACGCCAACCGGTGGGAACCGGCGGTGTCTTCCACTTGGAAGGGGATGGAATACGCATAGTCGAGGAATATCCCGGCTTGCCGGCCCGCGCGGAAGAGGACGGTGAACCCCGCCGAGGCGGCGGTGCTGTTGGCGCCGGCGCGCAAGCCCAGGGTCTGCTGCCGGAACCAACTCTCCACTCCGGCCCGCCAGGTGTCCACATCGTCCCGTCGGACCAGGTCCGCCGAGAGCGTGAGTTTCTCGAAACTGTAGGCCGCGCCGCCCGCCAGCTCGCGTTTCAGCTGTTCGGTCTCCACCAGGCCGAGGCCCGGCTGGTTAAGGGATTTCCCCATGGCGCCCAACGTCAGGCCCGGCAGGCGGTCCGGGTCGGGTTTCATATAAAGACCCAGATCGAACGCCACGGCGTTTTCCGAGCGGCCGTTGGCGAAGACCGAATCGCCGGCGGTCCGATCGTCCAGATCAAAACGGTTCTGCAAAGCGTTCACGTTCACCCCGACGGCCAGATACGGTTTCATGTCCGGAAGCCAGCGGTTCAGGGACGAGGCGGCGGAGAGGGTCACGGTGTTCTCGCGGTAGACCGGGGCCACCAGGTTGGACCAGGCCACGCCGCAGCTGCCGAGGTCCCCCACCGGCAGCACGGCGGAAAAAAAATTGAGGTTCAGGTTGACGTCGTCCAGGCCGGTGAAAGGTTTGGCGTGGCTGAAGGCCATCTGGCGGGAAGGGATCTGGGCGAGTCCGGCGGGGTTGAACAGCGCGGCGTTGACGTCGTCCGCCACGGCGGTGAAGGCGTTGCCCATGCCGGCCGGCCGGGCGCCGTACCCCGGGTCCTTAAAAGCAGCAAAGGAGAGTGAAATGGTGAAATAGTGAAATAGTGAAATGGCGAGGACTAGTGGAAAACGGAAACTTGTCCAAACAGGGGAAAATTTGGATTGAGTCTTCTGGGTTTTGCCCATTTCACCATTCACCATTTTACTATTCATCATTATTTATTACCGCGCCACGGTCACCGTGCCGCTGAATTTCTGGCCGTCGATCTCGGCCTGGTAGAGATAAACCCCGCTCTCCGCCAGGTCTCCCCGGTTGTCGTGCCCGTCCCAGGTGGTGAGGTTTTCCAGCCGGCGGATGGAACGGCCGGTGACGTCGAAAATCTCGATTTTGGCCCCGTCGGCGCCGCCGCCGAACGTCAGCTGGTCGTTGACCCCCGGCGACGCGCCGGGCGTGATGATCTTTTGCGGCGGCCGGAGCTGGTCCTTTGTGGCGGCGCCCGGGAACACGCCGAAAACGGAAAAATGCATGGTTTTGGCGGTGACGGTGTTCTTGGCGGCGTCCACGGTGCCTCCCAGGTTCTGCCACTGGAAGCCGTCGTGCACGAACACCCTGAGTTCGGTTTCGGCGATGGCGGTGTTCAGGCCGGTGGCGGGATCCTCCACGAAACCGTTTTGATCCGCATCGGAATAAAGGAGCGTGAGGGTGACCGGTTTCAGAAAGGTGGTTCCGCTGGGTCCGAACTCATAGGCGGCCAAGGCGTATTGCCGTCCCACGGTGGTGCCGTCGGGGGCGGCGGCGACGTTCTTGGCCGCGATGGTCACCACGACCGTCTGCGCCAGCGCGCCTTCGGGAATGGAGACGAACGTTTCCCCGTCGGAAGCGTTGCCGTCCGGCAGGGTGACGGACCCGCCGGTGGTCCCCACGCTGGTTTGGGCGTTGGTTTTCACCGTCACGGTCTGCGGCGCGGCGGCGCTGGCAAAACGGGTGGTGTTGATGAGGTCGCTGGTCTCGATGTAATACTCCAGCCCGGCGCTGGTCATGGCGGCGGCCGGGATGGTCACGCTGCCGGCGTAGGCGGCGGGATAGGGGTGGCCGATGTCGAAGGAGGCGGCGGTGTAGGTGGTGGTTCCTTTGGCGCGGTAATAGAGCGTGGCGGGTCCGGCGTGTTTATTGTCCGAAATGGAAATGGAAATCGCGACCGGCTGGTTGACGTACGCTTCGGTGACGGCCGTGTGGGTGAGCGTCGGCGCGGTGGTGTCGGTCCCCAGGAGGATGATGTTGGATTTCGCCAAGGTGGATTGGTTGCCCGCCACATCCATGGCGCCGATGAGCACTTGGTAGGAAGTCCCCTCGGCGAGGGAAGAGGTGTCCCAGGTGAAACTGTGGGGGGCGGAGGTGGTGTCGGTGGCGTCGTAGACGATATACCAGCTGGTCCCGCCGGAGTTTCCATCGTGGGCGAAGAAGACGCGTTCGAGGGTCTCGTCCGCTCCGGCGGTGGGCGCGGTGAAGGTGAGGGTATGGCTTCCGCTGGTGAAGACGTGTCGGTCGGCCACCGCGGTGCCGTTGTCCGCCAGGGCGGAAGGCGCGGTGGGGGCGATACTGTCGTAGAAAACAATATCGTCCACGTAAATCGTTTGGGAAACGGTGTTGTTGATGGGAGGGCCCTTGGCGGCATTGCTGTTAATGAACCAAAACTCCACTTTAGTAATGTCTGTCGTGCTGTCCAATCCGAACTCGCTGATGGTTTTGGTCACAGACTGCCAGGAGGTGGTGAGCGTGACGGTGCTGGGATGGATTTTTCCACCAACGGAATCTCGATCGATACCTACGCCGAGGTTGGTGTTGGCCGCTCCTTCCCCTTTGACGTTGAAAAAGAGTTTGTCGCACCCGCGAATGTCTACCCCCAATGAATTGCCAGTGGTCCCGTCCATGTTGAGGGACACTGCGGCGTCGGTTGGCGAGATGGTTCCTGCGGTCCAAATGCTCTGAAATCCACTGGGGGCGAACCCGTAGTTGGAACTGTTATAGGTATGAGTGAGATCGGTCCCGGAGCCGCCAGCGATGTAGGTGCTACTGTTGAACCCGAAGGCACTGGGTTCGGCGGTGTCGTTGAAGTTGTCCACCCAGGCGTAGCCGGCGCGCGTATGGAACAACACATCGTCGATGTAGAAACTTTCCGTAGGAACGGCGGCGTCCACCGTGAATACTACGCCGGTGACGTCGCTCAGGGCGGTGCTGGTGTTGACCACCCAGTCCGCCATCAGGGAGCGCAAGGGGATCGTCACCTTCTGCCAACCGGTGGAAACGCCGACGGATAGAAAGTTGCGTATGTCCGGCCGGAAGTTGGGTTCGTTGGGGGCGGTGTTGCGTTTCAGAGAGACTTGGAATTTTTCCGATCCCACGGCGCCTCGCACCCAGAAAGAGAGGGTACTGTAGGTGGAGACGTTTACGGGGGACGCGAAATCCAGCACCAGGAAACTGCCACCGCTTGCGCTGTGGGTGATCTTTAAAGAATAACCCCGTCGGCCCACGGCCGGTTCAGAAGCGCTGTCGGTCCGGAAGGCATGGGAAGCGCTGCCGATGTCGGAAATGTTGCTGGAGGGGCCGGCGTTGAGGGGCGTGTTTCCGCTGTTGAAATCCGCCACCACCCACACCCCGGCCCAGGACAGAGAGGTGAGGAAAGAGAAGACAAGGGAAAGCGCGAGACGTTTTGATTCCAGCCAGCGAGCCATCATGAAGGTCGGTGTGGTCTTGTCCCCTGTTTTTTGAGGTTCCCCTCCCCCGTCATCGCAGCGGATGCCGTTCGTCCGTGGAACTCAGCAGACGGCAGGCTTCCTTGTGCCACTCCGCCCGGGACACGATCTTGCGCGTCGTGTCCTTCACCAGCGCGTGGAACAGCAGGTTTTGATCCAAGGCCAAGGCCCGGGTGTTGACCACTTCTCCCGTCTTGGAATCCAGCGCGTCTGGGAACGGTTTGGGGGTGTCTGTAACAGGGAGGAATTCTAGCATTTTCTTGAAGTTTTTAGTGGTCTCAAACGCATTCAGAGTGGTCAAAAGGGCGGCGGCGTAAGGGGTGGCGACCGAGAACTTTTCCAAGCCGTATTCGCGGTAATTGTCGTCCGGCCCGAAACACGGCGCCCAGCCGAACAGCGTCAGTCCTTCCTCCTCCGCCACCTGCAGGCAGGCCTTGAGATAGGCCAGGTGGCTGGCCCCGAACGATTTCGGCGCCAAACGGAGTTCGTCGAAATAGCTGTTCCCCACCATCTCCACGAAGGCGCTCATTTTCCAGCCTTCGGCCACGGTGTGGCCGCGGACCGTGGCGGCGCGGTAGTGCATGTTGTCCCACACCGTGGGCGGCAATTTCCCCGCCGCCGTCAAAAACAGCACCAGCACCCGCGCCTCGCTGTTCTTGTTGTCGTAGTTGTAAGGCCAGAAATCCGTCACCCGGGGGGCGTTCCCGGCGGCGACCGTCAGGCCGTGCCGGAGGAACCGGTTTCCGTCGTGGAGGAACACGGAATAGTCGGCTTCTTTGAGGAGCAGGTCCGCCCGGGCGGCGGTGGTGGGGGCGTCCTTGCGCAGGGTGGCGGCCGCCAGGCTCAGCCCGAAATGCAGCCAGGCGGAGTCGATGGAGGAATAGCGCACCGCGCCGTTTTGCGCGTCCGGGACCGCGCGGCCGTTTTCCAGTTTGATGTATTCGGGAAAGATGCCGTGATAGGTCTTCAGGGATTCCAGCCCTTCCAACAGTTTCACGATGTGGGCGTGGGCTTCTTTATAGGATACCAGGCCTGTTTCCCAGGCCGCCAGGGTGGAGACGATGTCCAGCCCGATGTTGGTGGCTTTGGTGTAGGTGCGGCCGCCCCGGCCGGTGTTGTCGCAGGGGAACTCGTGCGCGTTGGGGACGCGGAAGGTCTTCAGGGCGTCGTAGCAGGCGCGGTTCAGGAGTTCGTCGGAAGACAGGGGTGTCGTCGGAAGGAGAAGGGCGGCGGCGAACAGGAGACGGCGCATCAGTCGGCGGAAAAAAACTTTTCGGGGAACGCGCCGCAGGATTTTCGGACGACCAGCGTCCCCTGGAGGAGGATGCGCCGGCTCGAAGGGTTTCCCGGTCCCTCCCGTCTCGCCGGCGGGTCGTTCGGGGCCAGAAGGTTGGCCGCCTCGCGGGCCATTTGGAACAGCGGCTGCCGCACGGTGGTGAGGGACGGGGAGGAGGAGGCGGCGGCCGCGATGTCGTCGAACCCCACCACGGCCACGTCCGCGGGCACGCGCCGGCCGGCGTGCCGCGCCGCTTCCAGGGCGCCCAGGGCCATGTGGTCGTTGGCCGCGAACACCGCCGTGGGGCGGTGCGGCAACGACAGCAGGCGTTCCATGGCCGTCCGTCCGCCGGCGCGGGAAAAACGGCCTTCCGTCACCAGCGTTTCATCCAGCGATATCCCGTGCGCGGCCAGGGCGCGCCGATATCCCTCGTACCGGTCCCGGCCGTTGGCGGTCTCCATTTTGCCGTTGATCATTCCCACCCGGCGGTGGCCCAGGCGGAGCAGGTGCGACACCGCCGCGAACGCCGCGGTGATGTTGTCCAAATCCACGCAGGGGAACCCGTGCGAACAGCCGTTCACCAGGACCGTTGGAATGTTGTCCCGCCGGGCACGCCGCAAAAGCGGGTCGTCCTCGGTCGGGGCCAACAGGATGAGCGCATCGACGGCCCGTCCGGGCGGCGGATTGACGACCAGCGAACAACGGCTCCGGCGGCCCAAGGCCTGGCGCAGGCCGCGGAAAGTTTCGGAGAAGTAGTGTTCTTTCAGGTCGGGGTCGGGATGGGTCCCCACGCCCACCACGCGGCGTCGCCGTGCGGCGGGACTGTTTTTGCGCGCGCGGGAACGTTTTTTCGCGGGGAGAGACATGCGGGCGGGCCGAGAAGGGAAGAAGGCGTTAGAAGAACTTTTCCACCGTCAACAGGTCTTCTTGTTCCTGTATGGGCGGGTAGCTGTGGAACCGTTTGCGCACGGCGCCGTCGTTCAGATAATTGGCCAGCGCGATGAAACTCATGCCCTGGTCCAGGCAGAGCAGGCGCGGCGAGACCTGTCCGGTTCGCACGTTCACGCTGTCGTAGAAACCGAATTCGCCGTAGATCCCGGGGATCTTGGCCAGCCGCCGGAGGTTCTTCACGGCCTGGGCCGGGTCCACCGCCAGGGCCAAAAAGGTGGCGTGCGGGGTCACCACGCCGTCGTCCTCGTAGCCCTTGGAACCCAGCGCCGTCACGCCGTATTCCCGGTAACCGAGCGTCTCCTCCGGGATCGCGCAGGGAGACATTCCCCACACGGGATATCGTTTCCGCATAAGGGCGTAATGGATCTGCACGCTCAATATCCGCTGGTTGTTCAGACCCAGTCCTTCCGGAGCGAGGCGTTGTTCGTCGAGGACCAGGGTGGGCATCAGGAATTCGAACATGCTGCCGCCCCAGGAAGGCACGAATTGGATTCGGCCGTAGCGGTAGTGTCCGTTGAACACCGGCCATCCGGAATATTTGCGTTCCACGCCGCGCGGCGTCTGGTTCTGCCAGTCCCAGTCCTTGGGAAGGGTGCGGAAAAGGCGGAACCAGTGTTCCCGGGGAACGTCCCCCTTGGCGATGGCGATGTAGGAGGTGAGCCGTGGTTCGGTGCACAGGAGGCCGTAGTGGTTCTCCGAATGTTTGCCGTGGCCGGCGTCGTAGCCGCCGAAAAGCTGGGCGTTGCGCGGGTCGTAGAGTTTGGAGAAATCCAGTCGGTCGAGCCACATGTCCATCTCCGCGCCGAATTCGTCCGGATAGGCCTGGCGCGCCACGATGAGACCGGCCGCCAGCCAGCCGTTGTCCACCGACGACACGTATTTGCCGCTGTTGGTCAGGTCGATGGTGTCGTAAAAGTTGTAGGGCTGGTTCTCCCAGGTTTCCAGCTTGTTCAAGCTCTCCATCACCAGCCGGAGGCGGTGCACCGCCTCGGTGGACGAGATGAAACCGAAATCCACCGCCGACACCACGCACATGAGGTAGAGGCCGATGTTGGTGGTGGAGGTGAAGCTGCCCACTTTGGTGTAGGTGGACCCGATCACCACGTTGTCGAGCGGCAGGCCGGTTTCGCGGTCGGTCACGTCGCGGAAATAACCCCAGGTGTCGCTGGCGATCTGCAGAAGGAATTTTTTTTCGGGCAGGGCGGAGTCGATCTTTTTGTGCTGTGCCGGCGGGAAACGGATCAGCCGCGCCTGCTGATCTTTTTCGGGGAGATACTGGCCTTCGGAGGCCCTCGCGGGACCGGCCCCTCCGGCCACCATCGCGGCCGCGGCGAGGCAAGGAATGAGGAGGGACCGACGGAGAAGAAATATTTTTTGTCGCATAAGAGCGCTCATTTTAGGCAATCCGGACGGGAAGTTCAAGGTTGAAGGTCCGCCGGTTTTTTACCGTCGAGGTCTCATGAAAGACGGGGCTTCCGGCCCCGTCCCCCGGCCAGGATTTCTTGGCCCGTCTCAAGAAATCCTGGACAAAGAAAGACGCCCCGTCGGCTTCCCCTCTCCGTTTTTTCGGCGGTCGCGAACTCACCGTCCTCGACCGCCCGTCGGGCGGCTCGAACATCGCGACCTGTCCGCTCCGAAAAAACAGCTCGGTCATGACGGCCGAAAGGGGGTGTTAGAGAGAGCGGAAATCACAGGATCAGTTCCCGCGGAAGCCTTTGCCCGGACGGATGATCAGCACCTGACCGGGGCGGAGGAACTGCGGGTTTTTGATGCGGTTGAGCCGCTGGACCTCCCGCGCCGAGGTCTTGTAACGTTGGGCGATGCGGCTGAGCATGTCGCCTTTCTTCACCTTGTATTTCACTTCGCCGGAAAAAGGCGTCCAGTCTTTCACGCGGCTGAGGGTCATGACGAAGCGTTCCCGCGTGCCGGCGGGGATGCGGAACGGAAAGTTGGGTTCGTTCTTCGGCGTGCACCACATCCGCACCGTGGGGTTCAGCTCCTGCAGCACCGCTTCGGGGACACCGGCCGCCTCGGCGGCCACGCGCAGGTCCAACGGTTTTTCCAGGGTCACTTCGTCCACGGCGGGCGGAGCGAGTTCTCTCACGGTCAGCCCGTAAGCCGCCGGGTCGTCGGCGATGAGCACGCAGGCCATGTATTTGGGCACGTAGTGTTCCGTTTCTCCCGGCAGGGCCTTGCGTTCGGCCAGCTTGTTGAAATCGGGGGAGCGGCTGAACTTCATGTCGCGTTCCACGCCGTACACGCCGCGGTTGTAGCCCGCCAGGGCCAGGTGCCAGTCGTCGAACCATTCATGCAGGTCTTTCAGGCAGCGCAGTCCGGCCGCGGTGGATTTTTCCGGGTCGCGCCGTTCGTCCAGCCAGTAATTGATCTTCAGCCCGTAACCGCGGCCGGTGGAACTCATGAATTGCCACAGTCCCACCGCCCCGGCGCGGGAGGTGGCGGTGTTCTTCACCCCGCTTTCGATCACGGGCAAGTAGAGGAGTTCCCGCGGGAGGTTCATCTCTTTCAGGTGTTTGAGGATCATGGGGCGATAGATGGTCAAGCGGCTGAGGGCCTCTTCCATTTCTTTTTTGCGCGGTCCGGTGAAGATGGCGATGTATTTTTTCACCAACGGATCTTCGGGGTCCACCCGGTCAGGTCCTTGCCATTGAAGAGTGGAATCCACTCCTCCTGCTTCTTCGCGGGTTCATCCGCCATCGTGGAGAGGGAGAAGCTGCAGAGAACCACAGCTGCGAGCAGATAA
>JAKLDV010000004.1 GCA_022703335.1 Elusimicrobiota bacterium
TGGCCGACACCGCCGCCCGCGTTCGGGAGACGGCGGTCGCGCTCCTGCGCGAGAGCCGCCGCGATCTGACGGAGAGCGTCCGGGAGTGGCGTCAATCCGCCGCGCTGCTCATCCAGCGGCACCGCGCTTTCCTCTCGGAATCTTCCCGCGGCCTGCGGCTGAACGTCCGTCGTCATATGGACATGGGCCGGGAACGGCTTCTTCAAATCCGGGCCCAGCTCGGACGACACGCGGTGGAAAAAATCCGACAAGAGCGGGAGCGTCTGGCGGCTTTTGCGAAGGAATGCCGGTTGAAGGACCCCCGCCGCCTGTTGGAGAGGGGATACAGTCTCATCACTCAGAATGGCCGTTTGGTGAAGAGGATGGACGATGTGGGGGAGGGGCAACAGGTGGAGGCCCAGGTGGGGGACGGTTTTTTCAGCGCGACGGTTTTAAGAAAAAGGAAGGTGACGTCATGAAGAAAACGGATAAGTCGCCGGGATACGGCGAATCATACGAGGAATTGCAAAAAATCCTGGCCGCGCTGGAGCACGGCGAGATCGACGTGGACGACCTCTCCGAGAAAGTCCAGCGCGCCGCCGAACTCATCGAGTTCTGCCAGTCACGCCTCAAAAGCGCGGAAGTCGAGATCAAGCGGGTGGTGGAAAAATTTCAGGAAAAGACGTCGGCGGACGACGAGGATGGGGAAAAAACGTCCTCCTAAGCCGGCCGGCGGCTTTTGTGTGACGGCGGTATGATACTGGCCACGCTGTGCTACGTAAAAAGGGGCGGAAAGACGCTGATGCTCCATCGCGTCAAAAAACTCAACGACATCCACCAGGGGAAATGGAACGGTTTGGGCGGCAAGATGGAGCCGGGGGAGACCCCCGAGGAATGCGTGATCCGCGAAGTCCGGGAAGAGTCCGGGCTGAGAATTAGGGAACCCGTGTTGAAAGGCTTCCTGACTTTCCCTGGGTTCGACGGTGTGGACGATTGGTATGTGTTCGTTTTCGAGGCGCGCCGGTTCAGCGGACGTCTGATCGACTCGCCCGAGGGGAATTTACGCTGGGTCGCGGACGCCGCGGTGTCCCGGTTGGACCTCTGGGAGGGGGACCGGATTTTTTTGCGCTGGATGCGCGGAAAAAGGTTTTTTTCCGGGAAGTTCACCTATAAGGATGAAAGGCTCCGGCGTTTCGGCGCCTGCTTTTATTGACCCTTGGGGGAAGGGGTAAAGAATACTAAATAGTCATGTATTGAGGGTTCCCTCTTTGTTATAATTTAGAAAGGGACGGATGTCCGGAAAGTCATGCCATGAAAGAGCCGCACTTGTTGCCCATACGGAAATACGGGGACCCGGTCTTGCGCCGCAAGACCAAGCCGGTCGCCGTGTTCGACGACGAACTGCGCAAGACCATCCAGGCCATGTTCCGCACCATGTACGCAGAACCCGGGATCGGCTTGGCGGCGCCGCAGGTGGGCCTGTCCCTCCGATTGGCGGTGGTGGACGTCCAGTCCGACGGAAAGAACCGGCCGCTGGTGCTCATCAATCCCAAGATCGAAGAGGCCCGGGGCGGGGTCTACGGCATGGAAGGGTGTCTTTCCCTCCCGGGTCTCATGTTCAACATCCGACGGGCGGAGTGGGTCCGCGTTTCCGCCATTAACGAAAAAGGCATGCCGGTGAGCCTGTCCGGCGACGGTCTCTTCGCCCGCTGCCTTCAGCACGAATTGGATCACCTGGACGGCAAGCTGGTCATTGACCGCGTGCCGCTGCATCGGAGACTGAAGGCCTTGTGGGAAATTCGCAAACGGAAAAAAGCGGGACTCTGGTAGGGCCGAAACTTTCTTGCTGAACACCATTTTTTTGGGAACTCCCGACGTTGCTGTTCCTTTCCTGAAGGTCCTGGCGGAAAAATCCCGTCTCCTCGGCGTCGTCACCATGCCCGATCAACCGGTCGGGCGCGGTTATGAGCTTGCCTGCCCGCCGGTCAAAAACGCGGCGCTTGGGCTGGGCGTTCCGGTCCTTCAGCCGGCCGCCCTCCGGGCCCCCGCCGTGGAAGAGGCGTTGCGTCGTTGGGGGGCGGCGGATCTCGGCGTTGCGGTGGCTTACGGGAAGATCATCCCGCTCAATATTTTCTCCTATCCGCGCTTGGGGATGTTGAACGTCCACTTTTCCCTGTTGCCGAAATATCGCGGGGCGGCGCCCGTGCAGTGGGCCCTCATCCGGGGAGAGCGCCGTACGGGCGTGAGCCTCTTTCAAATCGAAGAGGCCTTGGATTCCGGGCCCATCTACCTCCAGGCGGGGGAGGATATTCGGACCGAAGACAACAGCCTCACATTGCGTGCCCGGTTGGTGGAAATTGGCGTAAGATTGTTGGAGGACGCGCTCTCTCTGTTCGAACGAGGCGAATGCTTTCCAAAAAAACAGGAGGGCGAACCCTCCCTGGCCCCGAGTCTCCGTAAAGTGGACGGACTGATCCATTGGAACCTCCGATCGGCGGAGGATGTTATAAACCTGATACGGGGGACGTACGAGTGGCCGTCGGCCTACACGTTCTTCCGCGGACAGATGCTCAAGATCAGGGAGGCCGGCGTCGCCCGTGGGAACGGAGGGGAACCGGGAGAGATCGTCGGCCTCGAAAAAGGACAAGGTTTTCTGGTTCGATGCGCGAAAGAGGCGCTCTTGGTGCGGCGGGTTCAGCCCGAGGGGAAAAAGGAGATGGGCGCGATGGATTTTTGGAATGGAGCGAGATTGAAGCTGGGCGACCGTTTTGAGTCGCCTGCGCCGTAGGGAAAATAGAGAGATTCGGAGGTCCGGATATGAATTATGTTAAAACGTTCGTGTTGTTGCTGGCGCTGACCATCCTGTTCCTGGTGGTCGGCCAGGTCCTCGGCGGCCAGCAGGGGATGGCGGTCGCTTTCATAATGGCGGTCGTGATGAACTTCGTCTCCTACTGGTTTTCCCATAAGATCATTCTGATGATCTATCGGGCGCGACCGGCCGAAGAGAGCGACTATCCGCAGCTGCACCGCATCGTGCGGAACCTGACCCAGGTGGCCGGCCTGCCCATGCCGAAGATTTACATCATCCCCACGCAGACGCCGAACGCGTTCGCCACGGGGCGCAATCCGGAAAACGCGGTGGTGGCCTGCACCGAGGGCATCCTGAGACTCCTGAACGAAAAGGAGTTGGCGGGGGTCATCGGACACGAACTCGGGCACGTGAAGAACCGGGACATCCTCATTTCCAGTATCGCGGCGACCGTGGCCGGCGCCATCATGATGCTGGCCAATATGGCCCGCTGGGCCGCCATGTTCGGCGGGAGGGGGGATCGCGACCGGGAAAATTCCAATCCCTATGTCGGTTTGGCGGCGTTGCTGGCGACGGCTATCCTGGCTCCCCTCGCGGCCATGCTGATACAGGCCGCCATTTCCCGATCCCGTGAATACGCCGCCGACGCCAGCGGGGCCAAAACGTGCGGCGATCCGCTGGCCTTGGCCAGCGCACTGAGAAAACTCGAGGCCGGCGTGACTGTCCATCCGCTGTCGCAATCGCCGACCGCCACCGCGCATTTGTTCATCGTGCACCCTTTCAGCGGAAAGAGCATGCTGAATATTTTTTCCACCCATCCGCCCACAGAAGACCGGATTGATCGGCTGGAAAAAATGGTCGGACGCATCTGACCCCTCGGCGTCTTCACGGACATCGTTCTCTCCGGGGCCCCGTGTCGGCTGACTTTTTCCGTCGGTGAAAATCGTGGGGGCCTCCGCGGCCGAAAAAGACGGCGCTTCCGCCCGTTCCGCCGCCCTGGCGGTTTTGAATCGCTGGGGGAGAGGGGGGGGCGACCTGCGGACGATTCTGGCCGATGTTCTGCGGAAGGGGAACATCCCTCCTCAGGACCGGGCTTTCTGTCGCGATCTGGCCGCCGGGACGATCTGCCGCTTGAACAGCTTGGATTGGATTTTAGACAGCTTCCTCAACCCTCCCCAAAGGCCGCTTCAGCCCATTGTCCGTTGGATTTTGAGGCTCGGGACATTTCAGCTCGTTTTCATGACGGACCGCGTTCCGGCTTACGCGGCGGTGAACGAATCGGTGAAACTGGCCGGAAAGGCCGCCGCCGGTTTCGTCAACGGCGTTTTGCGCGCCGTAGAGCGTGGGCGAGGTTCGCTGCCTTGGCCCGACGAACAGACCGACCGGGTGCTCTCGCTGTCCCTGAAATATTCCCATCCGGAATGGTTCGTCCGGCGTTGGCTCGATCGTTTGGGGTTGGAGGAGTGCAGGTCTTTTCTTGAGAAAAACAATCAGTCTCCGCCGATGACGGTGCGCGTCAATACGTTGCGTGTGACGCGGGACGATCTTCAAAAACAGTTGGAACAGCAAGGAGTGGCGGCAACGCCGTCGTCTTTGACGCGGGACGCTTTGATCCTTGAAACACGCCCCTCCCTTTTGGAAACCGAGGCGTTCCATAAAGGATATTTCATCGTTCAGGACGAGGCCTCTCAGATCGTGGCCGACCTGTTGGAGCCCGAGCCGGGGGAAACGATCCTGGATGTTTGCGCCGCCCCCGGCGGAAAAACGACCCATTTGGCCCAGCGGATGGAAAATCGGGGGAAGGTCCTGGCGGTGGACGTTTCTCGGGAACGATTGAGATTGGTCGAAGAAAACTGCGTTCGGTTGGGGGTGGGAATCGCCGTTTTGCTTTGCGGTGACGCCCGGAAACTCTCTTTCCGGGACGCGGCGTTCGATCGGGTGCTCCTGGACGCGGCCTGTTCCGGGCTCGGTGTTTTACGTCGATGGCCGGACGTGCGCTGGAACAAGAAGCCGGAGGATATCGCCGCGCAGCTGGCGCCGACGCAGAAGGAACTGTTGAAAAACGCCGCTCGTTGCGTGAAGCCCGGCGGGACGGTGGTCTATTCCGTGTGCACTTTGGAATTGGAGGAGACGGAGGCGGTGATGGGACATTTTTTGGGGGAAAACCCCGATTTCGAGGTGGATCACGCGCGGTCTTTTTTGCCGTCCGTCCTCGCCGGCGCCGTTTCGCCGGAAGGATATGTGCGGCTTTTCCCGCATCGGAACGGGACCGACGGTTTTTTCATCGCCCGCCTTCGGCGGAAAGGCTGAATGATGTCCCATCAAAGAGTTTCGGGGACGCATTCGCAGGATATCCCCCGGCGTGAATCCCTGCTGGAGTGGCCGTTCCACGAGTGGCCGGCGCTTCTGGGTCTGTCCGCCTCGGAGAAATACCGGGTCCGGCAGTTGATGGAATGGATATTCCACCGCCGCGTGGCCGATTTCGGACAGATGAGCACGCTCCCCCAGGGGCTTCGGCAGTCTTTGGGCGAAAAATTTACTTTGCGTGTTTTGGAATTCGCCTCCCGCGAAATATCGAAACGCGACGGGGCTCAGCGACTTAATTTCCGCGCCGCGGACGGGAAGTCCATCCCGGCGGTGTGTCTGTCGGGGAAAGAGGAGGGCGGGGAGCGGCATTCCCTGTGCCTCTCCACGCAGGTCGGTTGCGCGTGGGGATGCGCGTTTTGCGCCTCGGGACGGCTCAAATTTCAACGGAATCTGACCGTTTCCGAAATATTGGGGCAGGTTTTCGGAGCGGAGGAGGCGACGGGAAAAAAAGTGGACAGTCTCCTGTTTATGGGCATGGGGGAACCGCTCGCCAACTATTCGAACCTGCGTCTGGCGTTGCACGCGCTGCGTTCTCCGATGGGTTTCAATTACGGGGCCCGGCATGTCACGGTGTCCACCTCCGGGCTCGTTCCGCAGATGTTGAAATTGTGCACAGAGGCCCCCAAGATGAATCTGGCGGTAAGCCTCCATGCCGCCGATGACGAGACGCGCCGGCGGCTTATGCCCAAGGCAGCCGAATGGCCCATAAAGGAAGTGCTGAAGGCCGCGTGGGCGTATCAAAAGGGGGCGGGCGGCGGCCGGGTGACGTTCGAATATGTCCTTTTGAGGGGCATCAATGATTCCCTCCGCGCCGCCCAGCGGCTGTCTAATTTGTTGCGGGGGCGGAAGGCCTGGGTGAACCTGATCCCGTATAATCCGGTGCCCGGGCTTCCGTATGAAAAACCCGAGGAGGTGGCCGTCCGGCGGTTCGAGGAGGTCCTCGTGACGCGCGGTATTTTCGTCCGGCTGCGCCGGCCCCAGGGGGACGACATCTCTTCCGGTTGCGGCCAGCTGGGGAACCCCGCCCGCTGAGACGGTCGAGCTTGAGATATGTTATGATGATTTTCAAAATCGTCGGGAGTTTTTGAGGAGCATATGTTTTTTTCCGAAAGAATGAAGAAATTTTTCTCAAAAGAGGAGTTGTCCGGTCGGCTCGACCGGCTGATCGCCGTCATGCGGCGGCATCCCGCCATCGCGGCGTTGTTGATCGCCGCGTTCATTCTGCTGGTGGCTTTCGGCGCTTTTTTGGCGGTGGTGGAAGGGGTCATCCATGCGCGGCGGGAGATCATCGTGCCGGACCTGCAGGGGAAGACCCTCGAACAGGCGCTGGACGCCATCGCTTCGGCGGATCTGTCGCTGGCCAAAGCCGCGGTGGAATTCGATGAGTCCTTTCCTCCGGGGACCATCATAAAACAGGTCCCGGTGCCCGGGCTGAAAGTGAGGGAGGGGAAAGTCCTCCGTGTGACGCTCTCCAGCGGCGGTCAGGTGGTGTTCGCTCCGGATCTGACCAATCGGCCCCTGCCGGACGCCCAAAATGCCCTGCGTTCGGTCGGGCTCATCGTCGGCGCCGTGACGGAGGCCTATTCGCAACTTCATGAGTCCGGTTGGGTGATGGAACAGACGCCGCTTTCCGGCGCGGTGTTGAACCGGGGACAGATGGTGGACCTGCGGATTTCGAAGGGACCGCCTCCGGAAGGCATGGATTTGATGCCGGAATTCGTCAATCAGCCGTTGTCCCGGGCGATGGAGTGGATCCATGGGAAAGCGTGGAAGGCGGAGGTTCGGGAAGTGGTCAAGCCGGAGATCCTGCCGGGCATGGTCATCAGCCAGACGCCGAAACCCGACGATTTGGTGAACGGCATGACGCCCATCGCTTTTGAGGTGAGCCAGTCCACGACCGCCCCGACCAATACGCAGACGGTGCGCTACGAGGTGCCCGCGGGCTCCGACCGTGTTTTGGTGAGGATGGTCATCCGCGACGAGCGGGGGGAGCGGGAGGTTTTTTCGGGTTATCAGAACGCCGGCGCGTTGGTGGAGGTCCCGGTCGTCATTCGAGGGGCTTCTCGCGTGCGGATTTTCGTCAACGGCGTGTTGATTGAGGAGAGGCTTCTCGAATGAGGCGCGGCGGGATCCCGCGCATCGCGCCGTCCATTCTGTCCGCCGATTTCGCCTGTCTGGGAAAGGAAGTGGAGCGCATGGAGCGGGCCGGAGCCGATTGGCTGCACGTGGACGTGATGGATGGACATTTCGTCCCCAATCTCACGGTGGGGCCGGTGGTGGTCCGGTGGCTTAAAAAGCGCACCCGGCTGGATATGGATGTGCACCTGATGATCGAGGCCCCGGAAAAATTCATTCCTGCTTTCGCCGAGGCCGGGGCGTGGAACATCACCGTCCACGGCGAGGCTTGCGCCGACCCCCGGAGAACGCTTCGGCTCATAAAGAAATGCGGCTGTCGGGCCGGATTGAGCCTCCGCCCGCGCACCCCGATTCAAAAAATCGCCCCGTATCTCGGGGCGGTGGACACGGTTTTGGTGATGACGGTGGAACCGGGGTTCGGCGGACAGCGGTTCATGCCGGAGATGCTGCCCAAGGTGAGCTGGTTGCGCGAATATCAGCGGCGGAGCGGAAAGAAGTTTTGGATCGAAGTGGACGGCGGGATCAACACCCAGACCGCTCCCCGAGTGGTCCAGGCGGGGGCCACCGTCCTGGTGGCGGGCACCGCGATTTTTGGCCAACCCGACCCGAAACGGGCCTTGCACCAGTTGCGCCGCGCCGCGTCCTCTCCTGTTTTGTAGTCCCTCCCTGTAAATCTCCCTACCACTTGGGTTTCTTGTAGCGCCTCAATAACGAACGACCGTCCAGGGGCGGTTCTATTTTCGACAGGTCAAACCCATAACGGTCCAAAATGGTGGGAGCGATGTCCGCTTGCTCGCCGCCGCGGATTATTTTCGGATCGTTCGAGGCGAGGAAAACACGCGGCGCGGAGATGTGGTTTTGCCGCTTTTTGTCAAAGCCATGGTCGGATGTGACATAGATCAAGGTTTTCTTTTCGAGATGGAGTTCTTTCAGCTTGGCCATTATTTTCCCGAGATGTTTGTCTATTCGTACGAGGGCATCGCGGTGTTCCGGAGAGCCTTCGCCGTTCACGTGGCCGAAGTGGTCCACCATTTTCGTGTGGACAAACAAAAAGAAAGGCATGTTCCGGTATTTTTCTAAAAACGCCATGGTCTTTGGATTTGTGCGAAAATGGGAGGAATCGAATTCGTCCGCCGAACGGGCGCTGAAGGAGATGAGACCTTTGTTGATGATGGAATCGGGATTGGCGGGGTTCCAGAGCGGTGGACGCTCATCGGTGGGGTCGTCGTCGGTAAAGGTCCAGTCCGTCGGCAGGATGGCCATGATCCCGGTAGCGATGTTCTCCCGCCCGAAGCGTTCCTGGAGGCGTTCAAAGAGGGTGTATCCTTTGGGGATTTCCCGGTATTCGCTGTTGTTGAAGGCGCCCGTGATCTCGTAGCCGTAGCCGGTAAAGATTTCCGCCCATCCCGCCGTGGTGTCGGAAAAATGGAGCACGTCGATGGAGACAAGGGACCCCTTTTCGATCAAACGGCGAAGGTGGGGGAGCTGGTTTTTTGCGAGGGCGTCTTTTATGTCGTCCCGGCCGACGGCATCCCATCCCACCAAGATAAGATTGAACTGCGGTTTTTTTTCGGCGCCGAGGAGGAAGGCGATGGCGCCGAACAGCAGGAGGCCGCACAGCAGGAGTCGTTTCGGCGCGGTCCGTGCCGGAAGGCTAATGAGTGTAGCCAAGAGACGATTCAAACGCATTTTCATAATGAAGGACCCGTCCGTTTTCAATGGCGACAACGTCGAAACGCAGAGGGGATTTCACCCGCCGGTGTTCTTTGACGTATTCCAGGGCGGCTTTCACGATTTTCCCCTGTTTGGGGGCGGTGACGAATTCCTCCGGCGCGCCGAAGGCGCGGGTCTTGCGCGATTTCACTTCCACGAACACCAGAGCGTCGCCTTCCTGCATGACGAGGTCTACTTCCCCGTAGCGCGTGCGGTAGTTCGCCGCCAGGAACACGTATCCTTTCGATTCCAGATAGGACTTGGCTTGGGTTTCGGCGGCGTGGCCTTTGTCGAGAGACATCAGGAACAGGGGGCCATCTCGGCAAAAGGGAGAAGGGGGGACATGGCCTCCACCACGGGCGCGAAGGAGCGGCGGTGGATGTCGCAGGGGCCGTGTCGCCGCAGGGCCGCCAGATGGGCGGGGGTGCCGTACCCTTTGTTGTTGCAAAAATCGTATTGGGGATATTTTTTGTGGGCCTCGGCCATCCACCGGTCCCGCGTGACTTTGGCCAGGATGCTGGCGGCCGCCACCGAGGCGCTCTTTGCGTCGCCCTTCACCACGGTTTCCTGGACGGAACGACACTCGGGGATCTTCCGGTTGCCGTCCACCAGAACCAAATCGGGGGAAACTTTCAGGTGGTAAAGGGCCCGCCGCATGGCGGTGAAGGTGGCCTGGAGGATGTTGAGTTCGTCGATCATCGGGGCATCCACCAGGGCCACGGAATGAAAAAGAGACTCTCGGCAGATATGCTCGAAGAGTCTCTCTCGGGTCTCGGCGGAAAGTTTTTTGCTGTCGTTAAGGTCTTTCCAGACGACATCCGGTCTCAGGACGACGGCCGCCGCCGCCACCGGGCCGGCCCACGGGCCCCGCCCCGCCTCGTCCACCCCGGCGATGATGTTGAAGCCTTTTTCGCGTTTGGTTTGATCGAAGCGGTAGAGCCGCCGGGACATTACTTCGTCGGGGCCGGTTCCGCGTCCGCCGTTTTTTGTCCGGCGGGCTTCTCGGCTTTGGCTGCCGGTTCGGCGGTCTGTTCGGTCGCGGAGGTTTCTTCCTCGATGCGGGCCGCTTTGCCGGCGAGTTCGCGCAGGTAATAGAGTTTCGCCCGGCGTACTTTTCCGGAACGGACGAGGGTGATGCGTTCCACCCGGGGGGCGTGCAACGAGAAGGTCCGCTCCACCCCGATCCCGAAAGAGGTTTTCCGCACCGTGAAGGTGGTCGAAAGGCCGTGTCCGCGCATGCGGATGACGGTGCCTTCGAACGCCTGGACGCGTTCGCTCTCGCCCTCCACGATTTTTACGTCTACCCGGACGAGGTCGCCGACGCGGAACGCCGGGATGTCCTTTTTGAGATACGATTTTTCGAGTTCTTCGATGATTATGTTCATGGCAGTCTGAAACCTTTCCTTGAAAGAATAAAAATCCCTACAACAAATCGGGGCGCTTCTTCCGTGTGTTCTTCAGCGACTGTTCCTGCCGCCACCGCTGGATGGCTTTGTGGTCGCCGCTCAGCAACACGGAGGGGACCGTCCGTCCGCGCCACGCGGCGGGCCGCGTGTAGTGCGGACAGTCCAGCCGTCCGCGCCAGCCATCGGCGAACGAATCCCAAAAGAGGGAGTCCGCTTCTTTCACCACGCCCGGCAGTGTGCGGGTCACCGCGTCCACCAGGGCCATGGCCGGGATCTCTCCTCCCGTGTAGACCGCCTCGCCCACCGAAACTTCCATGTCGACCCAGGCCAGGAGGCGCTCGTCGATCCCTTCGTAATGGCCGCAAAGAACGATTAAATGTTTTTTTAGCCGCAACTCGCCCGCCAGTTTTTGCGTGAGCGGTTTCCCCTGGGGGGAGAGGTAGACGACAAAAGGTTTTTTGCCCCGTTTTTTCATCGCGCCCGTGGCCTTGAGGGCGCGGAAAACGGGTTCCGGTTTCAACACCATGCCGGGGCCGCCGCCGTAGGGCCGGTCGTCCACGCTGCGGTGTCTGTCTTCCGTGTGATCGCGGATGTCGTGAACGGCGATGCGGACCAGTCCCTTGTGTTGAGCCTTCCCCAGCAGGCTTTCCGAAAAAACGCCGGGGAACATTCTGGGAAAGATCGTCAAAACGTCGATGCGCAGCGGAATGCTTTTAGGTTTCATAAATTTCCCGCAGGCCGGGCGGGAGGCGCACAAGGATCCGCTTCGCCGATACGTCGATTTCCAAAACCGTTTCTTTCATGGCGGGGATGAGATATTCCCGCGCCCCGACCACCACAAAGACATCGTTGGCGCCGGTGGGATACACGTCCTTCAGCGTTCCGAGCACTTCACCGCTTTCCGTCACCACGTGGCAGCCGTCGAGGTCGCTCACGCGGTAGGAGCGGTCGGGAACGGTCATTCCGCCAGTTCCACTCCGATGCGCTGATTGTCCTTGGCGAAAGCCGCCGAGACCAGGCGGCGGAGGGACTGGATGTTGCGGCCGCCTTTTCCGATCACCTTGCCTCGATCCTCCGGCGCCACGCGCACGTCCACTCGGCCGCCTTCCGGCGACTCGACCCAACGGCCCACGACCTTTTCCGGGCTGTCAACAAGGCACTGAACAATGGACAGAACAAATTCCAATGGGGATGCCATGGTAAGTAAGGGCCAGGGAATCAGGAAGCGGTCTGGATCTGGCCCCAGATGCCCTTGGTGACCAGAATGGTACGGAGCGTGTCGGACGGCTGGGCGCCTTTGCTGATCCAATATTTCAGGCGTTCCGTATCAACGACGATTTTTTCGGTTTTTTCTTCCGGATGGTAATGCCCGATCACTTCCAAGCTGGCGGCGTCCCGCGCCTTGGTGCCGTGAATGGCAACAATCCGAAAATGAGGCTTGTGGGGCCGGCCCACTCTCTGCATGCGGATGCGAACCATAGGATTCTCCTTCTCGGTAAAAACGAAACGTTATTTTAGCTTAACACCGGGGATCAGTCAATAAGGGTTTTCCGTCAAATTTGACGGTGCGGGACCGATTTGATAGACTGCTGTCCGGCTTTTTGAATCTCACCCAGCGTACATCCCAAAGGAAATTCGGCATTCCTTGAAACCGTCCCCGGGCCCAAGCCGCCCGCGGAGCGGAAAAACGGAGCGGTCTGTCTTGCGGGCCCGGAGGGCCGCCTTGCGCCGAAACAAACCTGCGGTCGGAGACGTTCGCATCAAAACGCGCGTGGATTTGCGACAGACGTCGTCACCCCCTGAGGCCGGTGGTCTCTCCCCGGAGCCGGCGGCGCGGCTATTGAACGCTTTCGCCAAACCGTTTTCCACCTCCGTGGCGGCCGCGCGCACCTGTTATTCCTCCGAAGTCGTCACTCCCCAGGACGTTGAAAAGGACGAGAGGTCGCGGGAGCGCCGCCATGCGCTCGCCGACAGCATCTATCGCGCCGGACACCACACCACTCTCCAACACGCCGAGTTTCAGTTTGTCCTGGAGAATGTTTCCCGCCTGTTCATCTGGTCTTTCTTGCACAGTCATCCGTTCTATAATTCCGAACAGGTCAGCCAGCGGTATGTCCCCGTGGAACCGGGGCGCTTGGCGGTGCCTCCTTTGCCGGAAAAGCCGCGGGCGTTGTTTCAGGAGATCGCCGCCCAGCTGATGACGGCCTATGAACGGCTGACGGAACTTGTTTACCCGTCCGCGGCCGGCGAATACGAAAGGATTTTTCCGCTGCGCAATGTCCGGGAGCCGGGATGGGGGAAAATGGTCCGTCGTCGCGCCCAGGAGGCGGCCCGTTACGTGCTGCCCCTGGCCACGCACGCGCACCTCTATCATACCGTCAGCGGATTGACGTTGCACCGATATCATCGCCTCTGTTTGGCCTACGACGCGCCGTTGGAACAGAGAACGGTGGTCGAAAAAATGTTGGCGGAGGTGCGGGCTTTGGACCCGCTGTTCGTGGACCACATGGAGGATCCGCTGTCCTTGGAGGAGACCCCGGAATACGAACTTTTTAAGCAGTTCCACGAGAACCGGCCGCCTTCACGTGAATTCCTGGACGAGTTCGACCGATCCCTCGGTGGCCGGATTTCAAAATTGGTCGACTATAAGGTCAACGGCGAAGCCGTTTTGGCGCAGGCGGTGCGGTCCGTGTTGGGCGTGGCCCAACGCCGCCTGGCCGACGAGACGGCCATCGACGCCGTTCTGGACCCGTCGCGTAACCGATATTTGGGCGGGTCGTTGAACCTCGCCTCCCACTCCAAACTGATGCGCGCGTTGCTCCATATGAATTTCACTTTCCGGCGAAAGCTTTCGCACGCGGCCGACAGCCAGGACCAGCGCCACCGCATGACGCCGGCCTCCCGGCCCCTCTTGGCCGGCCACCAGGCCGTCGAGCCGGACTACATCGTCCCTTCTTTGGTGAAGGAAACCCCGGCCGCTTTGGAGTTGTACGGAGAGACTTTCGAAAAGTTATGGAAGAATCTGCGGCGCCTGTCGGAGATGGGCGTGAAGCAAGAGTTCGTTCTCTATCTGTTGCCCAACGCCGTTCCCGTGCGGTATGAGGAATCGGGCGATCTCCTCCATTATCACCACAAATGGTCCAAGCGGCTCTGTTATCTGGCGCAGGAGGAGATTTGGCGGGCCTGCCTGGACGAGGTGGCGCAGGTCAAGGAAGTGGCCCCTCGCGTGGCCCGGCACCTCGGGCCGCCGTGCGCGCTTCGGTCGGCGGCCGGCCAGCGACCGTTTTGCCCGGAGGGAGACCGGTTTTGCGGCGTGAAAGTCTGGCAGTTGCCGTTGGAATCTTATCGGAGGCTCATTTGAATTTTGGAATGGCGCGGCGTCGCCGCGTGTGGTAAATTCTACGGGTTTTGAGGCGAAACTCAACCGTTCAGGGCAGGAGGAAAAATGGCCACATTGATCGTTGTGGGGGCGCAGTGGGGGGATGAGGGCAAGGGGAAGATCGTCCATCTTCTGGGGAAGAAGGCGGATTACATCGTCCGCTATCAGGGGGGAAATAACGCCGGACATACCGTCGTTTTCGACGGTAAAACGTTCGTTTTGCACCAGATCCCGTCGGGCATCCTTCAGCCCGGCAAGAAATGCATCATCGCCAACGGCGTGGTTTTGGACCCGGCCGCCCTGAAAGAGGAGATCCTGTTCCTGGAATCCCGCGGCATCCGCGTCCGCGGGCGGCTGGCCGTCAGCGCCTGGGCCCACCTCATTTTGCCGTACCATAAATACCTCGACGCCCATCGGGAGGCGGGAAGCGACAAGATCGGCACCACCAAAAAAGGCATCGGCCCGGCCTATTCCGACAAGGTGGGCCGCACCGGCATCCGCCTGGCGGATTTCATGGAGCCCGACCTTTTTCGCGAGCTGGTGGAACGCAATCTCCAGGAAAAAGCGCCCGTGTTGGAGCAGGTGATCTCGTTGGACGCTCTGCGCCGGGAGACGTTCAAGGATTATGATGCGTTGCGGAAATTCTTTGAGCCGTTCGTGGCCAACACCCCCGCTTTGCTGCAAGAGGCGCTGGCCGCCAAAAAGAACGTCTTGTTCGAGGGCGCGCAGGGGGCGTTGTTGGATGTGGATTTCGGCACATACCCGTTCGTCACCTCGTCGAATCCCGTGGCCGGGGCCGCCTGCGTCGGCGCCGGGGTCGGGCCGGGCGCCATTGACGAGGTCCTCGGTGTGGTGAAGGCCTACACCACCCGCGTGGGAGACGGTCCTTTTCCGACGGAGTTGACCGGGGAGATGGGGGAATTCCTCCGGAGCCGCGGCCAGGAGTTCGGCGCGACCACGGGCCGCCCTCGCCGCTGCGGCTGGTTCGACGCCGTGGTGATGCGCCACAGCGTGCGGGTGAACGGAATCACGCGGCTGGCGCTGACGAAATTGGACATCTTGGAGGGGGTCGACCCCATCCGGGTGTGCGTGGCGTATCGGTACAAGGGAAAACTTCTGAAAGATTTCCCCGCGTCGCGTCAGGCCCAGGCGGCGGTGGCGCCGGTGTATAAGGACCTTCCAGGTTTTACCGGCCCGGTGAAAGGGATTACGCAACTCAATAAACTCCCCGTCGCGGCCCGCGACTACGTGCGGTTTCTTGAGAAACAGTCCGGCGCGCCCGTCGGCTTCATCTCCATGGGCCGCAGCCGGGACGAGACCATCCTCATCGACAAAAGGTTCCGGTGGACTCCCTGAACGCCGTCCTCGCGCTGGAGACGGGCCGCGTTTTCGTCGGCCGTTCGTTCGGGGCGGTCGGGGAGACCTCCGGCGAGGTCGTTTTCTGCACGGCGCTCGCCGGTTATCAGGAAATCCTTACCGACCCCTCCTATCAAGGGCAGATCGTGATGATGACCTACCCGCACATCGGGAACTACGGCACCTTCGATGCCTTGAACGAATCGCGGAAACCGTTCGCCGCCGGGTTCATCGCGCGGGAATTCAGCGACGTGGCATCCCACAGCCGGTCGACGGCGTCTTTGGCGGAATACATGAAAAAACACGGGGTCGTCGGCATCGACGGCCTGGATACCCGCGCCCTCACGCGCCACCTTCGACAGCTGGGCGTGTGCCGGGGGATCATTTCCACAGGGAACGTTTCTCCAAAAAAACTGATTGAGCGGGCGAAAAAAACCGCGCCCATGGCGGGTCGGGACCTGGTGAGCGAGGTCAGCTGTTCATCGGCGTACGAATGGCGGGAGACAGGAGAAGAACTCGAGGTCGTTCCGCCCTCGGCCGGCCGTCGAAAAGTGGTGGTGATGGATTTCGGCGTTAAAAGGAACACCCTGGACTCCTTGGTGAGGCGGGGATGCGATGTCACCGTGGTTCCGGCCCAGACAACGGCTCAGGAAATATTGACTTTGCAGCCGTCCGGCGTCCTGTTTTCCAATGGGCCGGGCGATCCGGCGGCCGTCACCTACGCCATCGAGACCGTGAAACGGCTGATCGGGGCCTGCGAAAAAGGGCAGGTGGATGCCCTCTTCGGCATTTGTCTCGGGCATCAATTGCTCGGTCTGGCCCTGGGGGGGAAGACCTTCAAGCTGAAGTTCGGCCACCGCGGCGCCAACCATCCGGTGAAAGAGCTGAGCACGGGCAAGGTGGAGGTGACGACGCAGAACCACGGCTTTTGCGTGGACGTCGATTCCTTGGCGGCAAAAGAGGTGGAGTTGACTCACATCAACCTGAACGATCGGACGCTGGAGGGGTTTCGGCACAAAAAATTGCCGATCTTCGCCGTGCAATACCATCCGGAATCGAGTCCGGGGCCGCACGATTCCCGCTATCTGTTCGACAGGTTCGTTTCTTTGATGAAGTAAGAGCGGCGTTCCTTGAAGAAAGGCCGGGGAGAAAAATAAATGCATACCGTTTTGCTGATCGCGTGCAAGAACGAGGAACGGACGATCGGCGCCCTCCTGCCGGAGGCGAAGAAATACGTGAAAGACATCGTCGTGTTGGACGGCCGATCTTCGGATTCCAGCGCGAAGATCGCAAGGGAGTCCGGCGTTGAGGTCGTCGCCGACGCCGGGCGCGGGAAGGGGGCGGCGCTCCGCCGGGCGTTCGAAGAACGCGACGGTGACGTCTTCGTCACGATGGACGCCGACGGCTCGCATGACCCCAAGGATATCCCGGCGCTGATGCGGCCGATCCTGGAAGGGCAGGCCGATCTGGTGATCGGCTCGCGGTTGCGCGGCGGCAGCGAGGAGTTCGTCGGCGATCTGGAAAAAACGATACGGGTCGTCGGGTCCCTCATCATCACGTACGCCATCAACAAGCGGTTCGGCGCGCAGATCACCGATTCCCAAAATGGTTTCCGAGCGATACGGGCCGAAACGGCGCGGAAACTCAAATTGAACTCGAACTCGACGACCATCGAACAGGAAATGCTCGCAAAAACCCTTAAGATCGGCGGGCGGGTGGTGGAGGTGCCGAGCCACGAAAACGCCCGGTCGTTCGGCCGATCCCATATCCGCCTTCTGCGCGACTGGCCGAAATATCTCTGGTCGCTGATGATTGATCTTGTTTAAGCCCTTGTCCATAAAGTCCGCCGCCGATCGGGCCTCTTCCGATGGAGAATAAGGGTCGTCCTCGGACAATACTGCTCCTGAACCCGCCGGCTCCCGAAGTGATGGTGCGCGAAGGGCGTTGCATGCAGCGACGGGGAGCGTGGACGACCGTTTGGCCGCCTCTGACATTGGCCACCTTGGCCTCCATTTTTCTGCAGCAGGGACATGTCGTCCGGTTGCGGGATTGCCCGGTGGAGGGGGGGGCGGGGGGGGGCTGGAAAGTCTGTTGCGAGAGTTCGTTCCCGATTTTGTCGTCATCAACACAGCCACCCCGACCATCGTTAACGATCTGAGAGCGGCCGCCCTCGCCAAAGGCGTGTGCCCTGCCGTCAAGACCATCGCCATCGGCATCCATCCTTCCGCCCTTCCGGGAGCGACTTTGAAACTTTGTCCTGATTTGGACGCGGTGTGCATCGGCGAACCCGAGCGGGCGGTCCCGGAATGGGTCGGTGGAAAAGTGGGGCCGGCGGGGGCGGGGGTTCTTTCTCAAGGGGATCGGGACACGGGAGTTCGCTCGACGGCCAAATACCTGGAAAATCTGGACGAGTTGCCGTTTCCGGCCTGGCAGTTGGTCGACAGGAGAAATTATCGGTTGCCCTTCTCGGCCCGCGAATTCCTTCTGATCAACGTCGGCCGGGGATGCCCGCAGGGGTGCCTGTTCTGCGCCGCCCGGACCTACTACGGGAACGCGGTGAGGTTGCGGAGCGTTGATCGGGTGATACGGGAAATGAAACGCAACGCGGCGGATTTCGCCGTTTCCGATTATCTTTTTTGGGCGGAATCGTTCACCCAGGAAAGGGATTACGCGGCATCCCTGTGCGAGGCGATTCTAAAAGAGCGATTGGACGTTCGGTGGGTCTGTAACGCCCGCGTGGACCAGGTGGACGGGGACCTGCTCCGGCTGATGAAGAGGGCGGGGTGTTGGATGATCGGTTACGGGGTCGAATCCCTGGCGGAAGAAGTCCTGCGGCGGAACCGAAAAAACGTCGTTCCCCGGCAGATCGAAGAGGCGGTGGTGACGGCAAAGGCCGCCGGGCTGGCGGTGATGGCTCACTGTGTTTTCGGATTGCCGGGAGAAACGGAAGAGACATTGAAGGTCACGGAATCCGGGATCCGGCGGTTGCCGGTGGATTTCGTCCAGTACTACACCGCCGTGCCTTTCCCGGGATCGGAACTCTACGCGTGGGCGGTTCGGGAGGGGCGGTTGTTGTCGGACGATTTCGTCCGTTTTGAACAGAACAGCACCGTTTTGCGTTTGGACGGCCTGCCGGCTGAAAAAATCGCGGGGTTCCGGCGGAC
Source organism: Elusimicrobiota bacterium (assembly GCA_022703335.1). Lineage (GTDB taxonomy): Bacteria > Elusimicrobiota > Elusimicrobia > FEN-1173 > FEN-1173 > JAKLDV01. The sequence continues at coordinate 18,310 of JAKLDV010000004.1, forward strand.
GGCGTACCTGAGATTCTATCTCCGACCGCGTGTCATTTGGAACGTTTTTCGATTGGTTTTGAGTCGCGGCGGCCCGGCGGATTTTTTAAGGACTTTTTTCGACTTCGGCCGTTGGGCTGTTTCCCGCTAGATCTGTGGGGTTTGCCGGTCTTTGAAATAGGGGGCGGAATTTTTCCGCCGTGGACGCGTCGGCGACGTGGCACGTGACGGGACCGGCTGGAAAAGAAACGGGCAGGATCCGCCGTAAAAGAGTTTCGGCGGTTTTGGAGTGGGCGAGGACCAGCCGAACTTTTTTCATTTGAAGATAGGACTTGAATTCCTCTTCGGGCAGGTCCAGCAGGCAGCGCTCGTCAGGCCGTGTGCGGACATATTCTCCGTTCACGAGGTCGAAAGAATCCGGGTTCTCCCTGTCAAAAAGGATATGGTCGGGAGATTTAAAAGGGGTGAGCGCGGAAAGAGTGATCTTCCCGTTCTCTTCGGAAGGGGGGCCTCCTTTCCAGAGTTCGACGAGGACCGTCTCTTCTTCGTTTAAAAAGCGGTTATCCCAAAGGGATTTCAAGGAATGGCCGAGGCGGATGATGTCGCGGGGAGGATCGTGGGGGACGAAGAACAGCTTGGGCCGCAGGGCCCAGGAGAAATAACCGACGACGAGCATCCCATAGAGAAAAGCGGTTATCTGAGCGGAGCGTTTCAGCGGAGAATTTGAAGAAAAGAATCGGAACAGAAGCGGGATGAACAACATTACGCCGGGCCAGGGGTGGTATTTCGGCGTGCCCAGCCGCAGAATCACGAACAACAGATAGGAGAACACAAACAGGGACGGAAAAAGGAGATATTGATTCCATAATGGAGAGAGGGAGGATTTCGGAGAACGCACCGCGTGCCAGAACGCCATCGCCCCGGCGGCGCCGAGCAGGACGATATTTTTTGGGGCGTGAAAAAGTTCGGAGAGGAAGATGGAGATGGGGCTGAGGACGCCGGATTGGAAAATGTAGGCGTTTCCGTCTTTTTGGCCACCGAGAGGGTCTCCCCAGCGGTTTGAAAAAAGGACATAGACGGCCATGAGGCCCACATAGAGCCAGGAAAGGGAGACGGCGGAGAAAAATGTGAAAGAAGCGGCCCGGGTTCTCCGCCGGGCGCCGGGATCGGAAAAAAACAGGAGGAGGGTGACGGTGGCGGGGATGATGAAACCTTCCCATCGCGACATGGAGGCGAACAGGGCTCCCGTGGCTGCGATATAAAGATAGCGGGACCGGTTGCTCTGGCGGTAACTCAGCCAGCCCAGCACCGCCATCAGCGTCGAGGTGCAGAAGAAGTTGTCGTTGTAATTCGTGACGCAACCGTTATAGATGTTTTCCACGTGAGGGATGGCGGCCAGTGTAATGAGCATTGAGATAATGCGTGAAAATCCGAGAGAACGGCAGATAAGGAAAAACAAAAGGATGCCGACGGCGCTCACCGCGATTTCCGTAACAGCAAAGGCAGGGACGGCGTTTCTGTGTGAAAGGACCAAAGAAGTGAGATAGGTGATCAAGGGCAGGAGTGGAAATCCGCAGCCTTCGAGAACGAGATGGGGGGTCTTTGCCCAGCCCCACAGCCAATTGAAGATGGTGATGCCGTTGGCCCCTTCAAACGAAAAATAGTCTCGTTGACCCAGGTGATGCAAGCAGAGGGCGATGTGGACGGCGATGGGAACGCCCGCGGTCCCGGCTGATACGAGCATGTCGGAGAGGCGCTGAGGAGAGGGCCGGCGCGCGCGGAGGTCGAAAAGTTCAGACATGGAGGGGGCGGTCGGTGGATCGGGGTCTTGGGGTGAGATGAATATTCTGGGAATCAGCGCCTACGCGCATGAATCTTCCGCTTGCCTGCTGAAGGAGGGGCGGCCGGTCGCGCTCGTGGAGGAGGAACGGTTCAATCGGGAACGGCATACGGCCAAATTTCCGCACGAAGCGATCCGAGCGGTCCTGGAAATGGGGGAAATCGAAGCCCATGCGATAGACGGTATAACATTTTTTTGGAAACCGTGGAAAGAAATCGTCGAAAACGTCGGGCACTTGCTGCGGTTCTTTCCGGCGAGCCTGCATCTGTTGGCGGTGCCTTCCGGGTCGGAAGAGGCGACGGCGGCCGGCCGGTTGATTCGGATGATGGGGTTGCGCCGGCCCTTGTCGGAACATGGGGCGTTGGCGGAGAAGCCGGTCTATTACGTCGAACATCATCTTTGTCATGCGGCCAGCGCGTTTTTCGTTTCGCCGTTCGAAGAGGCGGCGATCCTTACCTTGGACGGCCGTGGAGAGCGGGCGACCACTGTTTTATCCGTCGGACGTGGCGCGCGTCTGGATAAGGTGTGGCAGCAAAACGTGCCGCATTCGTTGGGGCATCTGTACGCCGCCGTCACCTCCCATCTGGGGTTCCGGCCTTTTTGTGACGAGTGGAAGGTGATGGCGTTGGCCGCCCACGCCACTCCGGCCGGCCGGGACTCTTTCGTCGACCTTCTCCGGTTGAACGAAGACGGTGGATTTGAGTTGGACCTGCGATATTTTTCTTTTCATGTCCATGGCCGTGGCCGGTGGGTCTCTTCGGCCTTCATCGCGAAATACGGCCCCCCGCGTCTTCCGGAGGGAAAGATCGAGCAGCGACACTGCGATTTGGCCGGCGCCGTTCAAGACGCCGTCGAAAAGGCGGGGTTGCATCTGGCGCGCCGCCTCCGCCAAGTGTCAAAGAGCCCGCGTCTCTGTCTGGCCGGCGGCGTGGCGTTGAATTGTCTGATGAACAAGGCGCTCGTGGAGCGGGGGCCGTTCAGGGAAGTTTTCATCCAGCCGTTGGCCAACGATGCCGGGACATCGTTGGGGAGCGCTTTATACCATCATCATCAGATCCTGGGCCGGCCAAGGACGTTCGTGTGGGAGGATGTCTATCTCGGCCCGGCCTACAGCGAAGGGGAAATGGAGCAGGCGCTTCAGGCCGCCGGGCTCGGTTATCGAAAATCATCGTCGGTCGCGGCGGAGGCGGCGCGGCGGGTGGCGGAAGGGAAGATCGTGGGATGGTTCCAGGGACGCATGGAGGCCGGCCCTCGGGCTTTGGGGAACCGCAGCATCCTGGCCGACGCCCGTCGGTCGCGGAGCCGGGATATCCTCAATAAGGTGATCAAGAAACGGGAATGGTTCCGGCCTTTCGCCCCGGCGGTGTTGGCGGAGAAGGCGGACATGTTCTTTAATCTGAAGGGCCCGTCGCCTCATATGATGCTGGCGGCGGACGTGAAGGAAGAGAAAAAAGGGGTGATCCCGGCGGTGGTGCATGCCGACGGGACGGCCCGGGTTCAGACGGTGACGAAATCCCAGAACCCGCTCTTTTGGGAACTCCTTGTCGAATTGGACAAGTTGACCGGCGTGCCCGTGGTGTTGAACACGTCGTTCAATGAGAACGAGCCCATCGTCTGTTCGCCGGAACAGGCCATCGATTGTTTCCGGCGTTCGGGGATGGACCTGCTTGTGCTGGGCAACTGCATCGTCGAAAGAACGCCGGCGCTCCCGCCGGCGTAATTGAATTCCAAAGGGGACGAAGTCATATGCCTAAACGGACAGACATAAAGACCATCCTCATCATCGGCTCCGGCCCCATCGTCATCGGACAGGCCTGCGAGTTCGACTATTCCGGCGCCCAGGCCGTCAAGGTGCTGAAGTCCGAAGGATACCGCGTCGTTTTGATCAACTCCAACCCGGCCACCATCATGACGGATCCCGAGTTCGCCCACGCCACCTACGTGGAGCCGCTCGTCCCGTCCATGATCGAGCGCATCATTGAGAAGGAAAAGCCGCAGGTGCTCCTGCCCACGCTGGGTGGCCAGACCGCGCTTAACCTGGCTGTGGAGCTGGCGGAGCGCGGATCTCTGAAGAAATACAACGTGGAGTTGATCGGGGCCAATTTGGAGGCCATCCGTCGGGCCGAGGACCGGGAACTCTTCAAGAAGACCATGCTCGCCATCGGGCTGGACGTGCCGCGGAGCGGCGTGGCGCGTTCCTTGGACGAGGCGGGAAAAGTGGCCGGCGAGATCGGTTTTCCGCTCATCATTCGGCCGTCCTTCACTCTGGGCGGCGTGGGGGCGTCCATCGTCTTTCGGCGAGAGGATTTTTCCGCCGCGGTGTCGCGCGGCCTGGACGCCAGCCCCATCCATGAGGTCCTCCTGGAGGAATCGGTCATCGGGTGGAAGGAGTTCGAGTTGGAGGTGATGCGCGACCGGGCGGATCAATGCGTGGTGATCTGTTCCATCGAGAACCTGGATCCCATGGGCGTGCATACCGGCGATTCCATCACGGTGGCTCCGGCGCAGACCCTGTCCGACCCGGATTTTCAGCGGATGCGCGACCAATCTTTCGCCGTCCTGCGCGCCATCGGGGTGGAGACGGGCGGGTCCAACGTTCAGTTCGCCCTCCACCCGAAGACCGGTCGGCTGGTGGTGATCGAGATGAACCCGCGCGTTTCGCGTTCCTCGGCGCTGGCCTCCAAGGCCACGGGATTTCCCATCGCGAAGATCGCGGCGTTGTTGGCGGTGGGGTACCGGCTGGACGAGATCCCCAACGACATCACCAAGAAAACGCCGGCCTGTTTCGAACCGGTGATGGATTACGTGGTGACGAAGGTGCCGCGTTTCGCTTTCGAGAAATTTACCGAGGGGGACCAGACCCTCGGTCCCAGCATGAAGTCGGTGGGCGAGGTGATGGCCATCGGCCGCACGTTCCGCGAGTCCCTCCAAAAGGCGGTGCGGGGGCTGGAAATCGGGCGGGCCGGGCTGGGAGCCGACGGAAAGGGCCAAGTGCGGCGCGTGGAAGAAATACGCGACGAACGGCGTCGCGGTCGATCGTCCTCCGATACCGAGGCCTACCTGGAAGAGGTGCGCAACAAACTGCGCCTGCCCAACTGCGACCGGATTTTCAACATCAAATACGCCCTGCAACTCGGTTTGTCCGTTGAGGAGATCCACCGGCTTTCCCAGATCGATCCATGGTTCATCGAACAAATCCGCGGATTGGTGGTTCTGGAGGACGAAATCCGCCGGGCCGGGAAAAGGATATCGTCCGAACTCCTTCGGCGGGCCAAGCGGAACGGCTTTTCCGACGATCAGATCGCCTATCTGACCGGCTGGTCTTCGGATCAGCTCCGCCGCCGTCGAGAAAAACTTAAAATCGCGCCGACGTACAAGAAGGTGGATACCTGCGCCGCGGAGTTCCCGGCGGACACCCCCTATTTTTATTCCACCTATGAGGAGGAGGACGAGTCCCTGCCGCCGTCGAAGAAAAAACGGGTGATGGTTCTGGGCGGCGGGCCGAACCGTATCGGACAGGGGATTGAATTCGATTATTGCTGCGTCCACGCGGCTTGGGCGCTCGGGGAGGCGGGGTACGAAACGGTGATGGTGAACTGCAACCCGGAAACGGTTTCCACCGATTACGACACCTCCGACCAGCTCTTTTTTGAGCCGCTCACGGGGGAAGACGTGCTGAACATCGTGCGCCGCGTGAAGCCGGCGGGCGTCATCGTTCAATTCGGCGGACAGACGCCGTTGAACCTGGCGAAACCGTTGTTGAAGGCGGGCGTGAAGATCCTCGGCACATCGGCGGACTCCATCGATCTGGCCGAGGACCGGGAGCGGTTCGGCGCTTTGCTGAAGAGGCTCAAAATCCCGCACCCGGCCCACGGTGCCGCCCGGACGTTGGCCGAAGCGCAGCGGGCGGCGGCCCGGGTGGGGTACCCCCTGATGGTGCGGCCGTCCTACGTGTTGGGAGGCCGGGCCATGGAAGTGGTCTACGACGACAAACAGTTGGCGGGTTACATGGACCGGGCTCTCGCGGGGGGGGCGGGGCTGCCCATTCTGCTGGACCGGTTTTTGGAGGCGGCCAAGGAAGTGGACGTGGACGCTATTTCCGACGGGAAAGATGTTTTCATCGGCGGCATCATGGAACACATCGAGGAGGCCGGCATCCATTCGGGGGACTCGGCCTGCGTTTTGCCGCCTTACAGCCTGGACGAAAAAATCGTAGAGACGATCACTGCCCAGACGCGCAAACTCGCCAAGGCGTTAAAGGTCAAAGGTCTGCTCAACATGCAATACGCCATCCGGGACGGCGTGGTTTATGTTCTCGAAGCCAACCCGCGCGCCAGCCGCACGGTGCCGTTCGTCTCGAAGGCCACGGGGGTGCCTCTGGCCAAGATCGCCGCCAAGGTGATGGCCGGCTTGCCGCTGAAAAAGTGTCTGGCCCCCTGGCGAAAGGTGTTGGCCCGGCGAAAATCCTGGTACGCGGTGAAAGAGGTGGTTTTCCCGTGGATGCGGTTTCCCGAGGTGGACGTGGTTTTGGGGCCGGAGATGCGGTCCACCGGCGAGGTGATGGGGATCGACGGCGGGGTGGGGTTGGCGTTCGCCAAGTCGCAGGCGGCCGCGGGCGGGGCGTTGCCGAAGAGCGGGAAAATCCTTTTCAGCGTGAGGGAAAAAGACCGGCCCGAGGCGTTCCGCGTGGCGAGCGGTCTGGCCGCGTTGGGGTATCGACTGGCCGGAACCTCCGGCACGGCCGCCTATCTGCGTTCTCGGGGATTGACGATCGAATCCGTGAAGAAATTGTCCGAAGGGCATCCGAATGTCGTGGATGTGATTCGTGACGGGGAGGTGTCGCTCCTCATCAACACGCCGGACGGTCCCCGGGCCCGGTCGGACGGGTTCCATATCCGGCGGACCGCGCTCCTGCACAACGTGCCGCTGATAACCACCCTGGCCGCCGCCCATGCCGCCGTGGAAGGGCTTCAGCAATCTTTTGTCAGTCCGTGGCGGATACATTCGCTTCAGGAATTGCATGCGTTGCCGGCGGACAATCGGACCATTGACGGATAGGGGTTTCGGATGGACATCCTTCTCGCGCCATGACCAGCCCTAAAGGTTTCTTGGGCTTTTCGGGGCCGGTCAACGCCTGGCGGAATTCGTTTCATGTGGTTGTCCTGGTCGGCATTGTCGTCCTTTATGCGGTGGTCAACTACTTCTGGCTTCAAAAAACGTGTTTCGTCCCGCATAATCCAGATGAAGCGTTTCATATCTATACCGGTGTTTTCAATCGGTATTATCCCGTTGAAAATATCGGTCAGCTTGTTTCGGAAATACGAAAGGCGGTACGGGAGCCGCTTTACGGCTTAATGGCCGTCGTTGCGAATAAATATTTTTCAAAGAGCCTCTTTGTAACCCGATACGTCAATTTGTTTTGGTTTGCCATCGCCTTGTTCGCCGTGTATCGGCTCGGGACGGTTCTTTATGATTCCAGGGCCGGGTTATACAGCGCCTTCGTGATGGCGTTTTATCCGGCGATGTTCGGTTTTTCGAGGATCTATTCCCCCGAGTTCGGGCTGATAGGGGTCATGACTTTCGCTGTTGTATTTTTGTTTCAAAGCGATGGATTTTTCGTCACACGGTCTGCCGTTCTTTTTGGTTTGATGTTGGGTATGGGGCTGATGATAAAGAACATAATGGCCCTTTTTATTGTAGGACCGCTGGTCTACGCGGTGTTCCGGCATCGGTCCTTCAAATATGTCCGTGTCCGGAACATCATCGTCTCTTTGGGGATTGCATTGATCCTTATAATTTGGAGATACAGCAATGTTGAATTGCTCAGCCTGTATCTGCAGTCTCCATTCGGGGAGAGTTCCGGGGCATGGCATGAGTGGAGGAACCTGCGTGTTCTGACTTGGGATGCCGTGCGCTATCAGTTTTCGCCCATTTTTTTTGGCCTATTCTTTTGGAGCTTGAGTGGATTTTTGAAACAGGGTCGGAAAGATGGAAGAGCGATGTTGTTGCTGTGGATCGTTATTCCGGTGGTGTTTTTCATTCTAATACCGCATCGGAAGGTCCCTCGCTATGTTATCCCCTATCTGCCCGCCTTCGCCGTCATTTCCGGGATAGGGCTCGCCCTTCTGGAACGCCGGCGGCAGCGGGTGATTGTGAGCGTTTTTGTTGTTTTGGGGCTGGTTCAATTTTTTTTATGTTCATTTCCGGGAAGGCGGGATTTTAAGGAAAGCGGTTTATTTTTTTGCGGCCGGGAGGATTGGAAGGATCCGGCCCTCTGCGTCGAGCGGCCGTGCGGCGAAAAGTGTTTTCGCCCCATCGCGGAAGTTATCGAAGGGACTTCGGAGAAAAAAAATCCGTTCCTCGTGGTTTTTCCGGACCGAAGACATTTTACGGTTAAATGGGCGTTGTTCAGGTGGTTTAATGATGTCCAGCTCCGGTTGGCCCTTCTGGAAAGGGAGAATCTATTCCAAATGGAGCCTTACGTTAAACAAGCGGACTATCTTTTGATGCCCGCGATGGCTTGGGGGGCAATAGGAGACGATTATTTCGACCAACAGATATCCCTCGCGAAACAGCACTTTGAATGGCCGACGAAAAAGAATCAAAAACTTGTCGATTTTGTTAACGGCTATTCCGTTGCATATAAAAAACGGTTGATTGATGAAATGGGGGAATTTCAGGAAATCGGACGCTTTGAGCTTTCCTTGGAGGACGACACTTTCGTGTTGTTGAAAAGAAAAAAAGAGACGTTGTAGGGAAGGCACCGTGATTTTTGGGGGAGTCCATTGCGGTAATAATCAGGTGTGAGGGGGGCATCCGCCTGAGAGACTCGGAGTTCGGAGGGTGAAGGCATGCGAATCGTTTTTGTTTTTCCGCCTTTTGACCACAAGAAATTTGAAGAAGACATCGATGTCGTAAGTCGTGAATTTACCCAGCCTCCTCCGCTCGGATTGGCCTACGCCGCCGCCATCGCTGAAAAGTCGGGCCACGACGCAATCATTATCGATGCCAACCTTCGTCCGCGGATGTCCAAAGAAGACGTCCTCGCGCAGATAAACGAATTCAAACCACAGATTCTGTCGTTTATGTTGACGGCCTATATGTTCCAACAGACGTTGGAGTGGATCGTATTTTTGAAACAGAAAACGGGATTGCCTGTCTTGGTGGGGAATATTTTGATGGAGTTGTATCCGAAGGAGGTTTTTTCGCATCGTGAAATCGATTTTGGAATTATAGGTTCGGCACAAAAGCCATTGCCGGCGTTGCTGCGTGCGCTTGAAAATGGCGGTTCCCTGGAGGGGATCAAAGGTCTTTGTTACAGGGAGAACGGGCAGCTTGTCATTCAGCCGCCGGATACCCTTCGGGAGGATTTTGATTCGCTCCCGTTTCCGGCGCGGCACTTGCTGGCCAACGATCGGTATTATACGGTCGTTTCGAAAAGAAAGAATTTCACCATCATGATGACCTCCAAAGGATGCGTCAGCCGGTGCGGGTTTTGTCATGTGAAGGACATCCCCTATTCGGCCCGGTCGCCGGTCGGCGTCGCTGACGAGCTGGAGGAATGTTACGGGCGGCATGGGATACGGGAGATTGAATTCTTTGATCCGGTGTTTACCGTGAACAGGGCCCGCGTCCGGGAGATTTGTCTTGAGATCCGCCGTCGAGGGCTGGATATTTCGTGGGCTTGTCGCGCTCGGGTGGACCAGGTCGACGAGGAATTGTTGCGGGAGATGAAGGCGGCCGGGTGCGCTCGGATTTATTACGGCCTGGAATGCGGGAACCAGGCGATTCTCGACAAAACGAGCAAAGGCATCACGCTGGAACGGATTCGCGAGGTGGTTCGAATAACACAAAATTGCGGCATATTGACCCTCGGGTTCTTTTTGATTGGCGCTCCGGGAGAGACGGTTCGGACGATAGAAGAGACGATTCGTTTCGCCATGTCGCTGGGATTGGATTATGCTCAATTCCATAAAACCGTTGCGAAGCCGAAGACGCTCCTCTACGATGAGGTTATGCGGACGACGGGGCGGGACTACTGGGGTGAATTCGTCATGGGGACGGCAAAGGAGGAGCGATTGCCGACTCCGTGGACGGTGGTTTCGGACGGCGACATAGAAAAACTGACCGTGCGCGCGTATAGGAGGTTCTATTTTCAGCCGAGCCGCTTGTGGAAGATATTTCGAGGGATCAAGTCCTTTTCCGAATTTGGGAGATATGTCAGGTCCGCCGTCGGTATTTGGCGTGTAAAAAGCGATTTGCATGGAAGACGGATAGCGCCATGAGGGTGATGTTCGTTTATGGGGCGTTCGAAAATTTGGGGATAGAATACCTATCGGCTGTATTGAAATCGCATCACCATACGACGCGCTTGGCGCTGGACCCCCTGCTTTTTGACGACCCTTTCCTTCGATTGCCGCCCTTGGCGCGGTTTTTTGACCATCAAAAAAGTTTGATTCGGGAGATCGCCGAATTCGGGCCGGGGCTCCTGGCCTTCTCTGTCCCCAGCTGTTACTATAAAAAGGCCCTGTCTCTGGCAAATGCCGTTAAGCGGATCCTTCCCTCGGTGCACGTCACGTTTGGCGGGATCCATCCCACCGCCGTTCCGGAGACGGTGCTGGAAAACGACTGCGTGGATTCCGTTGTGTTGGGGGAGGGAGAATATCCGTTGTTGGAGCTGGCGGATTGTTTGGGGCGAGGCAGGTTGGATACGGCCATCCGTAATATTTGGTTTCGCCAGGCCGGGGGGATCGTCAAAAATCCCGTGAGGCCGTATATCTCGAATCTGGACGAGTTGCCTTATCCCGACAAGGGTCTCTATTACGATATACTTCCGCGGTATCGGAAAGGCTATACGGTCATCACGCGACGGGGTTGCACGGGGGGATGTTCCTATTGTTGCCTCAATGTGTGGCACGCATTATATCCGGGGCAGCCGCGGATCCGAATCCGCGGCATTGAAAACGTGATCCGTGAGCTCCGGGAGGCGAAAGAACGTTATAATTTCACGCAGCTCCGAATAAACGACGATTTGTTCACGTACGACAAAAATTGGCTGCGTGACTTTGCGAAAGAATACAAACGGCATATCGGGACGCCGGTCTGGTGTTTCACTTCTCCGGCGTATGTGGACGAGGAGGTGGTCCGGAGTCTTGAGAAGATGTCGTGTCGTCAAGTATGTTTGGGGATCCAAAGCCCCGTCCGGGCCCTTCGAGAAAGGATCCTCCATCGCTATGTGGACAACGAGAAGAACACGCGCGCCATTCAATTATTGAAGGCGGCCGGGATTCGCTGTTTGGTGGATACGATCATGGGATTTCCCGGAGAGACGGAAGACGATTTGGTGGAAACCGCGCGGTATTATAACGAAACCCGGCCCGATAGAATCTGTATTTTTTGGCTCATTTATTATCCCCGGACGCCCCTCGTGGAAATGGCCAAGGGAATGGGTGTCCTCGATGAAACGCAGTGCGCACGTTTGGAATGCGAGCCGACGCACCTGGCCAATACGATCCCGGATCGGCGTCGTTATCTGCGGAAGATACAATTCCATTGGTTGTTGCTGTTGATTCATTTCGTCCCTCGCCGGTGGGGGAAGTGGTTTATCGATAAAAGAGCGTATCGGTTCCTTCCCAAATGGAGTCCTTCTCCCCTGGAGGCGTTGTTCACCGCGGTTGCGCGAGACCGGTTGGATATCCCGCGGAAGAGATACTATGTCCGTTATTGGCATTTCATGAAAAAAAGATTCTCCCGGGAACATATTTTTCCGAAGAAGGATTCCGTTGTTTCCGGGGCGGCGGGGACGCGCCGATGAAAACGTTGCTTTTGACTTGTGATCTGGAGGATTTTGACGTGCCGGCCGATTTCGGGTTCAGCATTTCCGAAGAGAAGGCAAGGGAGGTCACGTCGGAAGGGCTTCGCCGAGTTCTGGAGCTTGCCGGAAGATTGCAGGGGAGGATGACATTTTTTGTGACGGCGTCCGTCGTTGAACGGTTTGGTGAACAAATAAGAGAATTGGCGCGGATGGGGCACGAGATCGGAGTTCATGCGGCGTTGCCGGTGTCGGAAGGGGCGTTTCGAGCAGAGGAAATCCAATCGCTGGAACGGGCCCGGCTGCGCCTGGAAAGAGAAATAAACGCTCGCGTGTATGGGTTTCGAAGCCATAAACTGAGGTTGCCCGTCGACGGACTTCTCGGCGCTGCGGGGTATGCCTACGATTCGTCGCTTCACCCGACCTATGTGCCGGGTCGATATTGTCACTTGTTCAAATCCCGCGCCATCGCTTCTTCCGGGGGGGTGATCGAAGTTCCAATTTCGGTCACACCGTTGTTGAGGCTTCCGTTTTCTTGGTTTTGGATGCGCAACGGCGGAATCGCCTATCTGAAAATTTGTAGTTTATGGGCGTGGTCGCAACAGGATTTTTTGAACGTCTATTTTCATAATTGGGACTTGGCGGATTTGGAAAAACCGGTCCTTCGGGGTCGACTGCCGCGCTTCGTTCGAAACAATGCCGGCGAAACGATGGTCAAACTTCTGGGAAAATACCTGAGATGGTGTGGCGATAGGGACATACAGTGTGAGACCATAAAAGAGCATTTGGCGCGGAAAAAACTGTTGTCTGTGTGAGAGAAAGAAGAAACGGGGACGGAGAAGCTTTTTATCGATACGTGGAGGTTTAAAAGGAGCGACTGGGCGGGGGAGTCGGAGGTTTTATTGCAATGTTGTAGGAAGGGATCCCAGGCCCATCCCTGGCGGATACGGGCCCTCCAGGTTCTGCACAGTTTGACGAATTCGCCGTGGTAAGGTTTTTTTGCTCAGTCGGGAGTTATCCCCAAATGTGAAAAGTTGTTCACAGCCCGATCAGGCGCTTGAATAGGAGCAAAATAACGCATTTATTTTCATTTTTGACCGCTTTCGGCCCCCCCTTCTCTTCCTATATAAAGGATTTTCGCTGACCCCCCTCCGGGGGTTTCCGGCTCCAAGAGACCTCAAAAAAATCCCACTTGACATACTACAGGTTGTTGTTCTAAAATAATCCACACATGATATTGATTTTCGATTTCGCCGTTCCTCCGTCAACCGATAGGGCCTTGTGAGCCGCCTCGCCCCTAGGGATTGTTATGCGATGCCCCGCTTGTGACCATCCGGAAGGCCGCGTGATCGACTCGCGGCCGCTCGATTCCGCCACGGTGATCCGCCGTCGGCGCGTCTGCGGGCATTGCGGAAAACGCTACACCACCTACGAACGCGTGGAGTCCACCCCGCTCATGGTCATCAAGAGCGACAACCGCCGCGAGCCGTTCGACCGCAAGAAAGTCCGGGAGGGCGTGATCCGGGCCTGCGAGAAGCGGCCGATCGCTTCCGACGTCATCGAGAAGCTGGTGGCGGAGGTGGAATACGAACTGCAGGACTATGTGATGGAGGTCCCCACGCGGGAGATCGGCGAGCGGATCCTCAAGAAACTCCACGACCTGGATGCGGTGGCCTATGTGCGGTTCGCGTCGGTCTACCGGCAGTTCCGCGATCTGGACGATTTTCTCAAGGAGTTAAAAAAACTGAAGAGGAAACACATGCGGGAACGCGCCCACAAGCAGCAGGGGGAACACGTCGAGAAGTCCCAGCGGGAACTCGTGCACGCGGGGCCACTCCACTGAGCCGGCCGAGCGTGCCGCTTCAGGAGCCGGCCGAAATGCCTCCGATCTCTCTCACCGAAAACCAGAAGAAAGTCATCCGGGACAAATATCTCCGGGGCGATGCCGGCGTCGAGGCGTGGCTGAACCGCGTGGCGGGAAACATCGCCCTCGCCGAGGTCCTCTTCAGCGGCCAGTGCGACCAGTGGGGCGTCTGGAACGGCGTCAATTGCCGCATCACGGATGTCCCCACGCAGGCCGGCAAATCCACGCGGCTGGTGCTGTTCCACTCCGGACTGCATTCGGCGCGGGAACGGGGTGCGAACTTCTTCAAATTCTTGGACAACCTGAAACGCGTCGCCGTCGAGGTGCCCGACGCCCGCGACCGGGCGGAGACCTGGCGGGCGCGCTTTTATCAGATGATGGCGCGGTTCGATTTCCTGCCCAACTCGCCCACGCTCATGAACGCCGGCGGCGAGCTTCAGCAGTTGTCCGCCTGTTATGTGCTGCCGGTGGAAGATTCCATCGAGGGCATCGCCAACGCCATCAAGGCCCAGGCGCTCATCCATAAGTCCGGCGGAGGAACGGGGTTTTCCTTCCAGCGGCTTCGCCCGTCCGGCGACGAGGTGAAGACCACCCGCGGGGTGGCTTCCGGCGCCATCTCCTTCATGCAGGTTTTCGACAAGATGACCGACGTGGTGAAGCAGGGCGGCACCCGCCGCGGCGCCAACATGGGCATCCTCCCCTATTGGCATCCGGAGATCGAGGAGTTCATCACCCTCAAGAACAAGGCCGGCGTGATGGAGAACTTCAACATCTCCGTGGCGGTGGACGATAAGTTCATGCAGGCGGTGGAGCGGGGGGAGGAGTATGATCTGCTCAACCCCCGTACCCAGAAACCCGCCGGCCGCGCCAACGCTAAAAAGATTTTCGACCTCATGGTGGAGACCGCCTGGCGCACCGGCGATCCCGGCATCATTTTCATCGACCGCATCAACTCTTCGCCGTCCAACCCCACGCCCCAGTTCGGTCAGATCGAGAGCACCAACCCCTGCGGCGAACAGCCCCTGTTGCCCAACGAGCCGTGCAACCTGGGTTCCGTCAACCTGGCGAATTTTGTCAAGGGGGAGTGGACGCACGGGGAGCTGGATTGGGACCGTCTGGGGGAGACCGTGGCGCTGGCGGTGCGGTTCCTTGACGACGTCATCGAGGTGAACAACTATCCCCTGGCCGAGATCGAGGTGTTGGCCAAGAGCAACCGCCGCATCGGGCTGGGCGTGATGGGGTGGGCCGAGACGTTGGTGAAACTCGGGCTCCCTTATGATTCGGACGACGCCCTCCGGCTGGCCCGCGAGACCATGGCGTTTATCAACGCCAAGGCGCTGGAGGCTTCCGAGGCTCTGGCGAAGGAACGCGGCGCGTTTCCGCATTGGCGCGAAAGCATCTACGATCCGCAGGGGCCGCATTTCCGCGGCCGGGAAAGGTTCCCCCGCAACTGCGCCCGGACCACCATCGCCCCGACGGGCACCATCGCGTTGGCGGCGGGGCTCCAGGGGTCCGGCATCGAGCCGTTCTTCGCCATCTCCTACGTGCGGTACAACGCCCAGGCGCTGGACCGCCTCAAGAACGGCGACAAGCCGGCGGAACACGACGTCCTCTACGAGGTGAACCCGCTCTTCCGGGAAGAGGCCCGCCGACGGAACTTTTTCGGTTTGAAGGAAGAGGAGCTCTGGAAAAAGATCGACGCCAACCACCGGTCGGTCCGCGGGATCGCCGAGATCCCCGAGGACGTCCAGCGCCTTTTTTCCTCCTCCCACGATGTGCCGGTTCCGTTCCACGTCAAGATCCAGGCGGCTTTTCAGGAACACACCGACAACGCGGTGTCGAAAACCATCAACATGCCGAACTCCGCCACGGTCCAGGAGGTGCGTGAGTCCTACGCGCAGGCCTGGCGGCTCGGATGCAAGGGTATCACCATCTACCGCGACGGCTCCAAGTCGCAGCAGGTGCTCAACCTCGGGGCCGCCGGGGAGCGGAAACAGGGGGACCCCCTGCCCGTGGCGCGCGACACCTCGCGCGGGGTATCGTCGGAATATTATGAGATCCGCACGGGGAACGGCTCCCTGCACGTGCACATCGATTACGACGAACACGGGCCGTATCGCATTTTCACCAACCTGCCGCCCCTGGGCACGGACCTTTCCGGCCTCACCGCCATCGTCGGTATCTTGTTGTCGAAATATCTGGAGGCCGGCGGCGACCCCATCCGCATCCTGAAACATCTGAATTCCGTCAAGGGAGACCGGCCTTTCGGGTTCGGGGCGCAGCGGATCGATTCCATTCCGCACGCCATCGCCGTGGCCTTGCGCACGCATCTGCAAAAGACCGGCAAGCTGGAGGCTTCCGAACCGGCCGCCGCGCCCAAGTCGCTGGAGCTGTGGGACCATTCGGCCGCGCTCTATTGTCCCACCTGCTATTCCAACAACGTTTCCCGCGAGAGCGGCTGTTCCGGCGTCACCTGCCACGACTGCGGGTATTCGGAATGTTCCTGACGACAAGAAGGAGAGGTTGATCATGTCCATCAAGTCCGACGGTTGGATCCGCCGCATGGCCCGGGAAGAGAGGATGATTGAGCCTTTCGTCGAATCCCAGGTGCGGGAAGGGGTGATCTCTTACGGGGTCTCCAGTTACGGCTACGACATCCGGGTGGGCAACCATTTCAAGGTTTTCACCAACGCCTACGGTTCGGTGGTGGATCCGAAACGGTTCGATCCGAAATCGTTCGTGGACATCAGCACGGACACCTTCGTGGTCGTCCCGCCGAATTCGTTCGCCTTGGCGCAGACCATCGAATATTTCCGCATCCCGAGGAACGTCATCACCGTGTGCCTCGGCAAATCGACCTACGCGCGTTGCGGCATCATCGTCAACGTGACGCCGTTTGAGCCCGAATGGGAGGGTTTCGTGACATTGGAAATCTCGAATACGACGCCCCTGCCGGCGCGCATCTACGCCAACGAGGGGATCGCGCAGGTGCTGTTCTTTGAAGCGGACGAGGTCTGCGAGGTGTCCTATGCGGACAAAAAAGGCAAATACCAGAAACAGACCGCCATCACCCTGCCGAAAATATGAGCCGACATTCCATCGAATTGATTGAAAAGGGCGTCAACCCGCTGACGGACATCGCCGACCTCGAGGACCGGGGGGTCTTCGTGGTGGAAACATTGGCGGGCGACGTGGCCCCCACCGAACAGATGCAGCGGTTTCTGGAGCGGCTCCAGCACGAAAAAAAGGAGACGTTCTTCGGCGACGTTCTCTATTACCTCACCTCGGAACGCTACCCCGAGAGCCAGGCCGCCGTCATGTGGACGGAGATCATGAACCACAAGTTCTACATGAGCGAGAAACTGAAACGGAACATCGGCATCCGCGTGGCGGCCATCGATTATCTGGTGAACATCCGCGGTCTCCTCCTGGCGCCCCGCATCATGAACTCCAATGATTACCGCCAGACGGTCAAGATGGCCCGCACCGACCCTCTCACCGGCCTCTATAACCGGCGGTATTTCATCGACCAGACCAACCGTTTCCTGGAAGCGGCCAACCGGCTCAAAGCGCCCGTGACCCTCATGATGACGGATCTGGATCACTTCAAACAGTTCAACGACCAGAACGGCCATCAGGCGGGGGATCTCATCCTGCAGGAGGTGGCCCGCCTCGTCCGCGGCTGCGTGCGCAATTCGGACATTGTGGCCCGCTACGGCGGGGACGAGATGGCGCTCCTGCTGCCCAAGGCCAACCGCGTGGACGCGGTGGCCGTGGCCGAGAAGATCCGCGTCGCCATCGAGGAGAACTGCCATGAGATGGGCATCACCATCAGCATCGGCATCGCCCAGTATCCCGACGACGCCACCTCCCGCGACGACCTCATCTCCGCCGCCGACGACGTGCTGTACCGCGCCAAGGAGTTCGGGGGGAACAAGGCCTTTTATTTCCACCCGATCTCCATCCGCTACGACGCCAAGGACCCGCAGGTTCAGACCGTCAGCGTGGTGGGCGATTTTAACAACTGGAGCAAACGCACGCTTCCCATGGCGCGCCAGCCCAACGGCGAGTGGGAGCTGACCGTTCGGCTCAAACCCGGCCGGTATCGGTACAAACTTTTCGTCAACAACGGCCAATGGGTGCCCGATCCGTCGGCGCCGCTTTTCGAGGACGACGGGTTCGGCGGCCAATGTTCCATTATGGTCGTCCGCTGACGCAGCGCTCTCACGGGGAGGAGCTTCGACATGGCGTTTTTTATAGGACGGAACAGGGAGGCCCGGCGGGCCTATGGGTTCGATGAAGTGGCCATCGTCCCCGGCACGGTCGGGGTGGATCCGGAGGACACGGACACCGGGACGGCCATCGGCTCCCTGAAACTGAAGATCCCTTTCATCGCCAGCGCCATGGACGGCACGGTGGACGTCAAGTTCGCCGTCGCCATGGGGAAACTGGGCGGGTTGGCGGTGCTGAACCTGGAAGGTCTCCATGCCCGCTACGAAAAACCCGAGGAGGCCTACGCCGAGATAGCCAAATCCACCCCGGACGATGCGCCGAAAGTCCTGCAGAGGATCTATGCCCGGCCCATCCGGGAGGACTTGATCGCCCAACGCATCAAGGAGATCAAGAAGGGGGGCGCTCCGGCGGCGGTGTCCTGCGTGCCGCGGCATGCGAACCGTTTTGGTCCGCTGGCGGCCCAGGCCGGGGCCGATCTGTTCGTCGTTCAGGGCACGGTCGCCACCGCCCGCTATTCCTCGTCCAAAGGCGAACCGCTGGACCTGGCCAAACTCTGCCGCCAACTGAAGATTCCGGTGGTCATCGGCAACGTGGTGACGCGGTCGGCCGCGCTGGAATTGATGGAGACCGGGTGTTCCGGCGTCCTCGTCGGCGTGGGGCCCGGCGCGGCCTGTACCTCCCGCGGCGTGTTGGGCATCGGCGTGCCGCAGATCACCGCCACCATCGATTGCGCCGCTTCGCGGGACACTTACTTCAAAAAGACCGGCCGATACGTCTCCATTATCACCGACGGCGGCATGACCAATTCCGGGGATGTCTGCAAGGCCTTCGCCGCCGGGGCCGACGCCGTGATGATGGGTTCCACCTTCGCCCGGGCCAAAGAGGCGCCCGGCCGGGGCTATCACTGGGGCATGGCTATGCCCGACCGCTATCTTCCTCGCGGCACGCGCATCTATGTGGGCGCCAAGGGGTCCCTGGAGGAGATCCTGTTCGGGCCCGCCACGCAGGAGGAGGGACTCCAGAATTTCGTCGGCGCCGTCCGCACCTGCATGGGATACGCCGGTTCGCGGACCATCAAGGAATTCCAGATGGCGGAGCTCATCATCGCGCCGGAGATTAAGCACGAAGGGAAACTTTTTCAGCAGGCCCAGCGTGTGGGCATGGGTAAAAAATAGGGTTTGGAGGACGTTTGGAAAACGATCCGGAACTGGAAGAATTGAAGCGGTTGTTGTCTCCCGATCAGTTGAACACGGACGGCGCCTCATTGGCCGATGCGTTGGTCTATGTCAACTATTGGCGAGGTTTTTCCGCCTTTGACGCCGGCGGCGGGCCTCAGAACTGAAGAGGTAGTGCTTCCGTCCCTTCGGGCGGTTTCCGGAGGGACGGAAGGAATGAAGTATTTCTCGTTCGACGGTTTTCCTCTCCCAACGGAAAACCCGCGGTGTTCTCCCGGTCATTCTTCGACGACATTTCTATTTCGCTGTAAAAATCGACTTCCCTTCGACATCCCGCGGAGAGGTTGAAAAAGAAGATCATGATACTCATCCTTGATTTTGGTTCGCAGTACACACAGCTCATCGCCCGGCGGGTGCGCGAGGCCGGCGTGTATTGCGAGATCCACCCCTACAATTATCCCTTCGGAAAAATCGCGGCGTTGAGGCCGAAAGGCGTCGTCCTTTCCGGCGGCCCGGCCAGCGTCTATGCGAATCGGTCTCCGCGTCCGGACGGGCGTTTGTTTGGGTTGAACGTTCCGACGCTCGGAATTTGTTACGGCCTGCAGTTGCTGGTGACTCATTTCGGCGGACACGTGGTGAAATCCCGGAAACGGGAATACGGTCCGGCCGAAATCGGCGTCACGCAGGACAATGAGCTTTTTCGGGGCCTTCCGCGCACCTTAAACGTTTGGATGAGCCATGGCGACGCGGCGGAAAAGTTGCCGGAGGATTTCGTCCCGCTTGCGCAAACGCCGTCCGCTCCCTATGTCGCCATCCGTCAAAAAAACACGAATGTGTTCGGCGTCCAGTTCCATCCGGAAGTGCATCACACGCCGCAGGGAAAAGAAATCATCGCCAATTTTCTGTTCCGTGTTTGCGGCGAAAAACCGGATTGGACCATGGCTTCCTTCGCCGAAACGCAGGTGCAGTCGATCCGCCGGCAGGTCGGCCGCGAAAAGGTGATCCTGGCGCTTTCCGGAGGGGTGGATTCTTCCGTGGCCGCGGCGCTTCTTCACCGCGCCATCGGGCGGCAGCTCCATTGCATATTCGTGGACAATGGGCTGTTGCGGGCCGGCGAAAGGGAGAGGGTGCGGAAGATTTTCGGCGCGGCCGCCGGCTACGAGACCGAGATCGTGGACGCGCGGAAACGGTTTTTGAAAAAACTCAAAGGAGTGGCCGACCCGGAACGTAAACGCAAGATCATCGGACGCGAGTTTATCTCGGTTTTCGAGGAGCGCGCCCGCCGACTCAAAGGCGTCAAATATCTCGCGCAGGGCACCCTTTACCCGGACGTGATCGAGAGCGTTTCGGTGAAGGGGCCTTCCGCCACCATCAAGACCCATCATAACGTCGGCGGCCTTCCGGCGCGGATGAGGATGACCCTGGTGGAGCCCCTGAGATTCCTTTTTAAGGACGAGGTCCGTGCGTTGGGCCGGGAATTGGGCGTGCCTGAGGAAATTTTGTTGCGCCAGCCGTTCCCCGGCCCCGGCCTGGCGGTGCGCATTTTGGGCGAGGTGACGGAGGAGAAGTTGAGGAAAGTGCGCGAGGCGGACCTGATCGTGGAACAGGAAATCCGGGCCGTGGGGCTGTATCAGAAGCTCTGGCAGGCCTTCGCGGTGCTCCTGCCGGTGAACAGCGTGGGGGTGATGGGGGACGAGCGGACCTATGAGAACGCCATCGTGGTGCGCGCCGTGAATTCCGTGGACGCCATGACGGCCGACTGGGCGCGCTTGCCCGAAGAGGTGTTGTCGAAAATTTCGTCCCGCATCATCAACGAGGTGCGCGGCGTGAACCGCGTGGCCTACGACATCTCGTCCAAACCACCGGCCACCATCGAATGGGAATGAACATGAACGCGACCACGTCTTTGCCGTTTAAATTGTGGAGGAGGGGGAAGGTCCGCGATGTCTACGATCTGGGGGACAGGCTCCTCATCGTGGCCACGGACCGCATCTCCGCCTACGACCACATCCTGCCGACGCCCATCCCGCAGAAAGGCGTGGTGCTCGGACGGCTCTCCAATTTTTGGTTCCGCCGGCTGGAAGGCGTCTGCCCGAACCATCTGATAGAGACGAACCCGGCCCTTTTTCCGCTGGAACTCCGCCGTGCCTGCGCCGGCATGGAAGGCCGCGCCGTGCTGGTTCAAAAAGCCGTGCGCATCGACATCGAATGCGTGGTGCGCGGCTATCTGGCCGGGTCCGCCTGGAAGGAATACCGGTCCGGCGGTGTCGTCTGCGGCGTTAAACTGCCGCCGGGACTGAAGGAGTCTTCCCCGCTCCCCCGGCCCCTCTTCACGCCGGCCACCAAAGAGGAGGTGGGCGTGCACGATGAGAACATCTCGTTCGAGAAGATGGCGTCCCGGGTGGGGAAATCCGTCGCCGAACAACTGAAGGAGTTGAGCCTGAAGATTTACGGGGAGGCCGTTCGTTACGCCGCTTCCCGGGGCTTCATTTTAGCCGACACCAAATTCGAGTTCGGGATGCACGGCGGCCGGCTCATCCTCATCGATGAGGTGCTCACGCCGGACTCGTCCCGCTATTGGGACGCCGAAACCTACGAGGAGGGGAAGCCGCAGGACTCCTTCGATAAACAATACGTCCGCGATTATCTGGACCGCGTCGGTTGGAAGCACCTGCCCCCGGCCCCGGCGTTGCCGGACGAGGTGGTAAGGCAAACGAGGGAGAAATACGTCCAGGCTTTTGAGAGACTGACCGGGGAAATGTTCAATGGCTGAGGAAACCTGGAGGGTCGTCGTTTATCGCCGGCCGGGCTGTCCCGACCATCGGGGCCGGTCCGCCGAAAAAGACTGGCGGGCCGCCCGGTTGGGTCCGTTGAAAAGGATCCGCACCGGACAGGCTTACGACCTAACAGGGTCGGTAACGGCGCCGACAGCGCGGGCGCTGGCGGGAAAATTGCTGGTGGATGCCGTCATGCAGGAGGCGGAGGTGCGGGGCGTCGGGGCCGGCGGGAAGTCCGCCCGTGGTTTTTGCCGCGCCGTCATCTGGCCGCGTCAGGGGGTGACGGATTCGGTGGGCGAAACGGTCCGCTTGGGCGCGCGGGATTTGCGGCTGCCTGTTCCGGACAAGGTGCGCGCCGGGGCCCTGTTCGATTTTTGGGGCGCCGCTCCGCGGAAGGTCCGGCGGTTCTGCGAAACACATCTCATGAACGATTTGGTCCACCGATTGGAGTTGGAGAAATGTTGAGAGGACCGGATTTCCTGGAGGCGTCCCCCATGGAACTGGCGGCGTTGAGCCGTCGACGGCGGCTGTCGCTGTCCGATCCGGAGCTGGCGGCGATCCGGCAGCATTTCAAACGATTGGGCCGGAACCCCACGGAGGCGGAGCTGGAGACCCTGGCGCAGACTTGGTCGGAACACTGCAAACACAAGACCTTCCGGGGGACCATCGACCACGTGGAGAGGGATGAGTTGGGCATGGAACGCCGGCGGCGATATGGAGACCTGTTGAAAGAGACGATCATGCGGGCCACGGACGAGATCCGCGCGCCTTGGTGCGTTTCGGTTTTTCGGGACAACGCCGGCATCGTTTCGTTCGATGGCCGCCGCGCCGTGGCGTTCAAAGTGGAAACGCATAACCATCCGTCGGCGTTGGAACCTTACGGCGGGGCGGGGACGGGTCTGGGAGGGGTGATCCGGGACGTCCTCGGGGCCGGCCTGGGGGCTCGGCCGATCGCCAATACGGACGTTTTTTGTTTCGCCCCGTTGGAACAAAAAGACGTTCCGCGGGAAGGCGGGGCTCTGTCGGCCCGGCGGGTTTTTCACGGAGTGGTCTCGGGGGTCCGCGATTACGGGAACCGCATGGGGATCCCCACGGTGAACGGCGCCGTTTGTTTTGATGAGGGGTTTTCCCAGAACCCGCTCGTTTTCTGCGGGACGGCGGGCGTGTTGCCGGTTTCCGCGGTGCGCAAAGAGGTGCGCCCCGGCGACCGGATCGTCATGGTCGGCGGTCGCGTGGGGCGGGACGGCATCCATGGAGCGACTTTTTCTTCTGACAACCTTTCCCACGGCATCCCCGCCAGCGTGGTGCAGATCGGCAACCCCATCGTTCAGAAAAAGATGATGGATGCGCTCCTGCAGGCGCGCGAAAAGGGGCTTTATCGGGCGGTCACCGATTGCGGCGCGGGCGGTTTGTCTTCGGCGGTGGGCGAGATGGGGGAACAATCGGGGGCGGAGGTCCAATTGGAGGACGTGCCGTTGAAATACGAGGGGCTGGCCCCGTGGGAGATATGGTTGTCGGAATCCCAGGAACGGATGGTGTTGGCGGTGCCGCCGCAGAATCTGGAGGCGTTGAAGGCGTTGTTTTCGGCGGAAGACGTGCTCTGTGTCGACATCGGATTTTTCAGGAACGACGGCCGTCTGCGCGTCCTCTACGGGCAGGAAACGATCGTCGACCTGCCGGCGGATTTTCTGCACAACGGCGCGCCGCGCCGGCATTTGTCGTCCTCCTGGTCGCCGCTCCGCATTCCGGCGGAGTGGCCGCGAAAAGGCGGCCGGGCCCGGCGGGAAGAGGACGTCCGGGAAACCCTTCTGGAAATTTTGAGTTCGCCGACGGTGGCGAGCAAGGAATGGATCGTGCGGCAGTACGACCACGAGGTGCAGGGGCGGACGGTCCTGAAACCGTTGGTGGGTCCGGCGGGCCGCGGACCGGGCGACGCCGCGGTGATGCGGCTGGATTGGGAGACCCACGCCGGGGTGGCGTTGGCGAACGGCTTGAATCCCCGGTACAGCCGTTGGGACCCTTACTGGATGGCGGCGTCGGCCGTCGATGAGGCCGTCCGCAACTTGATCGCCGTGGGCGCGAGCCGGGACCACGTCGCGCTGTTGGATAATTTTTGTGGGGGCAACCCGAACGAACCGAAGGTGTTGGGGGAATTGGTACGCGCCGCGCAGGCGTGTTACGACATCGCCCGTGCCTACGGCACCCCGTTTATTTCGGGGAAGGACAGTCTGTTCAACCGTTTCGTCGACAAAAAAGGCGCGCGGAAAGACATCCCGACGACGCTGTTGATCTCCGCCCTGGCCTGGATGGACGACGTGCGACGGGCCGTCACGATGGACGCCAAAAAAGCCGGCGACCTTATTTTCATCGTCGGGCTGACGAGGGATGAGCTGGGCGGTTCGCATTACGGCCTGGTGAAAAACATCGTCGCCGGGCGAGTGCCGCGTTTGTATCCGGAGGAGACGGCGCCTCTCTACGACGCCCTTTCCGAGGCGATGGAGCGTGGCTGGGTGACGGCCTGCCATGATTGTTCGGAAGGCGGGCTGGGGGTGGCGTTGGCGGAGATGGCGTTGGCCGGGGAATTGGGGATTTACGCGGATTTGCGCCGTGCGCCGCTCGACGGGGCCGTGTGGGACGATTCCAGAACGGACAAAGCGCTTTTTTCGGAATCCAACGGTCGGTTTGTGGTGGAGGTCCCGCCGCGGTTCCGTCGGTATTTCCTTTCCCGTTTCGAGGGGATGCCCGCGGCGTGCGTCGGCGAGGTTCGGGAGGGGCGGAAACTGCAGACCGTCGGTCTGGAGGGGAAATCGCGCGCCTGGGCTCTGTCCGACCTCGCCGCCGCGTGGACGGGGGGGGTGCGGCCATGACGGTGCGCGCGGTGGTGCTTCGATGCGCCGGGACCAACTGCGACGAAGAGACCGCCGCGGCCCTCCGCCGGGCGGGCGCCGAGCCGTCGCGCGTCCATGTCAACCGGTTCCTGGAGGGCGGACGGCGATTGAACGATTACGACCTCCTCGTCATCCCCGGTGGTTTTTCCTACGGAGACGACATCGCTTCCGGGAAAGTGCTGGCAAACCAGTTGTCCCACCGGCTGAAGGATCAACTGGACGAATTCATCGCCCGCCGGAAACCCGTAATCGGTATCTGCAACGGGTTCCAGGCCCTTCTGAAAGGCGGTTTTTTGCCGGGCCGCGCCGGCGTCTCGGTGTCGGCGACGCTGACGGACAACGATTCCGGGAAGTTCGAGTGCCGGTGGACCTTCCTCCGGACGAGTTCGGGGAAATGCCCTTTTGTGAGAGGCCTGCCCGCGGTGTTCCCCGCCCCCGTGGCGCACGGCGAAGGGAAATTCGTGCCGGAATCGGAGGCCGGGCTCCGGACGCTGGAAAAACAAGGGCAGATCGTTTTTCGCTATGTGAACGAACGCGGCCAGTCGGACGGCTATCCGTGGAATCCGAACGGTTCCCGGGGCGACGTGGCCGGGATATGCAACCGGGAGGGGAACGTGTTGGGCCTCATGCCTCATCCGGAACGCTATTTTTATCCGCAGCAACATTCCCATTGGACGAGGATCCGGCCGTTGCCCGAACACGGCGTGGGGCTTCAGATATTCAAGAACGCCGTCCGTTACGCGGCGCAGGTGGCGTCATGAGGGGGGGGACGATGAAAATAGGCCCGCGGCCCTCGTTCGCGTTGCCGTTCGACCGGATGCCGGAGGAGTGCGGTGTCTTCGGTATATATAACCACGCCGAGGCGTCGCGACTGGCGTATTTGGGCATCCACCAATTGCAGCACCGGGGCCAGGAATCGGCGGGCATCGTGACCACCGACGGCAAGCGTTTTTATACTCACGTGGCCATGGGGCTGGTGGCGGATGTGTTCAATCGGCCGCTCCTGGACGATATGAAAGGCCGCACCGCCATCGGGCATGTGCGATACGGCACCTCCGGCGTCTCCTCCCTCGTCAACGCGCAGCCCATCGTGGTGACGACCTCCCGCGGCCCCATGGCGCTGGCCCATAACGGCAATCTCACCAACGCCCTGCTGTTGAGGCGGCAGCTGGAGAAGGAAGGTTCCATCTTCCAGACGTCTTCGGACAGCGAGGTCATTCTGCACCTCGTGGCCAAGTCGTCGGCGCGGGACCTGGGGGCCGCCCTGAAAGAGGCTTTTTCCCAGGTGGAAGGAGCCTACTCCATCGTGCTGTTGACGCCGAAGACCTTGTTCGTGGCGCGTGATCCCTGGGGCGTGCGGCCGTTGCACATCGGTCGGTTGAACGGTTCGTTCGTGGTGGCCTCCGAAACGTGCGCTTTCGACATCATCAACGCCCGGCTGGTCCGGGAGGTGAAGCCGGGCGAGATCGTGGCGATCGACGGCCAGGGGATACGCCCCATCGCCCAGCTGTCCTCCACCCGGCTGGCGCATTGTATCTTCGAGTTCGTTTATTTTTCCCGGCCGGACAGCCGGATCTTCGGCCGCAGTGTATATGAGGTTCGCCGTGAACTCGGCCGGCAGCTGGCGCGGGAGTCGCCGGTGAAGGCGGACGTGGTGGTGGCCGTTCCGGATTCGTCCAGTTGCGCCGCGGTCGGTTACGCCGAACGGTCGGGATTGCCCCTGGAGCTCGGATTGATCCGGAGCCATTACGTCGGGCGCACCTTCATCGAGCCGAAACAGGCGATCCGCGATTTCGGCGCCCGGATGAAATACAGCGCCGTGGCCGACGCCGTCCGCGGGAAAAGGATCGTCCTGGTGGACGATTCCATCGTGCGGGGGACCACCAGCCGGAAACTGGTGCGGATGTTGCGCCGCGTCGGCGTCAAGGAAATCCATCTGCGGATCAGTTCCCCTCCCATCCTCGGACCCTGTTTTTACGGCATAGACACGCCTGAAACGAAAGAATTGATCGCGGCGCGATTGTCCGTGGAAAAGATACGGGAGTATTTGCGGGCGGACAGCCTGAAATATCTTTCTTTGGGGGGAATGCTGAAGGCCACCAAGATGAATCCCGGGGATTTTTGCACCGCGTGCTTTACGGCGCGTTATCCGATTCCGCTCAGGACCAACGGAACGATCAAATAGCCGGGGACGCGATGTGTCGTCCGAGAAGAGGGAGAAATTCATGAAGAGATCAGGAAAGAAATCGCCGCAGGCGGCCGTGGTGATGGGGAGCGAATCGGATTTGCCGGTGATGCGCCAGGCCGCCGAGAGCCTGGAACAGTTCGGCATCCCGTTCGAGATGCACGTCCTTTCGGCCCACCGGACGCCGCATGAGACGGTGCGGTTCGCCGCCGGCGCCCGTCGTCGCGGGATCCGCGTCATCATCGCCGGCGCCGGGATGTCCGCCCATCTTCCGGGCGTCATCGCGGCCATCACCGAACTGCCGGTCATCGGCGTGCCGGTGTCGGGCGGTCCGCTGCAGGGGCAGGATTCGCTTTTCTCCATCGTGCAGATGCCCCGCGGGGTGCCGGTGGCCACCGTGGCCATCGGCAACGCCTGGAACGCCGGAATCTTGGCGGCCCAGATCCTGGGCGCCGGCGGGAGCGGGGCGCTCCTGGACCGCGTGGCGCGGTACAAAAAGCAACTGAAGAAAAAGGTCCTTTCTAGAAAAGTCGGGCTGGACGCGCCGCGGGAGAAATGAAGCCGTGAACGTGTTGATCGTCGGCGGCGGGGGGCGGGAGCACGCGCTCGCCTGGAGCCTGAAACAGAGCGCTCGAGTGGACCGGCTCTGGTGTTCGCCGGGGAACGCCGGCATCGCCGCCCACGCCGACTGTTTGCCGCTGGATTTTGACGATAAACAGAAAGTGGCCGCGTTCCATCGACAGAACAAGATCGACCTGACGGTCGTCGGTCCGGAACTTCCGTTGGTGAAAGGATTGGCGGATACGGTGCGGAGTTTCGGAGGGCTGGTGTTCGGGCCGGGCCGCCTCGCCGCGCGGTTGGAGGGAAGCAAGACGTTCGCCAAGAGCTTCATGAAGACCCACGGCATACCGACGGCGGACTTTCGGATTTTTTCCGAGTTCGAAGAGGCCTCGGCGTTCATTCGGTCCGGGGAGTGGCCGGAGTCGTTCCGCGTGGTGAAGGCGGACGGGTTGGCCGCCGGCAAGGGGGTGCGTGTCTGCGCCGACCGCAACGAGGTCTTGGAGGCGGTGGAGGAGATGATGGTTCGACGGGCCTTCGGGGCCGCCGGAGAGAATGTCGTTCTGGAAGAGATGCTGGCGGGGGAAGAACTCAGCGTCATGGCTTTTTGCGACGGTAAAAAACTCCTGCCCCTGCTGCCCTGTCGCGATTACAAGCGGGTCGGTGACGGCAACGTCGGCCCCAACACGGGCGGGATGGGCGCGTATTCGCCCGTTTCCGCGATTTCCGAGGCCCTTTGGGCCCGGATAGAGAAGACGGTCTTCCAGCCGTTCCTGCGCGGGATCCGGAGCGAGTGGCTCGATTACTGCGGGGCCATTTATTTTGGATTGATGCTGACCCCGGAGGGGCCCCGGGTGTTGGAATTCAACGTGCGCTTCGGCGATCCGGAGACGCAGGCCGTCCTGCCGCTGATCGGCAACGACCTGTTCGAACTCATCTCGGCGACGGCCCTCGGCGAATTGGGGGATGTGGCGCTTCGTCGGCGGGCCCAGGCCTCGGTCTGCGTCGTGCTGGCGTCGAAGGGGTATCCCGGCGACTTTGAGACGGGCAAACCCATCAGCGGTTTGGAACCGTGGGCGGACGCCCCGGACGTGGCGGTTTTTCACGCCGGCACGCGTCGGCGGGATTCTCAGATCGAGACCGCCGGCGGCCGTGTTCTGGGCGTGACGGCCTGGGGGCCCGATCTGGCCAAGGCTCGTGCGCGCGCCTATGAGGCGGCGGATAAAATAAAATTCGAAAACGTCTGTTTTCGAAGAGACATCGCCTCGGAGGGATGAACGATGAAAAAAAAGATACGGACGGCGGCTCAGGTCAAATCGCTCTTCGACCGGCTTGCCGCCGACATCCGGAAGACGGTAAAGGAACCTCGCGCCGACTGGGTTTTCGTCGGCATCCAGAGGCGCGGGGTGCCGTTGGCCCGGCGACTTTCGGCCCTTTTGGCCGCGCCCGGCGGGCCCGCCGCGGTCGGCACGCTGGATATCACGTTTTACCGCGACGATTCACAGGCCGTGCCGCTGCATCCGGTGGTGCATGACACGGAACTTCCCTTCGATGTGACGGGGAAGACGGTTTTTATCGTCGACGACGTTCTTTTCACCGGTCGCACGGTCCGGTGCGCGTTGGATGAGTTGATGGATTTCGGCCGGCCCCGGCGGGTCTATCTGGGGGTCCTGATCGACCGCGGTCATCGGGAACTCCCCATCCAGGCGGATTTCGTCGGCGAGGCCCTTCGGACGGATTGCGACGAGACCATCGATGTCCATTTGAGGGAAACCGACGGGGAAGACGCGGTGTGGCGCAGCGGTCGGCCGGAGAAGCCGGCATCAAAACGGAAGACGGAGGTTGCCCGTTGAAAGACCTGATCGGACTTGAGCAATTGTCGAAGACCCAGATAGAGACGATCCTGAAGACGAC
>JAKLDV010000040.1 GCA_022703335.1 Elusimicrobiota bacterium
GTTTTTCCTCGAAAGCCCGCTGAAAGAAATCCGACACGGCGCGCTCATACGGAGTCCCCGCCACCCGCTTGTATCCCAGATGTTCGCCGCCTTCCACGACCCATAACGTCTTCGGCTCCTTCGCCCTCTCAAAAAGACGGCGGGACATCCACAGCGGGATGGTCCGGTCCTTGGTGCCGTGGATGAGGAGGACGGGCCGGGGGGAGATCCGGCCGATGTGATCGAGCGGGTCGCAGCGGCGGCCGACGAAGAGAGGCGGGGCGATGTAAGCGAACGGCCAGGTGAGAAGGCTCCGTTTCAGAACGTCCTTGCCGATGGCCCGGTAGGTGGTGAACCCCGCCTCCAACACCGCGGCGTCCACCGCCGGTTCCTCCGCCGCCACCACCGTGGCCACCGCCGCCCCCAGAGATTGCCCGAACACCCCCAGACCGCCCTCCGGCGTTCTCCTTCGAGACAACGCGTAACGCACGCTCGCCACCCCGTCCTCCACCGTCGATTTCGGCGAGGGATGCCCCGCCGAGGCGCCGTATCCCTGGTAATCGAAGATCAACACATCGAACCCGTATTTCAATAAAAACACCGAAAGCGGAAAGTGGTTCGAAACGTTCCCGTAATTGCCGTGGAAATGGACGATCGTCCCCCGAGGGACGCCGGCCGTTTGAAAATACAGGCCGTAGAGGGTCTTCCCGTTCAAACTGGGGTAGTTGACGATCTCATACTCCAGCCCCACGTTGTGCGGGTCGGCATAGAGTTCGGCGTTGGGATAATAATACAGCCGCTCGGCGCGACACCCCGAAAGGAAAAGCGCCAGCCCCAGACAGAAAAATATCTTTTGAAGCCCCTCCGCGTTCATGACCCCGTTTTTATACTTTATTTCGACCGGCGGGAAAATCGTTTTGCTCGATGACCTGAAAATCCGCCGACCCGCCTTCCCCGGCCCGGCCCAGAATCTGGTAGAATAGACCCTCTTCGAAAAAACTCTAAAGACTTCTCCAACAGGATATGAACCCGGTCATCGAAATGTCCGTCAACCCGACCCCCCGCGCCCGCACCGCGCCTCCCGTCCCGGCGGGACGCCCCCGCTTTTATATCGAAACCTTCGGCTGCCAGATGAACGCCGCCGATTCCGAAGAGATGTCGCGAACCCTCCGCCGGCGCGGATTCATCGCCGCGGACAGCCCCGCCGACGCCGACCTTTTCATCATCAACACCTGCACCGTCCGGCAACACGCGGAGAACCGGGCGTTGTCCTTCCTCGGCCGGCTCCGGCGTTGGAAAGACGAACGGCCCGGCCGGCTCCTCGTGGTGGCCGGATGCGTCGCCGAACGCCTGAAAAAAGAACTGCCGTCCCGCTTTTCGCACCTCGATGGGGTGGTGGGCGCCAAATCCATGGACCGGTTCGACACGCTCGTGGAGAAACTGCTCCTCCCCGCCGAGGGCCCCGCGCGCCTCCCGGATCCGGGGCGCGCGCAGGTCACCGCGCACGTCACCGTCATGCGCGGCTGCAATTTTTCCTGCAGCTATTGCATCGTGCCGTCGGTGCGGGGCCGGGAATCCCACCGCCCCCTGAAAAACATCTTGGAGGAAATCCGCGAAAAAACGGCGGAGGGAACGCCGGAGGTGCTGCTCCTCGGCCAGACCGTCAACTCCTACCGCGGGGACGGCCCGGCGGGCACGGCGGATTTCGCCGACCTCCTGCGCGCCGTCCAAAAAATAGACGCGGTCCGCCGCATCCGCTACATGAGCCCGCACCCGTTCTACGTCAACGACCGCTTCCTCGCGGCCCTGGCCGAATGCGACAAGGTCTGTCCGCACATCCACCTGCCCCTGCAGTCCGGCTCGGACCGCCTCCTGAAACGCATGCGCCGAAACCACACGCGGGCCGATTTCCTGGACCGCGTCCGGCGCCTCCGGCGGGCGCGGCCGGAAATCCTCATCACCACCGACCTCATCGCCGGATTCCCCGGCGAAACCGACGACGATTTCAATCAAACCGTCTCCCTCGTCCGGGAAAGCGCCGTCGACGGCGCTTTTTGTTTCAAATATTCGCCGCGGCCCGGCACCCCCGCCGCCGAGTTCCCGGACGACGTTCCGGAAACCGTCAAGGAGGAACGCCACGCCGAACTCCTGAAGATCGTCACGGCCCACTCGGAACGCGGGATCGCCTCCCTGGTGAATACCCGCCAGGACATATTGATCGAGGACGTCAAATCGCCGGGGCGGGACCGGACCGGACGCATCGTCCCCGTCTACGAGGGACGCACCCGCACCTGCTGGAAGACCTTTTTCACGTCGAGCCGAAACCACCGGCGGGGGGACATCGTCCCCGTGCAAATCGCCGAGGCGGTCGGCCGAAATCTCTGGGGAGACACCCGTGATTAAATTCGCCGCCGTTCTCGTCCTTTTGGGAGCCCTGCTGGCCGTGGCCATCCAGAACCCTCACCCCGTGACGGTGAATTTCCTGGCATGGAAATCCATGTCCACCACCCTCCTCGTCGTCGTTCTCGTCGGCCTGCTGGTGGGGCTCGTCGGCGGCTTCTTCATCGGATTTCGGACGGGAAAACGGGACCGGCCGATCGAGGAAGAAGAGGACGACCCCGAATGACCCACCCCCCACTTCCGCCCCCCGGAGGGACCCCGGACCTCCCTCAAAAATCCCCGACGACCCGCCGACGCCTTTTCTGGGTTTCGGCCGCCGTTCTCCTTGTCGTCGGCCTTTTCCTTTTGCTTCAGAACCTGGATTTTTACTGGAACCTGACGCGGCCGGCGCTGCACAAGGACATCATCAACAAATACGCCGCGGTCTACAAATTCGATCCGCTCTTCGTGATGGCGCTCGTCAAAGTGGAGTCGCGCTTCGCCGAGACCGCCCACTCGCACCGGGGCGCCGTGGGGTTGATGCAGCTGATGCCCACCACCGCCTTGGACATGGCCAAGCGGTTGGGAGAGAAAGTCACCCTCGCCGCTTTGAACCGTCCCGAAACGAACATCCGCCTGGGGTTCCATTACCTCTCCCTTCTGCGCACGGAGTTCAAGGACGACACCGTCGCCCTTTTGGCCGCCTACAACGCCGGACCCGCCAACGTCCGGACGTGGATGAAGGCGGGCCCGCTGATGCTGACGACCATCCCCTATTTGGAAACCCGCCTCTTCATCGAGAAAGTGCTCAACACCTACGCCTGGCTGAAACGGTTCCAAAAGATAAAAATCTTCTTCCGTGTCTGATCCCATGCCGAACGACCCCTCCGCCGCCAAAACGCCCGCTTCCCCCGAACCGGCGGACACCGTGAACCTGCCGGACTCAAAACAAACCCCCCTGATGCGCCAATATCAGGCGCTCAAGACGAAAAACCCCGAGGCCCTCCTTTTCTTCCGGCTGGGCGATTTCTACGAACTCTTTTACGACGACGCCCGGAAAGCCGCCCCGCTTCTGGAGGTGGTCCTCACCCAACGGCAAGGCATCCCCATGTGCGGCGTGCCGCATCACGCCCTGGCGGGGTATCTGGCGAAACTTTTGCGGCTCGGACTGCGGGTCGCCATCGCCGAACAGATGGAGGACCCGGCCACCACCAAGGGGATGGTCCAACGGGACGTGGTGCGCGTGGTCAGCCCCGGCACCGTCCTGGAAGACGAACTGCTCCAGGCGAAACAGAACAATTTCCTTGTGGCGGTGTGGCCCGACCGGGCCGCCAAACCCGCCGGGTGGGGCATCGCCGCCCTGGATCTTTCCACCGGAGAATTCCGTCTCACGGCCGTCCCGCGGGACCTCGACGGCCACCGGCTGGCCGACGAACTTTCCCGCCTGGATCCCCGCGAGATCCTCTGGCCCGCCTCGGCCGGCGGCGCGCTCCCCTCCGTCGGCCGCCCCGTGACGCCGTTGGACGACCGGGCCTTCCAGCCCGACTCGGCCGAACGCCTCCTTTCGCGCACGTTGAACGTGACCTCGGTGGCCGGGTTCGGACTCGACCGCCGCCATCCGTCCCTGCCGGCCGCCGGCGCCGTGCTCTCCTACGTGGAACAGAACCAGCCCGCCGCTCTCAGCGTGGTCCAGCCGCCGCGCCTCTATCAGCTCGACGACTACCTGGGGCTCGACGACATCGCCCTCCGCCACCTGGACCTGTATCCCTCGGAACGCACCCCGCCCGGGAACGGCGGGCCGCGCACCCTCTGGGACGTCCTCGACCACACCGCCACCCCCATGGGCGGCCGAAAACTGAAGTGGTGGCTCTTTCACCCGCTGCGCGATCCGGAGGCCATCCGTCGCCGACAGGACGGCGTGGAGTTCTTCCTCGAACACGGCGTCCAGCGCCGCGACCAGAGGGACCTCCTCAAGGAGACCTCCGACGTCGAACGGATCCTGGCCCGCCTCACGGCCGGCGGCGCCAACGGACGGGACCTCAGCGCCCTCCGACGAACGCTGCAAAGAATGCCGGACCTCCGGCGGCTCTACGCCGACAAGACCTCCCTCGCCGGCGAACCGCATCCGCTCGAGTCCTTCCTGCGCTCCCTCGCCGTTCCGGCCGAACTGCTCGCCCTGTTGGAAAAATCCCTGGCCGACGACCCGCCCTTCCGGCTCACCGACGGCGGCGTCATCCGCGACGGGTACTCGCCCGCACTCGACGATCTCCGCCGGCTGGCCAAACACGGTCGGTCCTGGATATCGGAGATGGAGAACCAGGAACGCCAGCGGACCGGCATCGGCTCCTTGAAAGTCGGCTACACCTCGGTCTTCGGTTACTACCTGGAAGTCTCCCGCGCCAACCTCTCCAAAGTGCCGCCGGAATGGATCCGCAAACAGACCCTGGTGAACGCGGAACGTTTCATCACCCCGGAACTGAAAGTCCAGGAGGACAAGATCCTCGGGGCGGAGGAAAAATCCAAGGCGCTGGAGGCCGAACTCTTCGCCGAGGTTCGGACCGGCGTGCTCCAACACCGCGAGACCCTGCGCGCCCTGGCCGAAGCCCTGGCGGAGTTGGACACCCTCGCCTCCCTGGCCGAGGCGGCCGAACGGGGCCATTACCGCCGCCCCCGCGTCATCGACGGGAACATCTTCCGCCTCGAAAAAGCCCGCCACCCCGTGGTCGAAAAATCCCTGGCGAGCCTCGGCGGAACGCCGTTCGTGCCCAACGACACGCTCCTGGACGGACAGGAGAACCAGATCCTCCTCGTCACCGGGCCGAACATGGGGGGCAAATCCACCTACCTGCGCCAGGTGGCCCTCCTGGCCATCATGGCGCAGATGGGATCCTTCGTCCCGGCCGAAACGGCGGAGATCGGCGTGCTGGACCGCATCTTCACCCGCATCGGCGCCGGAGACAACCTGGCCGCCGGCGCCTCCACCTTCCTCCTGGAAATGCAGGAGGTTTCCAACATCCTTCACAACGCCACCCCGCGCAGCCTCGTCATCCTGGACGAGGTCGGGCGCGGCACCTCCACCTACGACGGCGTGGCCGTGGCCTGGGCCGTGGTGGAATACCTCCATCGCGGAGAAAAAAACGCCGGGCCCAAAGTGCTCTTCGCCACGCATTACTTCGAACTCACCGACCTGGCCGACCGCCTGTCGGGCGTCAAGAACCACCACGCCGCCGTCCGGGAATGGGTCCGCCCCGACGGCCGCACGGAACTGGTGCTCCTCCACCAGATATTGCCCGGCCCGGCCGACCGTTCCTACGGCGTGCACGTGGCACAGATGGCCGGCCTCCCGCGGGAATGCGTGGCGCGCGCGCGGCACATCCTCAAGACCCTCGAAGCCACCCACGCCGTCCCCGGTCGGCGGCAGAAAAACGACAAGCCCGACGGGGACCCCGCCCAACTGCCCCTCTTCGCCTCCCATCCCGTCCTCGAGGAATTAAAGGGCACCGATCCCAACGCCCTCACGCCCCTGCAAGCCCTGGAGATCCTCCACCGGCTGGTCCAGGACGTCGCCTCTTCACAAGAAACGCCGTCCAAACCGCAGAAATGATTTGCCTTTTTCAAATGAAAGATGGACAATTTCCGAAGCGACAATTTCGAGGGGTGACGTGAAAACGGAAAGACGCAAACACCATCGTTTTCCGGTCATAAAGGACCTGGCCGAACCGATCGATATCTTTCTCATGGACGAACCGGCGCGGGACCTGCCCGCCGTGCTCACCAACCTCTCCGCCGGCGGCATGTCGCTGATGGTCTTCGCCCACGTCTCCGGCGACACCCGCCTCAAACTCGTCCTCAACCTGCCGGGGCTGGAGGGGATCGAACTCCACGGCCACGTCACCTGGACCAGTTCGAAAGGCGACACCACCATGCTCGGCGTGGCCTTCAACCACATCCCCCACGACACGGTCAAATGCATCAACCACATGGCGGAACACTATCAGGACTGCGAACTCAAACTTTCCTTCGGATTGAAAGACGTCTGCTTCCGCCAATGTTCCTACTGGCCGTTGTGTGAAAAGACGGTCAAACTGAAACACTGACGTTCCTCTCTCCTTTCGGACACCTTCCGCCGGAACGCCGCGTCTCCTTTTATTGCCCGACATGCCTCAAATACAAAAACTTCCCGAACAACTGATACGGCGGATCGCCGCCGGCGAGGTGATCGAACGCCCCGCCTCCGTCCTGAAGGAACTTCTGGAGAACGCCCTGGACGCCGGCGCCCGGCGCATCACGGTGGAATGGGCGCAGGCCGGCCGGAAAAAAATCCGCGTCACCGACGACGGCGCCGGCATCGCGCCGGAACAGGTGGCGCTGGCGCTCGAACGGCACGCCACCTCCAAGATCACCGATCTGGAAGACCTGGAGAAGATCCGCACCTTCGGTTTCCGCGGGGAAGCGCTTCCTTCCATCGCGGCGGTCTCCCGTTTCAAACTGGTCTCCCGCACCGCCGAGGCCGCCGAGGGCCGCTCCATCGAATGCGACGGGGGGAAAATCGTCCGCGAAGGCCCCTGCGGCGCCCCCGCGGGCACCACCGTCACGGTGGAGGACCTGTTCTTTTGCACCCCGGCGCGGGAAAAGTTCCTCAAGTCCGACACCACCGAACGCGGCCTTCTCCTGCGCACCCTGGAAGACGTCGCCCTCGCCGCCCGGGACGTCGCCTTCGACGTCATCACCGACGGCAAGGAACTGCTCTCGTTGCGCCCGGCCGGGCCGGGCGCCGACCCCGCCGCGGCCCTCCTCGAACGGATCAAGGCCTGTTGGGGCGCCGATCGATTCACCGCCCTGAAACCCGTCCATGAGGTCGGCCGCTTCATGAGCGTCTTCGGCTGGATCTCCGACGTCCACGCGCACCAAAGCACCGGCCGCCATCAACGCTTTTACGTGAACAACCGCCCCGTCCTCAGCCGCCGGCTCACCCACGTCCTCTACGAGGCCTACCGCGGCGGGTTGATGGTGGGCCGCCACCCCGCGGCGGTGATCTTCCTCAGCGTGGACCCGACCTTGGTGGACGTCAACGTGCATCCGTCCAAACGCGAGGTCCGGCTTTCGCACGAAGAGGAGGCCTACGGGTTCCTCTACCATTCCCTGAAAAAAGCCCTTTCCACGTCGGCCGAAATGCCGAGCGCGTTGGCCCCGGCCGGCCGGCCCGCGGCGCCGGCGGCCGAAAAACAAACCGCTCCTCCCCATCCTCCGCGTCATCCCGAATCGTTCAAGGAAAAAAACCTGTCCCTGGCCGAGTCCCAGGCCGCCCTCTTCATCCAGTCCCCGCTGAAACACACGCCGCCGGAGGCGGCCCCTCCGTCCGTCGACAATACCCTCCCGGAAACGCCCTCCGAGGACGCGGCCGCGCCCCGGCCGGAGGACTTCCGCAAGACGACGCCCACGCCGCTCATGCAAATGGACGGCACCTACATTCTGGCCCGGCTGGGCAACGACCTTTACATTTTCGACCAGCACGCCGCCGCCGAGCGCGTCCTCTATGAGAAATTTTCAGAAAACGCCAAAGACCAAACCCCGCACCGGCAGGTCCTTCTGCTCCCCTGGCTCTGGGAGGTCTCCCTCGAAACCGCCGCCATCGTGACCGACTGCCTTAAGGATTTCGAGCGGCTGGGATATCGGCTGGAACCGTTCGGGCCGCAGGTCTTCCGGGTCACCGCGGTCCCCAGCGTCCTGGGGGATTCCCCGAAAGTGCGCACTCTCTTGGAAGGACTGGCGGAGGACCTGATGTCCGAGGCCATCCCGCGCCGATGGGACGACATCCTCATCCGCGCCGCCTGCCGGGGCGCCGTCAAAGCGCACGACCCTTTGCAACCTTCGGAGATGGAAAAAATCCTGAAGGACCTCCAACTCTGCCGCCTGCCGTGGTCGTGCCCCCACGGCCGGCCCACGTTCCTCCGCCTTTCCCCGGACGAACTGGCGAAAAAGTTCCGGCGGATATGAAACGTCCGTCCTCCCGTTCCCGCGACGGATTCATCCCCATGGCCGCCCCGGTCATGGGCCCCCAAGAACTCCGCTACGTCTCCGACGTCATCAAGAGCGGCTGGATCTCGTCCGAAGGACGTTATGTTTCCGAATTCGAAAAAGCGTTCAGCCGCTACTGCGGCGTGGCGCACGGCGTCGCGGTCACCAGCGGCACCACGGCGCTCCATCTGTCGCTCGCCGTTCTGGGCGTCGGCCCCGGCGACGAGGTCCTCATTCCCACCCTCACTCACATCGCCGTTCCCAACGCCGTCAAGGCGGTCGGCGCCGTCCCCGTGCCCGTCGACAGCGAACCCTTCACGTGGAACCTGGATCCGGCCCTCCTTGAAAGAAAGATCTCCCGGCGGACCCGGGCCGTCATCGTCGTGCATCTTTACGGCCATCCGACGGACATGGACCCGGTCCGGCGGTTCGCCCGCAAGCACGGCCTCTTCGTGGTGGAGGACGCCGCCGAGTCCCACGGCGCCCAATACAAAGGCCGCCGAACCGGAAGTCTCGGCCATCTCGGCTGTTTCAGTTTTTACGCCAACAAAATCATCGCCACCGGCGAGGGGGGGATGATCGTCACCGACAACGCCCGGCTCGCCCGGCGCGCCCGCAAACTGCGCGACCAAGCCTACGAAAAGAAACGCCGATTCTGGCACCGGGAACACGGCTTCAATTACCGCATGACCAACCTGCAGGCCGCGGTGGGGCTGGCTCAGTTGGAACGCATCGAACAATTCATCGCCGCACGGCGACGGATATCCGCCCTCTACAACCGGCTCCTTCGCGGCGTGCCCGGCCTCACCCCGCCGCCCGCCGCCCCCTGGGCCGCCAGCACCCATTGGATGCATGCCCTGCTCGTGCACAAGGAATTCGGGCTCAGCCGGGACCGGCTGATGGCCTCCCTGCGCCGACACGGCATCGACTCGCGGCCTTTCTTCTATCCCGTCCACCTCCAGCCGCTCTACAAAAAAGAACTCGGCGCGCACCGCTGTCCCGTCGCCGAATCGTTGAGCTCCATCGGGATGAACCTCCCCACCGGAAGCCGAATGACCGAGGCCGAGGTCCGCCGCATCGCCGACACCCTCCTCACCCTCCACCGGGAAAACAGCCGGTGAACCTCCGCAACCACCTTCGCTTCGCGGTGATCGGCTGCGGCCGGATGGGCCTGCGCCGGATGCAGTCCCTCGTCGACAACCCGCGGGCGGAACTGCTCTGGGCCGTGGACGTCAAGGATTCCGCCCGCCGGACCGCCGCCGCGCGCCACGGATGCGACACGGCGGCGCGGCCCGACGAAGCCATCAACGACCCCGCCGTCGACGGCGTCGTCGTCTCCGTCCCCAACAAATGGCACCGCGACATCGTCCTGTCGGCTCTCCGACGGAAAAAACACGTCTTCTGCGAAAAACCTCTCGGCCGGGACACCGCCGAGGCCCGGGCCATGCTGGCCGCCGCCGAACGTTCCCGCGTCACCCTGAAAGTCGGTTCCAACCTGCGGTATTTCCCCAACGTCCTCAAAGCCAAACGTCTCTACGACGCCGGCGCCGTCGGCCGCCCCCTCTTCCTCCGCTCCTGGATCGGCCACAACGGCTGGACCCAGGACGGCTGGTACGCCGTCCCCCGCCTCTCGGGCGGAGGTCCGCTCCTCGACAACGGCGCCCATCTCTTCGACCTCCTCCGCTGGTTCCTGGGTGAACCCGTCGACGCTTTCGGCGCGGCACAGCCTCTTCCCGACGGTCGCTCCCGGGTGGAGGACAACGCCATGGCCGTGTTCCATATGAAGAACGGGGCCTTGGCCTCCGTGCATGCCTCCTGGACGCAATGGGCGGGTTACATGCGCCTGGAACTCGGCGGCACCCGGGGCGCGCTCCGTATCGAGAACAGCGGACCCCGCTGTGAAACGGTCCTCGTCGCCCGCTCGGGCAAAGAAAAAGTCTTCGATTTTTCCTCCCAGTCGCCCAACTCCTATCAGGCGGAGATGGACGACTACCTCGCCCGACTCCTCCGAAAAGAACAGCCCCGGGCCTCCGGCTGGGACGGCTTGCGCGCGGTGCAGATGGCCCGGGCCGTCTACCGGTCGGCCCTCACCGGCCGGCGGGTCCGCATCGAAGCGCCGCCGCGCTGATTTCCGCCCGCGGCACGGCGCTTCCATTGAAAATCGATATGTCTCCCATCCCCATCCTGGTCGGCCCCACGGGCTCGGGGAAAACCGCCGCCGGGTTGGAGCTGGCCCGCCGCCAAGGAGCCGACGTCCTCTCCGCCGATTCCCGCCAGGTCTACAAACACCTTTCCGTCGGCACCTCCAAACCCGAGGGCGCGTGGCGGGACGATCCGGACCACCCGCTGAAGACCTATTACGCCGTGGACGGCGTGCCGCACCATCTCATGGACTTCCTTGAACCCGACCAACCCTTCAGCGCCGGCCGGTTCGCCCGTCGGGCGGAAAACCTCCTCGCCGCGCTCGCGGCGGCGGAACGACCGGCCCTCCTGGTGGGGGGGACCGGGCTGTATCTGCGCGCCCTGGTGGACGGCCTCGCCCCTCTGCCCGACCGAAACGATGACTTCCGGAAAACCCTTCTGGCCCGGGCCGAACGGAACGGCCGCGCCGCCGTGCACGCCGAATTGGCGAAAATCGATCCGGACGCCGCCGCCAAGATTCCGCCCAACAACATCGCGCGCGTGGTCCGCGCCCTGGAAGTCTTTCATCTCACGGGACAACCGCTCTCGCGCTGGCAGAAGGAACAGACGCGCCCCTCGACCAGGACCTTCGCCTGGTTCGGATTGCGCTGGGAAAAAAATGAACTCGAAAAAATCCTGGAGGCCCGCTGCCGGCGCATGGTCCCCGGCCTTCTGAAAGAAACGGCGGCCCTCTTGGAAAAAGGCCTCCCGCCGGACGCCCCGGCCCTCCAGTCCCTGGGTTACGCCGCGGCCATCGATGTTCTGAACGGAAAAATCCCGGAGGAAAAATTCGAAACCGATTTCTTCCGCGAAACCCGCCTCTACGTGAAACGCCAGCTCACCTGGTTCCGCGCCAACCCGCGCATCCGCTGGATCGACCTCGCCCCGCCGTTCAAACCCGAGCGGGTCGCCGAAAAGATACAACAACTCCTCCGGGACGCCTCGGCGGCGCCCGGCCGCTGAAAAGAAACTGCTAAAATAGCCGCCATGGAACGCACCCTGATGGTCGGTCTCCAGACCGGCAAAAGCACCGCGGACCGGCGTCTGCCGTCTTTGGACGAACTCCGGCGTCTCATCGAGACGGCCGGCGGCGAGGTCGTGGACACCGTCGTCCAAAAACGGGCCCAGCGCGACCCGGCCACGCTCATCGGCCGGGGCAAGGCGGAGGAGATCGCCGGCCTCGCGCGGCAAAAAACCCTCGACGCCGTCATCTTCGACGACGACCTCACCCCCGCTCAACAGAGGAACCTCCAGGAGATCATCCCCGCCAAGGTGCTGGACCGCACCCGCCTCATCCTCGACATCTTTGCCCAGCGGGCCCGCACGCGGGAGGGGAAACTCCAGGTGGAACTGGCCCAGCTCGACTACCTCCTGCCGCGGATCACCGAGAAATTCGGCCGCTTCGAACAACAGACCGGCGGCGCGCGGGGAGGCATCGGCACCCGCGGACCCGGCGAACGCAAACTGGAGGTGGACCAGCGCCACATCCGGGAACGCATCCGCCGCATCAAACGCGAGATCGAACACGTCCGCCTCCAGCGGGACCTGCAGCGCCAAAACCGCCGGCGCATCCCGCTCCCCCAGGTGGCCCTCGTCGGCTACACCAACGTGGGCAAATCCACCCTGCTCAATTTCCTCACCCGCTCCGACGGAATCTACGCCGACGACAAACTCTTCGCCACGCTGGACCCCACCGCCCGCCGCGTGAAACTCCCCGGCGGACGCGCCGCCCTTTTTGTGGACACCGTCGGTTTCATCCAGAAACTTCCGCACCACCTGGTCGCCGCCTTCCACGCCACCCTGGAGGAACTCAACAACGCC
Organism: Elusimicrobiota bacterium; assembly: GCA_022703335.1. Classification (GTDB taxonomy): domain Bacteria; phylum Elusimicrobiota; class Elusimicrobia; order FEN-1173; family FEN-1173; genus JAKLDV01. Next base: position 12,379 of record JAKLDV010000040.1, read on the forward strand.
GACCTGCTCGTCTGCGTGGTGGACGCCGCCGACCCCGCCTGGACCGCCCACCTCCGCGTGGTGCAGGAGGTCGTCAAATCGCTCCGGGCGGACCACCTCCCGCAGATCGTGGTGTTCAACAAGGCCGACCTCCTCAAAAACACCGACCGCGCCGCGCGGCAACGCGAGGGACGGCTCCTCCTCTCCGCGGTCACGGGCGAAGGCATGGACGCCTTCCTCTCCGCCGTGGAATCCCGCCTCGACCGGCCTCTGCTGGAAAAAGAATTCGTCCTCCCCTACCGCCGGAGAGACCTCCTTTCCGTCATCTACCACACCGGACGCATCCTCTCCGAAACCCCCGCCGTCCGGGGCACGCGCCTGCGCGTCCGCATCGACGCCCAAAATTGGGGGCATATCCAGAAAGAACTCCGCCCCGACGCCAAACCGGCCCGGACCGCCTCGTGACCCTCGCCAACAAGATCACCCTTTTGCGCCTCCTCCTCACCCCCGTGTTCGTCATCGGGCTCCTCGAGGGGGCCCGCGGCTGGCCCACCGCCCTCTTCATCCTTTCCGTCCTCACGGACATGGCCGACGGGCTGGCCGCCCGGCTCAAGAAAGAAAAAACCACCCTCGGCGGACTCCTCGACCCCGCGGCCGACAAATTGCTCCTGGTGACCACCTACCTCGTCTTCGCGCATCTCGGCAGGGTCCCCCTGTGGATCTTCGTCGTCATCTTTTCACGCGACCTGTTCATCGTTCTGGGATGGAGTCTCATCTTCATCCTGACCAGGAAGATCCTGATCACCCCGCGGTGGCTCGGCAAAAGCACCACCTTCATGGAAATGTCCACCGCGGTCCTCCTCCTGCTGTCTCCGGCGCATCCCCTGGTCGATGTTTTCCTCTGGATCACCATCGCTCTCGCCGGCGCCTCTCTGGCGGACTACACACGGCTCGGCATGCAAAAAATGAACGAAATGGACGCCGTTCCGGCCCGCTGACCATGGAAAAACAACCGGCCCTGCCCCGCGCCACCGTCGTTCTCGTCGGCCGGCCCAACGTGGGGAAATCCACCCTCTTCAACCGCCTCTGCCGAAAACGCCGCGCCTTGACCTCGCCCATCCCCGGCACCACGCGCGACTGGATCGAGGGCGCCGTCCTGTGGGGCGGCCGCCCGTTCCGCGTGGTCGACACCGGCGGCTACGCCCCGGGCGACGACGACATCCTCGCCTCCGTCCGGGTCAAAGTGGAGGAACTGGTCCGCGCCGCGCAGGTCGCGGTGTGGGTGCTCGACGGCCAGGAGGGGCTCACCCCGGCGGACCGCGCCGTGGGCCGCTGGCTCCGCCGACACGCCGCCCATGTCCTTGTCGCGGTCAATAAACTGGACGACCAGAAAAAAAATATCCACTCGTCGGAATTCTTCAGCCTGGGGTTCCAGAAGGTCATCCCTCTTTCGGCCAGTCACGGCCGCAACATCAACCAACTGCTCGATGAGATCGTTCCGTTCCTGCCCGAAAAAGACGACCGCCCGTCCGCCGCGCCGGACCGCGGCCGGTTCGCCATCGTCGGCCGGCCCAACGTGGGAAAATCCTCCCTGCTCAACCGCCTCCTGGGAGAGGAACGCGCCATCGTCTCCAATCAGCCGGGCACCACCCGCGACACCCTCGACACCGCCCTGGACTGGAACGGGAAAAAATTCCTCTTCATGGACACCGCCGGCCTGCGGGCGAAAAAATCCCGGGCCGTGGGGCTGGAGGGGCTCACCCGCCTCATGACGGAAAAAGCCCTGGAGGACTGCCAGGCCGCCCTCCTTCTCCTCGACGCCCCCGACGGCATCCTGGAGGGGGACGCCGCCATCGCCCGCCTCATCCACGAAAAAAACCGCGCCTGCGTCGTGGCCGTCAACAAATGGGACGCCGTCGCGGAAAAAAACCGCGCCGCCGCGTGGTTCAAGGAACGGCTCGCCGGGGACATGCCCTTCCTGGGGTTCGCTCCCCTCCTCTTCGTCTCCGCCAAGGAAGGCACCAACGTGCCCCACCTCATGGAGCAACTCTGGGCGGCCCGTACCGAGTTCCTGCGCTCCTACGACAAAGACGAGCTCGAGTCCTTTTTCTGGACGGAGATCCAGAACCGGCCGTATTCCCACCACGGAAAGAAACTCGTCTTCCGCGGCGCCGAACAGGTCGCGGACGCCCCGCCCACCTTCGTCCTCCACACCAGCCTTTCCGACGAGGATATCCATTTTTCCTACCTCCGCCACCTCGAAAACGTTTTCCGCCGCCGGTTCCAGGCGCTGGGCACGCCTCTGTTGTTCCGATTCCGCCGATGACCTCCTCCCAAGAGACAAAACCTTTCGGAAATGCTATTTCTTGTCCTATGAAAATGATTTTTTCGGCCGCTCCACGGATATGACCGCCCTCGCGCCCGCCGGCCTCTGGCTCGTCGCCTGCTATCTCGTCGGGTCCCTACCCACCGGATACCTCCTGGGGCGCTTCCTGAAAGGCATCGACATCCGCCAAGTGGGTTCCCGAAACCCCGGCGCCACCAACGTTTTCAGGTCCGTCGGCAAAACGGCCGGCATCGCCACGCTCCTCATCGACATCTTCAAGGGCTGGGTCGTCACCTGGCTGTCCCTGCGGTTTTTCCCGGGGGAATTCCTGCCGCTTTTGGGCGGGCTGGCCGCCGTGGCCGGACACAGCTGGTCTCCCTTCCTCTCTTTTCGAGGGGGAAAAGGCGTGGCCACCTCCGCCGGGGTCTTCTTCGCCCTCCTCCCGACGCCCACCCTGGCCGCGTTGACGGTGTTCGCCGTGGTCTTCGGCCTCTCCCATTATGTTTCGGCGGGTTCTCTGGCCGGCGCCGTCGCCCTGCCCTCCGTGGCGCTGTGGCTCGCCGGATGGGGCCCCCGGTCCGGCCTCGCGCTTCTGGTGGCCGCGCTCATCGTCGTCAAGCACATTCCCAACATCCGCCGCCTGCTGAAAGGCGAAGAACTGGCCGTCCGGTTCACCCATGAAGAAAAAAAGCCCTGACCTCCCCTCTCCGGAAAACGAGCGCATCGCCGTCATCGGCGGCGGCAGTTGGGGCGCCACTCTGGCCAACCTCTTGGCCCAAAAGGGGCACGCCGTGTCCGTTTGGGAATTCCTCCCCGAAACCGTCAAACATCTCCGGGAAACCCGCACCCTGAAAGTCCTGCCGCAGCTGCGCCTGCACCCTTCCGTCGAGGTGACCCACGACCTCCCCGCGGCCCTGCGGGAGAAACGCCTCGTGGTCATGGCCGTGCCTTCGGCCCACGTCCGCGCCACCTGCCGCGCCATCCAGGAAGGAAACGTCTTCCCGCCGAACGCCTGGGCGGTCAGCGTCACCAAGGGCATCGAGAACGATTCCCTGAAACGCATGTCCGAGATCATCGCCGAGGAGATCCCGGCGGCGAAAAACCGCATCGCCGTCCTTTCCGGGCCGTCCCACGCGGAAGAGGTCGCCAAATCGGTCCCCACCGCCGTGGTCGTCGCCGGACCGGACCGTTTCGCGGAACGCGTGCAGAAAATTTTCAACACCGATACTTTCCGGGTCTACAGCAGCACCGACTTCATCGGCGTGGAACTGGGCGGCGCCATCAAGAACATCTACGCCATCGCCACCGGCATCTGCGACGGCCTGGGCCTGGGAGACAACACCAAAGCCGCCCTCATGACCCGCAGCCTCAACGAAATGATCCGCCTCGGCATGGCCTGCGGCGCCCGCGGGCTCACCTTCTTCGGCCTCTCCGGCATGGGCGACCTCATCGTCACCTGCGGCTCGCGCCATTCCCGCAACCGGTTCATCGGCGAAAAAATCGGACGCGGGGAATCCTTGAAACAAGCCCTCTCGGAAATGACCATGGTCGCCGAGGGCGTCCCCACCGCCAAGAGCGCCTATCAGCTCGCTCAACGATTCCACCTGGAACTCCCCATCGTCAATGAAGTCTATCGCTGCCTCTACGAAGACAAACCGGCCCGGCGGGCCCTGCAGGACCTCCTCACGCGGCCCGTGGCCGGCGAAATGTGGCAGGTGGAAAACCTCTTCAAAAAAGGAATGACCCTATGAACAAGGCCGACCTGATCCTCAGCGTCTCCAACGTGGTCAGCACCCTCACGGAATCCAAGGCCGCGGTGAACCGCGTTTTCGATTCCATGCGCAAGGCCCTGCAGGAGGGGGACAAGGTGGTCGTGCAGGGGTTCGGCAGTTTCCACGTCGTCATGCGGAAAAGCAAACCGGCGCGCAACCCCCGCACCGGCGAGCCGGTCACCATCCCGCCGCGCCGCCGCATCAAATTCAAGATGGCCAAAGATTTACTGTGACCGAGCGAGGGGCCGCGAGGGAATGGTTTTTGTGTGCCAACACAAAAACCATGACCGTCACTCGGTGACCCATGGGAGAGCGAACGGGTTTTGTGGCCAACACAAAAACCATGACCGACGCCCCTTCCTTTCTTTGACTTCGACCCGTCCTTTATGTTTGAATATGTTTTCGTATGGTCCTCCCATTCCCGCCGGAAAAAGAATATTTTTCCATTGGTGAAGCCGGCCGCCTGACCGGCACGAAACCTTATATCCTCCGCTATTGGGAGTCCAAATTCGGGCTCGTCCGGCCGGCGCGGCGCGAATCCGGCCAACGGAAGTTCACCCGTCAAGACGTGGAGACCATCGCGCGCATCAAGGAACTGCTCTACGAAAAACGGTTCACCATCGAGGGCGCCAAAAAATACCTGCGCGACCTGGCCCGACGGGGACCGGTCCAGATGTCCCTGGAACTCAACGAGACCTCCGCGGCGGTGGACACCCTGCGGGATGTCAAAAAAGACATCACGGGCCTTCTCAAAGAATTGAAGAAACGAAGTTTTTCGTCGGCGGGTTCGTCTTAAAATTTTACCGGCTCCACGCTGCCCGAGGGGATCGATTTTTTCGAGCCACGCTACCGGGGCGTAGCGTAGTGGTAGCGCACTCGCTTGGGGTGCGAGAGGTCGTGGGTTCAATCCCCACCGCCCCGATGGAGTGGCTCGAAAAAAAACCGCGGCCCGGCGACTTGGGTGCGCGGGGGGCCACCGGTTGCTCTCTGCAACCGTTTATTGAGTGGAGCGGGCGGCCGCTCCACGAAGGCGGAGGAGCCGCGGAGGTCCTGGGGCGCCGTGTGCCGCGGGCAGGCCCGAAGGGAATCCCCACCGCCCCGACTGGACAGCCGGCAAAAATGGAGCCGCCATGAACCACGCAGCCTACTCTGTGAAGGAGGCCGTTTCGACGGCTGTTTTTTCGCCGAAAAACGTCTCATGACCATCACAAACGATGAAGCCCGCTGGCTCTACAAGGCGCTCAAACAAATCGAGTTCCTGAAATTCTGTTCCATCGGGGAGATCGAGGAACTCGCCCAGAACCTGGTCAAAAAAACCTTCAAGACGGGCGAAACCATCGTGCGCCAGGGAGACCCGGGCGATTACCTTTTCCTCCTCTATTCCGGTGAAGTCTCCATCCAGGCCCGCTCCGCCATTTCCAAACGGCACGAACTGACCCGCCTGGGCGCGGGGAACTATTTCGGCGAAATGGCCCTCGTCTCCCGCGAACCCCGCAACGCCACCGTCGTGGCCACCCAGGACTCGGAGGCCTTTTTGCTCTACGCCGCCGAATTCCGGAAACTGCTGGACAAGAACCAGGACTTGGCACGGACCCTCGAAGACCTCGTGGCCCGGCGCAAGGCCGCCCGAGAACTGGAACTCCGCCGAAGCTATCAGCAATCCCAGGCCCTCCTCTCCCGCCTGAAACGCTGGCTCGGATTCTGAAACCCGGCCCGTAAAAAATGTCCGCTCTGAAAAAACGCGTCCTCTTCCTCTACATCGCCATTTCCAGCGGACACCAACGCGCCGCCGAGGCGCTCATGGGCGCCGTCTCCCGGCTCAACCCGCACATCGTCTGCCACGGCATCGACACCATCGCCGAGACCTATCCCATCGCCGGCCGCTTCATCGGCCGCATGTATCTCGAGATGCTGAAATACACCCCGCAGATATGGGAGTTCCTCTACGACAATCCTGCCGTGGAAGGCACCACGCGCGAACTCCGCGAAGTGATGGGCGCCATGAACACACGGAAAATTTACCGTCTCCTCAAACGCTACCGCCCGCGCTGTCTCGTCTGCACCCAGGCCGTGCCCCTCAGCGTGCTGGCGAACCTGAAACGGCGCGGACGCATCAAACTGCCGCTGGTCGGCGTGGTCACCGATTTCGACGCCCACAGCTATTGGCTCTCCCGCCACGTGGACCTCTACCTCGTGGCCACCGACGAGATCAAACGGAAGATGGTGCGGGAAGGCATCAAGGAACACCGCGTGGCGGTGACCGGCATCCCCATCGACCCCCATTTCGCCGTCCCCGGGAACAAGGTGGATGAACGGGACCGCCTGGGCCTGCATCCGGACAAACCCACCGTGCTGGTGACGGGGGGAAGCCGCGGACTCGGTCCGCTGGAAGACATCGTCTCCAGTCTGCGCCGCGCCATGCCGTCCCTCCAGGTCATCGCCGTCTGCGGACACAACACCCACGCCCGCGACATCCTCCAGGAACGTTTCGGCAACGACCGCCACGTGCGGGTGTTCGGGTTCACGCGCAATTTGCCCCGCTTCATGGACGCCGCCGACCTCCTCGTTTCCAAGCCGGGCGGCATGACCTGCGCCGAAAGCATGGCCAAGGGGCTCCCACTGGTGATGATCCGTCCCATCCCCGGCCAGGAGGAACGGAACGCCCGCTATCTGCTCAAGCACGGCGCCGCGGCGCGCGCGCAGACCATCGGGGAACTCGTCAGCACCGTGCAGAACCTGCTCAAGAACAGGGAGCATCTCCGGCAGATCGCCGGTCGCGCCAAGGCGCTCGCCAAACCCGACGCCGCCCCCGAGGCGGCCGAGGCGATCCTGAAGATTTTGAGGGAGCCGCTGACCTCCCGCCCGGCGCCGCACGACCGGGCCCGAACGCATTCCTCGGCCGCGGTGTGACGCACGCCGCACACGCGCCGCGCCGCCGGCTCACGGTTTCTTCGCTCTTTGACCACCTGACCCCGGAAACGCTCTGGGCCGCCTCCCTCGGAGGGCTCAACCTGTTGACTCGCCGCATGGGCGATGAGAGCCGCTATCGCTGGGCCCGGCGCATCAGCCGGACCGCCCGATGGGTTGCGCCGGGGAAGTGGTATGCGGTAGAATCAAACCTGGCCTTGGTCAACCGGTGGGCCGGCGCCCATTTCCAGACACACAAGGTCTTTGAGAATTTCGTCCTGACCCTCTCCGATTTTCTGTCCGGCGCCAAACCCGTCGTACACGTGGAGGGGAGGGAGAAAGCCGAGGCCGCCCGCGCCGTCTAAGCCCCCAAGCGCGCGCTGTACGACTAGATACGTTCCAGCAGGGACGCCGGTTTGAAGTTCCAGCGTTAGTGTCACCGTGGTGTCGCTCCCGGGGGCCTCTTCGACATACGGGGCGTTCG
>JAKLDV010000041.1 GCA_022703335.1 Elusimicrobiota bacterium
CGCGGGCATGCTCCAAATGCTCCGGCGCCTCATTGGCGAAAACATCGCGCTGGTCTGGCAACCCAAGCCACACCTCTGGCCGATCCTCGTGGATCCCTCCCAGGTCGACCAGATCCTCGCCAACCTGTGCGTCAATGCCCGCGATGCCATGCCCCAGGGGGGGCGGATCGAGATCGCCACCCGAAACCTTCTTTTAAAGGAGACGTTCGTCTGTGCGGACGGCACCTCCATTTCTCCGGGCCGGTATGCGCGCCTCGACGTTTCGGACACGGGCTGCGGCATGGAGCCGTCCGTTAAAGAAAAAATCTTCGAACCGTTCTTTACGACCAAGGACGAGACCCGGGGAACGGGCTTGGGGCTCTCCACGGTCTATGGGCTCGTCAAACAGAGCAACGGGTGCGTCTACGTTCACAGTGAACCGGGCCGGGGGAGCGCGTTTCAGCTTTTTTTCCCGACGATGGAAACCGAGTCTCCGGTTCTCGAAAAAAAACCGGAGCGGTCCGGCCGGGTCGCGGGGGAGGGAACGATTTTGGTGGTGGAGGACGAGGAGTCGGTCCGCCGGCTCATTTTGTCGACGCTGAAACAGGCCGGGTATGAGACCTTGTCGGCGGGCAATGGAACGGACGCTTTGGAGGTCGCGGCGCGGCACGAGGGGCGCATCCATCTGGTCCTCAGCGACGTGGTGATGCCGCACATGAGCGGGCGGGCTTTGACGGAACGCCTCCGGCAGTTCTGCCCGGATTTCAAGGTGCTCTACATGTCCGGATACAACGAGGAGACCATCCAGAATTGCGGAATTGCCGGGCCGGACGGGAATGTTTTGCAAAAGCCGTTCACCCCGGACGCCCTTGTCCGGAAAATACGCGAAATCCTCGAAGAGGACAAAGTGTCGCCTTCCGTCCCCGGTTGAGGGGAACGCGTTCCGAGCCCCTTCGTTTCCCCGCCCGTCTTCCACGCATTCACGAACGTTCTTTTTCCCGCCGGCCTCGCGCTGTTTTGGATGAGGCCGCCCGGTGCTCTCTGGATTTTTTGGAAGAGATTCGATACAATGGGGCCTGTCAGTCGACAGGACATTCCGATTTTGTGGGGCTGTAGCTCAGCTGGGAGAGCGCCTCAATGGCATTGAGGAGGCCGAGGGTTCGATCCCCTTCAGCTCCACTTTTTATTTTTACGGTTTACCACTCGATTGTTTCCCCGACCCATCGCGATCCAATGACTTCTTAGGCCCTATGAGCGCCCCTAAAGACATCCTCCTCATCCACCCGCCCTTCGTGAGGGATTCCTGGGAGTTTCCTCTCGCGGTCCCGATGCTTAAATCCTATTTGGAGCGCCGGTCCGTGTCCGTCGACGCGCTCGATCTGAACGGACGGTATGTCGAATGGTTGTTGTCGCCGGCGGCGGGACAGTGGCGTCGTCGGTCGACAGAGGCGATGCGGAAGACGGCGGATGACCCGCTTAAAATGTCCGCCTTGCGGCATTACCTGCAGTTATCGGAGACATCCCGAAGCCAATGGGAAGATTGGCGGGGGGAATCCGTCAGGCAGGATCTCCTGGATTTCCTGTTTCAGGCGATGCACGCCCCCCTGTCTTTTCCGGAGCATTTGGGAGACGATCTGGGGGAATACGTGGCGCGTCATGGGCTCATGCCGTTTGGGATGGACGATTTTTTACGAACAGTGATGCCGCCCCTTCAGCGGGAAACGGACTACAAGATTATCGGTTTCTCGATAACACTCCCCTCCCAGTGGGGGGCCGCCATCGCCATTGTTCGGATGTTGCGGGCGCAGAAGACGGACGCTTTCCTCGTTTTGGGCGGGGCGACGATGAATACAATGACGCCGGAGGCGCAAGAAAAAATAATGAGGATGGTTCCCGTGGACGGGATCGTCCGGTTCGCAGGCGAGAAGCCGTTGCTGGAATTGGTCCGGATTCTGAAGTCCCGCGGCGACTTGAAATGCGTGCCCGCGCTGATCTATCGGAGCGGGAAAAATATCGTGGGGAACGATCCCCGTCCCGTTGAGCCGGCGGAGCCGGACCCTCCTCCGGATTTTTCCGATTTTTCAGTGAGCCCGCTGTATTCAGAAGACAGGTATGTCCCGTTGTTGTACGCCCGGGGATGTTCTTGGGGGCGGTGCGTTTTTTGCTCTTATCCCAGGCAATGGGCCGGTGCTTATTTCCGGCCCGTCGGCGATGTCGTTCGCGACCTGAAACATCATCATGACCGATACGGGCAGCGGAAATTCAAATTGATGGGGGACGAAATGCCGCCTCGATACGCCAAGGATTTGGCGGAGGCGTTACGGGAACATTCGATGGGCGTGCAATGGTGGACCTTCGCCCGGAGTTCTCGGGGGTGGACGGCCGAGCTTCTTGAAAAAGTGGCCGCGAGCGGTGGCGCGGAGATCGCTTTGGGGGTGGAGTCGTTCGATGGGCGCGTCTTGAAAACGATGAACAAGGGATACTCGGCCGAAACGGCGGAACGGAATATAGGGGAGATGGGAGAACTCGGAATAAAGACCTCGGTCGACCTGATCTGGGATTTTCCGACGACGACCTATGAGGAGGCCAAACATACGTGGAGTGTCGCCAAACGGCTGGCGCCGCTGGTGCGGGCCTATAATTGTTTTACCTTCGGGCTTGAGCCTCACTCTGAAATGGGGCGGCATCCGGAGAGGTTTGGAATAGAATTTGTTACAATCAAAAAATTCTTGGCCCATCAGGCATGCCGGACATCGCAAGAATTCTTGGGCGGGCTGGGGATTTTTTTGTCGGAAAACACAGGCGGGGTCATCCCCACGGCGGTCCCGGGATTGGTCTTGTTCCCTGAAATAAGGTATTGGGTGGATAAGCGGGGAATGACCCCGGTGGAAAAAAGGGAGATGGCTTCCCTCTGGATGGAGCTGGCGGTTTCCAAAGGATAGTGTCGGTTATTGAAACGTGTCTCTCCTCCGTCGGCGGCGGAGGGTTTTGACGCCTTCGGCGGTTTTTGGAGGGTTTTTCCGGGCGCCATCACAACACTGGAGAAAAATGAAGCGAAGATGACACAGATAAAAACACATACGACCGACCTGAGTTTGACGACGAAAGGCGAGACGGACATCGTGGACATCACCGAACCGGTGGAGGAAGCGGTGCGTTCGTCCGGCGTGCGGGAGGGGCAGGCGCTGGTGTTCGCCGCCGGTTCCACCGTGGGCATCACCGCGGTGGAGTACGAGTCCGGCGTGTTGCGCGACCTGCGGGAGGCGTTCGAGAAACTGGCGCCCCGGCGGGGGCGCTATCACCACGAGGACGCCTGGCACGACGGCAACGGCTACGCCCATGTGCGGTCCGGGCTGTTGGGACAGAGCCGGGTTTTTCCGGTGCGTTCCGGAAAACTGGTCCGCGGCACATGGCAACAGATCGTTCTGGTGGATTTCGACAACCGGCCCCGCCGCCGCGCCGTGACCGTTCAGGTCCTGGGAGAGTAAGCGGTGCTCCGTATCCAGTCCGGAATCGCCCGCGGCCGCCTCCTGGTCGGCCTGCACGCCGGGGTCGATGTCCGGCCCATCCTGGCGCGCATCCGTAAATCCCTCTTCGATATCCTGCGTCCCCGGCTGGCGGGATCTTTTTTCCTGGACCTTTTCGCCGGTACGGGCGCGGTGGGCCTGGAGGCGCTGTCCAACGGCGCCGCCCGCGCCGTGTTCGTGGACGGCAACCGCCGTTGTTGCCGGGCGATCGAGGGCAACGCGGCCCGGTTGGGGTTCGCCGACCAGGCCGAGGTGCACTGCGGCGACATCACCAAAAGTCTCGCCTGGCTGAAGGGGCGGCCGTTCGACCTTGTGTTCCTGGGGCCGCCTTATAAGGACGCCGAAAAAAGTCCCTTGGCGCTGACGATCGCCACGCTGATGCGCGTGGAGGAAGCCGGGCTCTTGGCTCCCGGCGGGTGGGTCATCGCCCAGCACCACAAAAAAGAGCCGGTGGACGATGTTTCGGGAAAGTGGGAGATGTTCCGGCGAAACTATTACGGGGACAGCGTCCTTTCGTTTTTTCAGTTCAAAGGGTGAGCCGCCGGCCCCGGCGCGCGAAAGCGCAAAAGCGCGCGGATTTACTAGAATGACTCCCAACGACGGGAGAGGGACAGGGACGATCATGACGCGAAGTGTCTGGGTGGTCAAATTCGGCGGCAGCCTGCTTTCCGACGACAAGGCGCGGAAGGCGTTCCTGCGCCAGGTCGCCCGGTTGGCGCGACGGCGTCCGGTGGCGTTGGTGCACGGCGGCGGTCCTGAAATTTCCGCCGCGCTGCAGAAGATGGGCGTGAAACCGGTTTTTGTGAAGGGCCGCCGCGTGACCGACGACGCGGCCATGACGGTGGTGGAGGGCGTCCTCTCCGGCCAGGTGAACAAGAAACTGGTGGGGGAACTCTGTTCCTTGGGCGTCCGGGCGGTCGGTTTGTCCGGAAGGGACGGGGGGCTCCTTTTGGCGCGGCCCGTGAAGGGATTGGGCCGGGTGGGGGAACCGTTGCGGGCGGCCCCGGGGATTTTGCGGACCCTGCTGCAAGGAAAATTCTTGCCGGTGATCTCCTCCGTGGCGTCGGATGCCCGGGGCCGGGCGCTGAACGTCAACGCCGACGAGGCGGCGGCGGCCGTCGCCGTGTGGCTGAAGGCCGACCGGCTGGTGTATCTGACGGATGTCGCCGGCGTTCTGGACGCCAGGAAAAAAACGATCCCGAAAATCCACACGCGGGACATTCAGGGTTTGATCGACCGCGGCGTGGTCACCGGCGGCATGATTCCCAAGGTGCTTTCCTGCCGGCGGGCCATCCGGAAAGGGGTCCGGGAGATCGACATCATCGACGGCCGGGCGGGACTTTTGAAAATGAAAGGGACGAGGCTTCTTCCGTGAATAAAGAGAGCCATCAGTTCAATACCTATAAAAGACAGCCGGTGACGTTCGTCCGGGGGCATGGGCCGAACCTGTGGGACGACAAGGGCCGGCGGTATCTGGATTTTTTTTCCGGGATCGCGGTGTGCGGCCTCGGTCACGCGGACCGGGACGTGGCCCGGGCGGTGACCAAACAGGTCAACATCCTCCTGCACACCTCGAACCTCTATTACACCCGGCCGCAGGAAGACCTGGCGCGGGAACTTTCCCGACGGACTTTCGGCGGCAAGGTGTTTTTCGCCAACTCCGGCGCGGAGGCCAACGAGTGCGCCATCAAACTGGCCCGGCGGCACGGCTGCCGCACGCCGGACCGGGGCCGGCCCCGGTATCAGATCATCGTCTTCAGGAACTCCTTCCACGGTCGGACCCTCGCCACGCTGGCGGCCACCGCGCAGAAACATCCCAAAAAGGATTTCGGCCCCCTGCCGGGGGGGTTCCCGGCGGCCGAGTTCGGCGATCTGGATTCCGTCCGACGGAAAATTACCCCCCGGACCTGCGCCGTCCTCATCGAGCCCATCCAGGGAGAGGGGGGCGTTCGCACCGCCCCGCCGGCGTTTTTTCGGGGGCTTCGGGAACTCTGCCGAAAGCATCACCTGCTCTTGATGTTCGACGAAATACAGACCGGCATGGGCCGGACCGGCACCCTGTTCGCCTATCAGAACAAGGAGGTGGTCGGCCCCGGTATCGTTCCGGACGTTTTGACCGTGGCGAAAGGGTTGGCCAACGGGTTGCCCATCGGCGCGACCCTGGCCCAGAAGAAGACGGCGGCGTTGTTCGGTCCCGGGGATCACGGAAGCACTTTCGGCGGCGGGGCGGTCCCCTGCGGAGCGGGGTTGGCGGTGATGAAGGCCCTGAACGCCGGAACCCTGGCCCGGGTGCGGCGGCTCGGCCGGCTGTTCCGGGAGGAGTTTGAGAAATGGCAGGAGGAGATGTCCTTTATAAAGGAAGTCCGGGGAGCGGGGTGCATCCTGGGATTGGAACTACGGATTCCCGGCGGGGACGTGGTCGCTTTTTGCCGGGAGAGGGGTCTGCTGGTCAACTGCACGGCCGAGCGGGTCATCCGGTTGTTGCCGCCCTTTTGTCTGACCGACGCCGAGGCGGCGCACGGCCTGCGGATTTTGAAGGAAGGGCTGAGGAGTTTGAAGAACTCGTCGAAAAGGCGGGCAAAATGAGCCGGGGAATGGGGATTTTTTTTCGTAAAACCCGGTCGAAAACGGCGTTTTCGCCGCGGGAGACCTTTTTCCGGACCTGACCGTCGACAAAATCGAGTGAAAAACGGCGATCCCCGGGAAACCCCCCGGGGATTTTTTATAGAAAACGGCTTAAAACCGCTCGTTGACGAGGCCCTGTTTTTAGGGTAAAATCTGGCACCCGCACAAAGGTAAACCGCGTCGAAAAATCAAGCCGTTCTCTCTGTGGAGGAGTTCCTGGTCATGAGAAAGTTCAATCGTGTCGTTGTGGCGTATTCGGGAGGGTTGGATACCTCCGTCATGTTGAAATGGATCCGTGAGCGCTATCGCTGCGATGTGGTGGCGTGCTGCGTGGATTTGGGGCAGGCCGAGGATTACGGCCGGCTGAGGAGACGGGCGCTGACCACGGGGGCTTCCCGCTGTTTCGTCGTCGACGCCCGCCGGGAATTCGTCGAAAAATACATTTGGAAAGTCGTGCAGGCCCGAGCCCTCTACGAAGGGCGCTACTTGTTGGGCACGGCGCTGGCGCGGCCGTTGATCGCCGAAAAAGTGGCGGAGGTGGCCCGCCGGGTCAAGGCCGACGGCGTGGCCCACGGCGCCACCGGCAAAGGCAACGACCAGGTCCGGTTCGAGTTGACCTTCAAGGCGTTGGCCCCGGAATTGGGGATCCTGGCCCCGTGGAGGGAATGGGAGTTCAAAGGCCGGGAGGACGAGGTCGCCTACGCCCAACGGCACAACATCCCGGTGACGGTGACCAAGGCCAAACCCTATTCCTCCGACGCCAACATGTGGCACATTTCCTATGAGGGGGGGGTGCTTGAGGACCCGAACCATCCTTATAAGGAGGACATGTTCGAATTGACCGTGTCTCCGGAAAAGGCGCCGGCGCGGGGGGAAACCGTCGAAATCGAATTCGTCAAGGGCGTGCCGGTGTCGGTGAACGGCCGCCGCCGCGGACCCGTGGAAATGATCGACCTGTTGAACAAGATCGGCGGCCGGAACGCCGTGGGGCGGGTGGATATGGTGGAGAACCGGCTGGTTGGCATCAAGTCCCGGGGGGTGTATGAGGCCCCGGCCGCCACGCTCCTCTACGCCGCGCACCGCGAACTGGAATCGCTGGTCCTGGACCGGGACACGTTCCATGCCAAAGAGGGGGTCGGCGCCAAATACGGGGAACTGGTCTATTACGGGCTCTGGCCCTCGCTGCATCGCCGGGCGCTGGAGGCGTTCGTCACCGAGACGCAGAAATATATGACCGGCCGCGTGCGGCTCCACCTGTGCAAGGGAAACATCGTGGTGAAGGGACGCGTCTCCCCCTACTCGCTCTATTGGCAGAAACTGGTCACTTTTGAACGGGAAGAGATCTATAACCAACGCGACGCCGAGGGGTTCATCAACCTGTTCGGCCTGCCGCTCAAGGTGAAGGCGCTGCTGAGGAAGAATCGATAGGAGTTCGGTGAAAAATCGGAAGCGCCCCGGCGGCGGGGACTTCTTCCATGGGAACCATGAAAAAGAATAATCGACAGACAACAGCGACCGTCCGCCCGGAGGATTTCGTGGCCTCCATCGGGTTCGATCACCGTTTGGCGGTGTACGACCTGACGGCCTCCCTCGCCCACGTGGAGATGCTGGGGCGGCAGAGGATCATTTCCGGGCGCGACAGGGGCCGCCTTGTCCGGGGCCTGGCGGCGCTCTTGGGCCGGGTGAAGAGAGGCGTCCGCCTTCCGGCCGCGGAGGACATCCATTACGCCATCGAGAAGGCCCTCTTCAAGGCGGCGGGCCCGGCGGCGGGACGGATGCACACCGCGCGGTCGCGCAACGACCAAACCGTGACGGCGTTCCGGCTCTATGTGCGGGACCAGATCGACGTCCTGAGCGGTTCCCTGGAGGATTTGTCCGCGGCTTTCGTTCAGTTGGCGGAAAAGAACCGGCGCGCCGTCATGCCGGGATACACGCATTTGCAGCCGGGACAACCCATCCTGGCCGCCCACCATTTTTTGGCGTATGCCTGGATGTTCCAGAGGGACCGTGAGCGGCTGGCCGACGTGCGGCGGCGGACGAACGTTTTGCCGCTGGGCGCCGCGGCGCTGGCCGGGACCACCTTTCCGATCGACCGGGAATGGGTGGCGCGACGGCTGGGTTTCTCGGGAGTGATCGAGAATTCCATCGACGCGGTGAGCGACAGGGATTTCCTGGCGGAATTTTTGGCCGCGTTGTCCCTGGTGATGGCGCACCTTTCGCGGTTCTGTGAGGAACTGATGATCTGGTCCAACCCCTGTTTCGCGTTCGTGACCGTGGCGGACCCGTTCGTGACGGGATCCTCCATCATGCCGCAAAAACGAAACCCCGACATGGCGGAACTGGTGCGGGGCAAGACCGGCCGGGTCTACGGATCGCTCACGGCGGTCCTCACGCTGCTCAAGGCACAGCCGCTGGCCTACAACCGGGACCTGCAGGAGGACAAACCGCCGGTGTTCGACGCGGTGGACGCGGTGAAGGCCTCGTTGGACGTGACCGCGCCGATGGTGCGGAGCCTCCGGATCAACGCGGACAAGATGCGGGCCGCCTGCCGGCTGGGATACATTTTGGCCACCGACCTCGCCGACGCGCTGGTGCGGCGGGGGATGCCGTTCCGACAGGCCCACGGCGTCGTGGCCGCGGCGGTGAACTACGCCCAGGAACGCGATTTGCCTTTGGAGGACATCCCGTTGCCGGTGTTGCGGAAGTTTTCGCCGCTCTTCGGGACATGGGTCCACGAGGTGCTGTCCGTGGACGGTGCGGTGGCGGCGCGGAAGTCGCGCGGCGGCACGGCGCCGGCCGAGGTGTCTCGGCAGATCCAGCGGCTGCGCCGCCTCCTGCGCAAAAAATAGATTTTTCCGTCCTAAACAAATGACAAGAAAGCTCATCCTAAGTCTGTCTTTTCTGGGGGCCTGTTCCCTGTGCCTGCCTCGGCCGGCCGTCTGTCAGGAGCCGTCGCCGGAGCAGGTGCTGACCCTCCCGCAGGGCATCGAGCGGGCTCTTCAGAACAACCAACGTTTGCTCATGGCGCAGGAGGATATCCGCATCTCCGAACAGCGCCTGCGCGAGGCGCAATCGCAGTATTTTCCGCAGTTGGGATTGAACTTCAACAGCGCCCGCTATCTGGCCGAACAGAACTACGTCATGCCGCCGGAGTTCGGTTCCGTCTTGCTGCGGCCCTCGCGGGGGCTGGAGCCGGACATGTTCTATTCGGCGCGGGCCTGGCTCAAGCAGCCGCTCTACAGCGGCGGCCGCACGCGCAACACCATCCGCCTGTCGCGCACCAATTTGGAACGGGCGCGGATCCAATATGAGGAGATCCGCAGCCGGTTGGTTTTCGATGTGACGAAGGCCTTCTATGACGTGTTGTTGTGTCAGAGAAAGATACAGATCCGGGTGGAGGCGCTGAATTCCCTGTCGGCGTTGTCCTTGAGTGTGTCGTCGGAGGATGTGCGTCGCCGGACGGAACTGGGGGTCGCGCAGAGCCGTCTGCGCCGGGAGATCGCCGAACGGCGTCGCGAATTGGAATCGGCCCGGTTGACGTTCTTGAGCGTCCTCGGCGTGGAACTCTACACCCAGGTCGGCATCCAGGGGGAGTTGACCGCGCTTTCTTTCGATATGGACCTGGCCAAACTGTTGGCGTGGGCTCAGGAGTCCCGTTCCGAGATCCGCCAGACGGACTTTCAGCAGGAAATGGACAAGTTGGCCGTCAACCTGTCCCAGGCGGAACGGTTCCCGGTGGTGGCTTTCGGGGCCGCCTATGAGTTGAACGATCCCGAATTCCCGCTGAAGACGACCCAATGGAGCGCCGCCTTGAACGTGAGCCTGCCGCTCTTCGACGGGTTTTCCAGCCGCGCGCGCATCCGTCAAAAACGGATGCAGGCCAACCAGAGCCGCATCCGCCGCGCCCAGATCGAGGACGAGGTGAACCTCGAAGTGCGGGAAAGTTATGCCGACGTCGTCTATTGGCAGAACGAACGCCTCCGAAGAGAGAAGGAACTGCAGGAGGCGGAGTCGCTGACGCGGGGCCTGGAGAACGGCAAGGACGCGGGCGACCGGCTGAGGGCCAAGACCTGGCTCATCGAGTTGCGGGAATCTTATTGGGAAGCGGTCCACGGCCAACGGGTGGCCGCGGCAAAGTTGCAGAAGGCGGTCGGCCGCCCGCTCGGCGAATGACCGGCTCGGCCCTTCCTTCCGGTCCGTGGCGCGCGTTTTGAATCCAATTTCGATCGGAAGAGGGCGCGGCGCGGCGGCGGTTCTGTCGGCCG
Organism: Elusimicrobiota bacterium; assembly: GCA_022703335.1. Classification (GTDB taxonomy): domain Bacteria; phylum Elusimicrobiota; class Elusimicrobia; order FEN-1173; family FEN-1173; genus JAKLDV01. The sequence goes on from JAKLDV010000041.1 coordinate 10,397, forward strand.
TCCTCCTGTTCCTGCCGGGACCGGTCCTCGCCGCGCCGTCCGCCTCGGCGCTGGACGTCTTGAGCGACACCTCGCTGGCGGCACAAGAGGACCAGCTGACGGACGCGTTGTGGGCGCAGTTCCGCCGGTTGCCGGTGGAACGCCGTCCGCGCGTGGCGCTGGTGTTGGGCGGCGGCGGCGCGCGCGGGTTGGCCCATATCGGCGTGTTGAAGGTCCTCACCCGCGAAGGCGTTCCCGTGGACTTGGTGGTCGGCACCAGCGTGGGGGCCCTGGTGGGTGCTCTGTACGCCGCGGGCCTGCCCGTCGAGGAGATCGAACGGATGGGACAGGAGGTCGGGTGGGACAAGATCTCCGACATGACCGCCGCCCGCGTGTGGCGTCTGTTCGTGTCCGAGGAGCTGCTCCGCACAGAGAAGATGGAACATTACATCGGCCGCTACGTGGGCAACAAGCAGTTCGCCGATTTGGGAAAACCCTTCGCCTGCGTGGCCACGGACCTGAAGACCGGGGAACAGATCGTTTTGCGGGAAGGCAGCGTGGCGTTGGCGGCCCGGGCGAGCGCCACCATGCCGGGTTTGTTCCAGCCCGTGCCTTACCGGCACCGCCTGCTGGTGGACGGCGGGATCGTGGACAACGTGCCGACGGACGTGGCGAAGATGCTCGGCGCGGATGTGATCGTGTGCGTCGCCGTGCCGGCCAATTTCTCCAAATACAACGTTTCCAACATCCTCATGACGCTCACCCAGGCCCTCTACATTCAGGGAGAGGTGATCAGCCAGGAGCGTCTGAAACAGGCCGACGTGCTGATCGCTCCGAAAGTGGAAGACGTTTCCGCCATGGAGCTTTGGCGTTCGCAGGAATGCATCGCGGCGGGCGAGGTGGCCGCCCGTGAATCGTTGCCGCGGTTGCGCCGGGTGTTGGTCAAGAAGTTCTTTGAACGGTGGCTGGAAACCCCCGCCGAGCCGAGGAAGACGCCGTGAGAACGCCGGTCCGGCGATGGAAGAACGTCGCGCTCGCGCTGCTCCTTGGCGGAGCGGCCTGGGGCCGCGTCTGCGGCGGCGAAGGCCCTTCCCGCAAGGCCCGGTGGCATTGGGCCGCCGAGGCGGAAGAACTGCGTTCCGGCAAAAAATACGAGCCGGCCGCGGCGCTCCTGGAAAAGGCTGTGGTCCCGGGCGCCGCCGAAAAGGACCTTGTCCGTTGGTGGCCGGCCCTGGGGCATTGCTATGAGGCCCTCAAGATTTACGACCGGGCGCTGGATTGTTATCGGCAGGCGCTCCAGCTCCGCCCCGGAAACCCGGACCGGATGCTCGATCTGGCGCGGATATACACGCTCGTGGACCTTCACCCGCAGGCCGTCGAGATCTATGAAAAGATTCTGAAAAAAAATCGGCACCGGAAGGACGTGCTGCTGGCGCTGGCGAGTTCGTATTGCAGCGCCGGCCGGCTCGATTCGGCTCGGTCCACGGCGGAACGCTATCTGAAGGCGGAACCCCAGGATTGGGGGGCGCATCGGCTCTTGGCCGTCGTGGAGGAGTCCCTCGGTGATACGGGGGCGGCGGCCCGGCGCTGGGAGAAGATTTTGGCCGTCCAGCCGGCGGCGGCGGAATACGGCTATTTGGGCCGGTTGTGGGCGCGCGTGGACGAGTACGCGCTCGCCCAGCGGGCCTTCGATAAGGCCGAATCGCTCGGGTTGAAGTCCCCGCGGATATTCGTCGAACGGGGCATCCTGGCCTGGCGGCAGGGGAAGAACGACGAGGCGGCGCGCCATTGGCGCCGGACGTTGGGCCTCTGGCCCGACGATGCTCTGGCCCGGTTTCTGCTGGCGCTGACCGAGTTTGAGGCGGGTCGGTATTCTCCGGCCAAAGAGGAGATGAAGACGGCTTCCGTGAAAACGACCGACGGCTACATGCGCGGATTGATGGACGATTTTTTGGCGGCTCTTGAAAAGAAGGCGGAAAGGGGAGCGGCGTTCAAAAAGGAATAACGATGAAGACCGGATACGGGACTTATCATTACGACGGCGGAGAACTTTGGGTGGAGGGGGTTCCCCTCCGGACCCTGGCCGAGCGTCTGGGCACCCCCCTGTACGTTTATTCGGCATCGAAGATCCGGACACAGTACCGGAACTTCGACCGCGTTTTTGCCGGCCGTTCGCGCACTGTTTGTTACGCCATGAAGGCCAACAGCAACCTTGCGGTGCTGCGTCTTTTGGCCGAGGAAGGGGCTGGGGCGGACATCGTTTCCGTGGGGGAACTCGTCCGCGCCCGCCGCGCGGGCATCCCGCCGCACCGGATCGTTTTTTCCGGCGTGGGGAAAACGGAGACCGAGATCGTCGCGGCGATCCGGGCGGGGATCCTCATGTTCAACGTGGAATCCGCCGAAGAGCTGGAGGCCATCGAGGCCGCGGCCCGGCGGCTCCGTCGTCCGGCGCCGGTGTCCCTGCGCGTCAACCCCAACGTTTCGGTGGACACCCACCATCACATCGCCACGGGCAAGGCGGAAAACAAGTTCGGCGTGCCGTACGAGAAGGCCGTGGAGCTCTATCGATACGCCGCCCGGAAGCCGTGGCTGAACATCGTCGGCATCCAGGCTCACATCGGTTCTCAGATCCTGGAGGTGCGGCCCTACCTGGAGACGGCGAAAAAGCTCCTCTCTCTGGTGGACCGGCTTCAGTCTCATGGGATCTATCTGCATGTTCTCGATCTCGGCGGCGGGTTGGGCGTCCCTTACCACGGGGAAAAGCCGCCGGCTCCCGCCGATCTGGCGCGCCGCCTCCTGCCGATGATGAAGGGGCGGAACCTGCGGCTGGTGTTCGAGCCGGGAAGGTTTTTGGTGGCGGAGTCGGGCTGTCTTCTGACGCGCGTGCTCTACCGCAAGGAGACCGCCCATAAGAATTTCGTCGTGGTGGACGCGGCGATGAACGATTTGGCGCGGCCCGCGCTGTACGACGCCTATCACCCCGTTTGGCCGGTGCGGCGTTCGTCGATCCGGGGCGTGGCCACCGACGTGGTGGGACCGGTGTGCGAGTCGGGCGATTATCTCGCCAAGGGACGCGTTCTGCCGCGCCCGCACGCGGGCGATTTTCTGGCGGTGTTGGGCGCCGGCGCCTACGGGTTCAGCATGAGTTCCCAGTACAATTCCCGCCCGCGGGCCGCCGAGGTCCTTGTGTTCGGTTCGCAGTGGTGGGTGGTGAGGGAACGCGAGACGTTGAACGACCTGGTGCGCGGGGAAAAGATCCCGCCGGCGTTGAAATGACTTTATGAGAGCGGGGAGCCGGATGGCGGGCGAAGTCTCCTTCACCAAGATGCACGGCACCGGGAACGATTTCATCGTTCTTGACGGGATGCGCCGCTCCGTCCGGATGACGCCCGCTCTGGCACGCCGGCTGTGCGACCGGCATTTCGGCGTGGGGGCCGACCAGATCCTGATCCTTCTTCCGTCCGCCACGGCCGACCTGCGCATGAGGATCGTCAACGCCGACGGGTCCGAGGTGGAGATGTGCGGCAACGGCATCCGCTGCCTGGCCCGCTACGCGCGGGACAACGGCCATGTGCGGCGCGACGACATGACCGTGGAGACGTTGGCCGGCGTCGTCCGGCCCGTCTTGCGGAAGGACGGCGGCGTGCGGGTGGATATGGGCGCGCCCATCCTGGAGGCGGCCCGTATTCCGACCCGCGCCCGGGGGCGGGTCATCGAGAGGCCGTTGGCCTCTTTGAGGAATCTTAAATTGAGATTACCGCGTTCCCCGCTGTTTTTTACCTGTGTCTCCATGGGCAACCCCCACGCCGTTATTTTTATGAAAGGCGTCGAGGATCTTCCGGCGGACGTCTGGGGCCCGGCGTTGGAGACGCATCCGTTTTTTCCTCGACGGACGAACGTGGAGTTCGTTGAAGTGACCGGGCCGGAAACGGCCCGGGTGCGCGTGTGGGAGCGCGGCGCCGGCCTGACGATGGCCTGCGGCACCGGCGCCTGCGCTGTGACCGTGGCCGGCGTTTTGACCGGCCGGCTGCGCCGGGCCGCGGCGTTGACTCTGCCCGGCGGCGTCTTGCGGGTGGAGTGGGCGCCGGACGACCACGTTTATCTCACCGGTCCGGCGGAATACGTTTTCCGCGGTCGTTTTTTTCTCTGAAGCGGAGCGACGCCCCCGAAGAAAGTTGCGGCGGATCCGCGGCAATCGGGCGTGAATTTAGGAGCATATCTCAGGAGGAATTATGTTTGAAGGTTCCTGCGTAGCCCTGGTGACACCGTTCAAGAACGGCGTGGTGGATGAGAAGAAACTCGCCGAACTTGTGGAGTTTCAGATCAGCGGCGGCACCTCCACCATCGTTCCCTGCGGCACGACGGGCGAGTCCGCCACGATGTCGCACAAGGAGCACGGCCGCGTCATCGATCTTGTCGTCAAGTTTGCGCGCAAGAGGTGCCTGGTGATGGCCGGCACCGGATCCAACTCCACCACCGAGGCCATCGCCCTCACCAAACATGCCCAGGAGGCCGGGGCGGACGGGGCCTTGCTGGTGGTCCCCTACTACAACAAGCCCACTCCCCGGGGATTGATCGAACATTTTCGCGCCGTGGCCCGGGCGGTTTCCCTGCCGCAGGTGCTCTACAACATCCCCGGCCGCACGGGGCTCAACATGCTCCCCGCCACGGTCATCGAGTTGGCGCGCAGCGAGAAGAACATCGTGGGGATCAAAGAGGCCTCCGGCGGCACCGATCAGGCCCGTGAGATCGTTCAGGCCCTCGGTCCGAAGTTCGACGTTCTTTCCGGGGACGACGCGTTGACTCCCGCCATGTACGGTGTCGGCGGAAAGGGTGTGGTGTCGGTCATCGCCAACATCATCCCCAAGGACGTTGTCGCGTTGTGCGAGGCGTTGAAGAAGGGCGATACGCAAAAAGCCCAGGAGCTTCATGCGCGGATGACTCCCCTGACGAAGGCGCTCTTTTTGGAGACGAATCCCATCCCGGTGAAGACCGCGGTGGAGTGGCTGGGGCTTTGTTCCGGCGAACTGCGCCTGCCGCTTTGTCCCATGGAGGAAACCGCTAAACAGAAACTGGTGAAGGCGATGAAGGCCTACGGTTTGTCGGAAGCGCCGTCGGTCCGCGGTTGATCGTGGAGCGAGAAAGGAATGAAAATATGATCAGACTGGCGATTTGCGGGGTCGGTGGACGGGTGGGAGCGGCCATCCTGGCGCGGGCCGCGGGCGACAAGGGAGTTTCCCTGGCGGGACTGGTGGAGTCCAAGGGACATCGGCTGGTGGGGAAGGAACTGGAGGGCGTCGTCGTATCGTCGGACCTGGGGAAGGTGATCGAAAAATGCGACGCGGTCATCGATTTCACCTCGCCGGAATCCACCCTGAAGAACGCGGCTCTCGCGGCGGCCGCCAAAAAAGCGATGGTCGTCGGCACCACCGGATTGCGCGGAACGCAGAAGGACGAGTTCCTGAAGACGATCAAACCGGTCCCGGTGGTTTTTTCGCCGAACATGAGCTTCGGCGCCAATCTGCTCTTCGATGTGGCGGAGTCCCTGGCGAAACTCCTTCCGGACTATGACGTGGAGATCACGGAGGTCCACCACAAACTGAAGCAGGACGCGCCGTCAGGCACGGCCCAGCGTCTCGCCGAGGCCATCGCCCGCGGCCGCCGGCCGGGTTCCGCGTTCGTCTATGGACGGCAGGGACAGGTGGGGGCGCGCCGATCGGCGGAGATCGGGGTCCACGCGCTGCGCGGCGGCGACGTGGTCGGCGACCATACCGTCTTTTTCTTCGGCAACGGGGAGCGGCTGGAGTTGATCCACCGCATCACCACGCGCGAGGCCTTCGCCACCGGCGCGGTGGCCGCCGCCCATTGGGTCGTCGGCCGAAAGCCGGGACTCTACGACATGCGCGACGTGCTGGGCCTTTCCGACCGGAAGCAGAAGGCCGGAAAGTAGGGCGCCCCGGGCCATGATTTTCTGCCGGTTTCAGACAGGAAGAGCCGTCCGGTGGGGCCGCGTTTCCCGCGGCACCGTCGAGGAACTGTTGCCCGATCCGTTCGGTGATTCTTCGCCGACCGGCTTGGTCTGGCCCCTCAAAGACGTGCAACTCCTGGCGCCCTGCGAGCCGACGAAGATCATCGCCATCGGTTTGAACTACGCCGACCACGCCCGTGAGTTCGGACATAAGATTCCCAAGGAACCGCTGATCTTTTTGAAACCGGCCAGCGCCGTCATCGGGCCGGACGAACCCATCCGCCTCCCCGCGGCTTCCCGGCAGGTGGAATACGAGGCGGAATTGGCGGTGGTCATTGGCCGCCGCGCACGGAACGTGCCGTTGGAGGGGACGAAGAAATATATCTTGGGGTACACCCTCATGAACGACGTGACCGCGCGGGATTTGCAGCGGTCCGACGGCCAGTGGACCCGGGCCAAAGGGTTCGACACGTTTGCGCCCCTGGGGCCGTGGATCGTGTCGGGCATCTCGCCCGAGGACCTGAAGATCGAGGCGTATGTGAACGGCGAACGCCGCCAGTCCTCCCGCACCTCCCAGTTGATCTTCGGCGTGAGCCGGCTGGTGTCCCACATCAGCCAGGTGATGACGCTGGAGCCGGGGGACATCATCTCCACGGGCACGCCGTCGGGCGTGGGCCCGTTGAAACGGGGAGACCGGGTGGAGATCCGCGTGGAAAAGATCGGTTCTCTCCTCAACCGCGTGGTCTAGGGTGCGCGCATCCCCGTCGTGGCCGGCGCGCGTCCGGCGGTACGTGGCGTGGCTTTTCGGCGAAGACGTCTCCCCCGACGACGTCGTTTACGACCCGGTCCACGTGGCGATCGTTCTGGTGGTGGTGCCGGCGGTTTCGGGCATCCTGTACTGGCTTTTGTGGTCCCTGTTGGTCTGCGAAGGGGGGATTTTCGTCAAGATCGTCCCCCTTTTCCAGGTGCTCCTCACCTCGAAAACCTGGAGCGATTTCGGCTACGAGGGGTATCCGTATAAACTGGGGATTTTTGAAGGCTGGGTCGTGAACGTGACCGCGCTGGCCCTGCTGATGCTTGCGCTGGCGGTCCTCTGGAAGATTTTTGAGAAGAACGACGGGGCCGACGGAAAGACCCCCCCCTTTTGATTTTGCGGGTTTGACGACGCGGTCCGACGGGAGAAAAAAATGAAAGCGAAGATATCGCAGCGGCTGGAGAGCCTGCCGCCGTACCTTTTTGTGGCCATCGACGAGAAGAAGAAGGCCGCCCTGGCGCGGGGAGCGGACATCATTTCTCTCGGCGTCGGCGACCCCGACCTGCCCACCCCGCCCCACATCGTCGCCGCCGGGCAGAAGGCGCTGGCCGTTCCGGCCAACCATCAATATCCTTTCGGTGCGGGGCTGAAGACGTTCCGCCACGCCGTGGCCCAATGGTATAAAAACCGTTTCAACGTCGTCCTCGATCCGGACACGGAGATACACGCCCTCATCGGCTCCAAGGACGGGCTGACGCATTTCCCTCTGGCCTTCGTGAACCCCGGCGACGCGGTCCTCATTCCGGAACCGGCCTATCCCGCCTACAACAGCGCGGTTTTGCTCGCCGGGGGCGTGCCCCATTTCATCCCGCTCCTGGAAAAGAACGACTTCCTGCCCCAGCTGGAGGCGATCCCGAAGGAGGTGCTGCGCAAGGCGAAGATCCTGTATCTGAACTATCCCAGCAACCCGCTTTCCGCGGTGGCCGGCCGCGGATTTTTCGAGAAGGTGGTGGCGTGGGCGCGTGGGTATGATTTTATCGTCGCGCACGACGCCGCCTATTCGGAGATCTATTTCGGCGAACCGCCGGTTTCATTCCTCTCCATCCCCGGCGCCAAGGAGATCGGGGTGGAGTTCCATTCCTGTTCCAAGACCTACAACATGACCGGTTGGCGCGCCGCCTGGGTGTGCGGCAACGCCGAGGTGGTCAAGGCCCTCGGCCGCCTGAAAGACAACTACGATTCCGGCGTTTTTCAGGCGGTGCAGGAGGCCGCGGTGGCGGCGCTTTCCGGGCCGCAGGATTGCGTGGCGGAGATGAGGCGCATTTATAAAGAACGGCGCGACGTCCTGGTCGGCGGACTTCGCCGGCTGGGATGGAAGGTTTTTGAACCCCCGGCCACGTTTTACGTGTGGGTCCATGTGCCCGAGGGGTATTCCTCGGCCAAGACCGTCGAGCGCCTCTTGGACGAGGCCCACATTGTGGCCACGCCGGGCAACGGGCTCGGTCCTTCCGGCGAAGGATACGTGCGTCTGGCGCTCACCGTGCCGGTCCCCCGCCTGCGGGAGGCCCTTTCCCGCATCGAAAAGATAAAGTGGTGATCCCTTTCTGACGGGACCGCGTTTCGCCGGTCCACCGAAAAATCCGACCATGTTGAAAAGAGCTTCCGTCCTGCTTGTGGCGGCGTGTTTTCTGTTCGCCGCCCTGGGAGCGGCCATCAAAGTGGCTTCCGAGGCCCTTCCCTCCGAAGAAATCGTTTTTTTTCGCAACGCGTTCGGCCTCCTGGCGCTGATGCCGCTGGTGCTGCGTAACGGGTTCGGCAGCCTTAAAACAAAATACATCCTGCAACACCTGTATCGGGGCGTCTTCGGTCTGGCCGCCATGTATTGTTCGTTCTACGCCATCGGCCGCATGCGGCTGGCGGATGCCCTCCTGCTCAGCTACACCTCGCCGCTTTTCATGCCGTTTTTCGCCCATTTCTCTCTGGGAGAGAAAATTCCGTCGGGATTGGCTTGGTTCCTGTCCCTGGGATTTTTAGGGGTCCTCCTTATCTTGAAACCGGGGTTGGGACTTTTTCAGCCCGTGGCCTGTCTCGCGCTGGCTTCGGGGGTGTTGGCGGCCATGGCGTTGGTCGGCATTCGCCGGTTGACGTTGACCGAACCCACGGTCCGCATCGTTTTTTATTTCAGTCTTTTTTCCACGCTTATTTCGGCTGCGCCTCTGGCGGGCCGCTGGGTGAGCCCGTCCGCTCCCCTGTGGTTGTTCCTGGCGGGGATGGGGGCCTGCGCTAGCGTCGGCCAATTGTGCCTCACGCGGGCTTATGGCCTGGCGCCCGCCTCGCAAATCGGTCCGTTCATCTACGCCACCGTGGTTTTCGCCGGTCTTTGGGACTGGTTTTTGTGGGGGCAGCTGCCCGATGGGTTGGGGGTTCTCGGTGCCGCGTGTGTCGTGGCCGCGGGTGTTCTGATCATCTATAAGATCGGCGACGCCCCGCGGTCGACGGAATCCGTCTCGTCGAGAGCGGGAACGGCATGACGCCGCCGAAGGCGATCCTCCCGGCGCTCATCTCCCGCCTGAAGATCATGGCGAGCCTCGACATCGCCGAGCGCTTCGTGCCCCAGGACGGCAAGTTCCAGGCGCGCTAC
>JAKLDV010000042.1 GCA_022703335.1 Elusimicrobiota bacterium
CTTCCCGCCGCCCTCGCACATCCTCGATCGGTTGTGGGTCCTCCTCCGGACCGACGACACGTTCCTGCGGGGCGTCCTGCAAAGCCACCTGCGGCTGGCCATGGGCGCGTTGTTGGCCGTCCCCCTGGCCGTCTTCCTGGGACTGGAACTGGGCCTGCACCCCGTCGCCGCGCGGCTCCTCAACCCTCTGATCGCGGTGACTTACCCCATCCCGAAACTGGCCGTCTTCCCCCTTTTGATGGTCGTCTTCGGGATCGGCGAAAGTTCCAAGGTCGCCATCATCGCCATCGGCATTTTTTTCCTGGTCCTGTTGAGCACGCTCCAAGGCTGCCGGCGCCTCTTCAAAGAAGATTACATGGACATCGTGACCGTCTTCCGGATCCCGCCCGGCAAACGGTTCTTCTCCATCGCCCTCCGAGGCTCCCTTCCGGACATCCTCAGCGGGCTCAAGATGGGCCTGGGCTACGGGCTGGTGATGGTGGTGGCCTCGGAATTCACGTTCAGCGAGGACGGGATCGGATTTTTCATCTGGCGGGCGTGGGACCAGTTCCGCGTCGTGGACATCTATTGCGGACTGACGGTGCTGTCGTTATCGGGATTCCTGATCTTTGCGGCGGTGGACCAGGGGACGAAACGCCTGAAGTGGTACGATCAGGACGCCTGACCCCCTTTTTTCCGAAGAAGCGAGGCGATGTCCTCCAGCGTTCGGACGGAGACCACGTCTTCGCTGGAGAACTTCACCCGGAATTCCTTCTCCAACGAAAGGATGAGTTGGATGTGCCCCAGCGAATCCCATCGCGGATGGTCCTTGTAGACCAGGCCGTCGAGGCTTCCGGAGGGGCCCAGGTTGAAAACGGACCGGACGATTTTTTTAAGACGATCTTCCATGGACTCCATGTTCACCCCCGGCACAGCTCCAAAACCCGGCGTCGGCTCACCTTGCCCCTCTCGTTCCGAGGGATCTCCTTCAACGGATACCATTTCCGCGGAATCTTAAAACCCGCCAACTTCCCGTCGCACCAACTCTGAACGCGCGAGAGCGCGTCCCCCTTCAACACCACGGCCGCCGCCACCTCTTCCCCGAAGAGCGGGTGGGGTTCGCCGAAAACGCAGACATCCGCCACGCCGGCGCATTGTTTCAACACCTCCTCCACGTCGTCCGGGTAGATTTTGAGCCCCGCCTTGTTGATGACGTCGTCCAGGCGCCCCCGCAGATGGAGCCGACCCCGATCGTCCAGGCGGCCGAGGTCTCCGGTCCGGTACCATCCCGCCCGAAGAACCGCCGCCGTCATTTCCGGCCGGCCGAGATACCCTTTCATGAGCGCGTCGGTCCTGGCCCAGACCTCCCCCACGCCCTCCCGGGCCTCCCGAACCTGGAATTCACATCCCCATCCGCCGCCCACGCTCCCGTCCTCCGGACGCTCCCCCGGGGCGGTGCCGGCGATCCAACCGGCCGTCTCCGTGGTTCCATAGACGTTGACCACCGGGGCCCCGGCCGTCCAGGCGTTGGCCTGTTCCCACAGCGGCTCGTCCAGCGGGGCCGAGGCGCAATGGACCCGTTTCAGCGTTTTCATCCTCGGCGCCGCGGCGCCGGTGTGGAGCACCCACCGCCAAATCGACGGCACGGTGCTGAAGAAATCCGCGCGGTATCGGTCCACCGCCTCTCCCAACCGGGAGAAAACCTCCAGATCGTTGGACGGAAACAGGACGAGCCCCCGGGACGCGAGCCACGGCCAGAGACAGTTACAGATCAGCCCGTGGCCGAAATGCATCGGCAAAAGACAAAGGACCGTTTTCCAGGAAGCCGCCTCGATGTTCTCCGTGAGGGCGCGGAACTTCGAGGCCAACCCCTCAAACGTATGGACGATCCCTTTCGGAAGAGCCGTGGTCCCGGAGGTATACAGGATCAGCGCCTCTCCGGCCTCGCGACGGGAGGAGTCCCGAAGTCGTTGCGTCCGTCCGGGAGACAGCAGCATCCGCGCTTCCGCGTGTTGAAGCACGCGCTCCACCTCGGAAGCGGGCAGCCCCGGATCCAACGGGATGGCGCACGCATGCCGTTCCCAAAGGGCCAGGAGGTCGATCAGGAGTTCCGGAGAATTCCCGTAAGCCAACGCGACCCGGTCTCCGCCGAGGATCCCCTCGACGGCCAGCTCCGCGGCCCGGCGGCGGATCCGGGATTTCAGCGCGCCGCCTTCATGGACCTCCCCGGTCTTCCCGTCGATGAGCGGCCCCAGATTCCCGATGAAATTCATCCGGTCCCCCATGTCAAAATTGGAAATACACGAACGCGGTGTTCGTCTGCCGGAAAAAAATCAAACCGACGGCCGCGACGGCCACCAGCCCGAGAACCGCATACGCGAGCCGGCGGCGGCCGGCGGGCCAGCGCCCGATCGTTTCCAGCACCGGTTCTTTCTCGTTTAACTTTTGCGCGATCTCCATCCCCCCGATAAAAACGGCCGAGGAGAGAAGATAGACGGCGTTGCGCCCCTCGAACAACCAACCGATATCCCACCAATCCCCGGCTTGGGAGAAAACGCCGAATATCTTCTTGAAGGCAAAAAGGGACTGCCCCACGTCTTTCGTCACAACGAAAACCGTCGGAAGCCCGACCAGCGCAAGAAATGTGAAGGCGGTCCGCAGGGCCGCCGGGACTTGGAATTTCTCCCGCCAGCCCCGGGTCGACTGGTAAACGACCACCATCCCTCCGTTCACGCATCCCCATATCACGAAATTCCACGAGGCGCCGTGCCAGAGTCCGAGCAGAAGGAAGGTGACAAACACCAGGACCGGCACTCCGAACCGGGCCAGCGGGCCGGCGGCCAGCGAGTAGAACACATAGTCCCTGAACCAACCGGACAGCGTCATGTGCCATCGCTGCCAGTATTCGCTGATGTTCCTGGCCGCGAAGGGCCTGTCGAAATTTTTGCTCAGGCGGATCCCGAACGCCCGGCCGCACCCCAACGCAATATCGGTATACCCGGCGATATCGCAATAGATCATGTACCGCGCCATGAGCGCGCCGAGATACAGCCCGAGCCCGCCGCGGGTCTCCGGCCGGAAAAACGCCGCCGACACCAGGATCGACAAGTTTTCCGCCAAAACCATCTTTTTGAAAAGTCCCGTGGCGATCAACACCAGGCCGCTCCGCAGCCCCTCCTTGTCGAAAGAATGGTCTTTTCTCAACTGCGGCAGAAGGTTCGAGGCGCGTTCGATGGGCCCGGCGACGAGCTGGGGGAAGAACGAAATATAGAGCATGTACAGCCACAAGTTGCGTTCCGCGCCCACCTGCCGCCGATAAACGTCCACCATATAACTCAGAGATTGAAAAACGTAAAACGAGATCCCGATGGGGAGAAGGATCTCCACGGCCGGGGCGTCCCAGCCCAGACTCAGCCGCCCCAACGTCCAATTCACGTTCTCCGAGAAAAACGAATAATATTTGAAAATGAACATCACGGCCAGATGGGCGCCGATCCCGGCCCACAGTAAAATCCGGGCGTGTCGGCGGACGCTCTCCATCCCGCGGCCGACGGCATAAGACAGCAGGGTCACCGCGAAAAGCAAAAGACCGTACGCGGGGTTCCACGACATATAAAAGACGTAACTCGCCGCCAGCAACAACGGCCGCTTGAGGACCGCGGGTCCCGTGTGGTAGACGAACAGCACGGTGGCCAGGAAGAAAAAGAATTCCACGCTGTTGAACAACATCAGGTTCTCCCCCGCGCCTTTCGCCCGTTTTTTTCATCGCCCAAAAACGCCTCCACCGCCTCCCGGAGGCGTTCGGCCACCAGCCCATGCGCGTACGGGGTGAAGTGCGAATCGTCCCACCACAAGAAACCGTCCGCGGCGTGTTTCAATAAATGCTCGTGCATGTCCACCACCGGCACACCGAACGATTCCCCCAACTGTTTGACATACCGGTTCCATCGGGATTTGGTTCGGGAAACGTACCGGGCCTCGCACACGAGAATCGTGCGGATCCCCTCGCCTCGGTTCTTTTCAAGGAACCGGATCATGGGAACCATCAGCTCGTCGGGATTGTCCCCCGGAGGCGACAGGTTGAAAATGACCATGTCGGGTTTCAACAAGGATTTCCATTCCCCGTCGTACAGTTTCAATATCTCTTCGGCCTTCACCCCCGCGATGGACCCATTGAGACATTCGTATCGCCGGCCCGGGACGACCCGCTCATTGAGAAGCGCCTTCAACCGCGGCACAAAGGCCCGCTCCACCCGGTGGGCGCCGGCGCCCGCCGTTTGGGATGTGCCCAACAAAAGGATCCGAAAAACGCCCGGGGCGGGGCCGCCGGAAAAATTTTTAGAAAAATTCTCCGGCAACTGATCCTCCCCCCGGTAGCCGGTGTGCTCCGAAAAGAGCGCCGGAGCCCGGCAACGCGCCCGTTGAACATCGACCTCATGCCGGGGAGGATCCGGCCGCCACGGGACATAAAAGTTGGCCAGGGAAAGAAGCCATTGGGCCGCCGCGAAGAGGGCCAAGACCGAAATCCGCCGCCCCCACCGCCAATCACGGCTCCCATACCACGCCAGGAACCCGGCCAACAATCCCAGACCGGCCGCCCAGACGGCGCGGCGGCGAAGTCCTTTCCAATGGCCGAACGATTCGCGCAAAAGCACTTTCCCCTCGGCGTCCCAGACCCGGATGTTGTCCACCCACACGGGCCGGGCCGATCCCCGAAAACCGATTTGCCCCGTTTCGAACCGCGCGGGGACCGTCCCCAGCGAAACGTCGTTGATACGGACCTCCAAACCTCCGCCGACGGAGAAAATCGAAAACCGGTTCCACCCTCCGCCCCATCGGGGGACGGCCAGCGGAACCCGGGAAAGGAACATCCCTTCCGTGGTTGCTTTGAAATAACCGCTGTCCGAGGAGCGTTCCGAACTGAGCCGAAGGCCCTCGAAACGGTCCTCCCCCCTGTTGAAAATGAAGACGACAAAGGCGTCCTCGCATCGAAAATCGAAATCCACCCGCGCGGGACGGACCGGCGCGCCGGAGAGCACTTCCTGAAAACCCCAGCAACTTCCCAGATTGAGGACATCCCGCCGGAGAGGGAGCGTGGTGAACATGAACTCCACGGAACCGACCGGATGCACGGCCATCCGGAGTTTGGACCCGATCCACCGACCGCCGCGGGCCAGGGTGTTGTGAAATTGAAGATAGTTGTCCAATCCGCCGGCGGCGGCCAACAGGAGCAACCCGAAAAAAGCGAGGAATCTCGCCGCCCGCCGGGTCATCGTTTCCGCGCCTCCCTCACCAACTCCTCCTTCTTGCTCCTCGGCATGGCCTTGATCCCGGCTTCTCGGATCAGCGCCGCGGACCGCGTCCGCTTGTTCTCCTGGTAGATGAGCTCCACCGGCAGATGGGTCCGGGTATAGGCCGCCCCCTTCCCGCTCCGATGTTTTTCCAGCCGCGCCGCCACGTCCTTGGCGATCCCCGTGTAGAAGGAGCCGTCCCCGCAACGCAGGACGTAGACGCTCCACTCGCGTTTCCGGCCTTTTTTCATGCCTCGGATCATCCTCGTGTATTTTTTGTCCATGACGGTTCGCCGTTGAACGGGTACTCTCATTCTATCCATTCCCGCCGCGTCCTGTCCAGGAGACCGCTTGTGGCCGCCGGAAGATTTCATAGGCGTGGAAAACGCCCGGCCAAACAGCTATAATTTTCCTTTGCGGCAGCTGTCCGAAAAATAACGGTGCGGGAGAAATCACATGAAATTCCTGGTTACCGGGGCCGGCGGAATGATCGGCGCCAACCTGGCCCTCCATCTGGCCGCCGAAGGCCATCACGTCCACGCCCTCGATGACTTTTCCACCGGGACGCGGGAGAACCTGCGCGATTTCACAGGAACGGTGCACGCCGGAGACATCCGCACCTTCGATTACGCCTCCCTGGGAAAACTGGACGGCATCTTTCACCAGGGGGCCATCACCGACACCACCGTAATGGACAGGAACCTGATGATGTCGGTGAACGTCACGGCGTTCGAAAAGATCCTCGACCACGCCTTGTCGACGGGATGCCCCAAGGTGGTCTACGCCTCCAGCGCCGCCACCTACGGCAAGGGCGCCGTGCCCATGCGAGAAGACCAGCCGCCGGCGCCGGCCAACGTCTACGGCGAGAGCAAAGTGGAGATGGACAAGGTTGCGCGCGCCTATGTCCGAAAGAACCCGAACCTTTCCATCGTCGGCCTGCGGTATTTCAACGTGTACGGCCCCCTGGAATTTCACAAGAAATCCGCGGCCAGCATGATCTACCAGCTCTACCAACAGATCGCCGCCGGGAAACCGCCGCGGGTGTTCAAGTGGGGCGAACAATACCGCGATTTCATCTACGTGAAGGACGTCGTCCAGGCCAACATGAAGGCCTTCGCCTTCCGGGGGAGCGGCATTTTCAACACGGGCACCGGCCTCCCCACCACCTTCAACCAGGTGATCTCCCTCCTCAACAAGGCCCTGGGCGCCGACCGGCCCACGGATTATTTCGACAACCCGTACAATTTTTATCAGGAAGCCACCCAGGCCGACCCCGCCCTGGCGGAAAAGACGATCGGGTTCAAGGCCGCCTATCCGCCGGAAAAAGGGATCCCGGACTATGTGCGCTTTTTAAAATCCGCCGCCCGATAACTCCCCTTCCCCCTCTTGCCAAAACCCCCTTCCGGCCCGCCGGCAAAGCGTCTCCTCATCGGAAAAATTCTTTGGACGACGCTTTCGCTCCTGGCCCTTCTCCTTCTACTTTCAGAAACATCTCTGTGGCTTTTGGGAAAACACCTCTATCGTTATCCCGATCCCCGACTGCCCGCCGATCCCGGCGATTTCGGCGACGTCTGGTGTCTCGGCGATTCCCACACCCAGGGAGCCGGGGCCCCGCCCGGCATGAGTTACCCGCAACAACTGGAGGGGCTCCTGTCCGCACGACAACCCACACACGTCCTCAACCTGGGCTACGGCGGAACAAATACCTCCCAACAACTGCATCGTCTCCGGGCCGCCCTTTCCCGCGCCACGCCGAAAACGCTCATCTATATGGGGGGCATCAACAACGGCTGGAAGTGGAGCGGGGTGGACTGGAAAACCTTGTACGCCGCGCACGGCCCGCGCGGCGTGGCGCAATCGTTTCTGCAGCGATCCCGCACCTACAAATTCCTGTTCAACCATCTCCTCGCCGGGCCAGGGCGCCAAAACATCTCCCCCCCTCCGGTGTCCCCAGAGGACGCCTCGGAGGCCCTGATGGTTTTTCAACAACCGGACGCTGTCCTCCAAACCCTGGGCCGGCGCGCGGTCCTTTCCGACGACGAACGTTTTTTGCTGGCCACGGCCCAGTTTCTGTCCCACAAATATCCCGAAGCGTTGGCCAACTTTCGAGCGGTCGCCCCCCTTTATCGCCGGCGGCCGTTGGTCGTCCCCATCGACCTGCTCATCGCCGAAACGCGGCGGTTGGCGGAAGCGGGACCGCCGTCGGAAGAAACCGTCCGGTTCTATTCGACCAACCCGCCGGCGCCCGACCGAAAGGGGCGGGTCTGCTTCCTTCTGGGGAAGGGGTGGATGGAAATCGGACGGGGGAACCCGCAAAAAAGCCGGGAATTTTTTAAAAATATCCTTCAAAAAGTGCCCGACGGGTATCCTTTTTCCTTTTTATTCGTTGAAACCCTGGGGTGGAGCGAACTCCTGTCTGGGGACCTGCGGGCGGCCCGGGCCCATTTCAAAAGTCTGGAAGACCGCCCCCCCTTCCTTCCGCTTGAATTCCCGTTCTGGTCGCATCTGGGCAGCGCACGGATCGGCCTCATTCAACAGGACGCCGTCCTCTATTCCGCCGAACGTTCGATCGTGAAAAATTACGCTGAAAAAAATCCTTATTACCGCCTCTGGGCCGACGAACTGCCCGACCCCGAACATCTCTCGCCGGAAATGATTCAAGCCCTGAATTTTTCCCTCCCCCGCCTCTCCTTGCTTCACCATCTCCCCCCGAACAAATGGGCGGTCTTTAAAAACAGCCTCCCCGCGGCCACGGTGCTGACGCAGGATCTCGACGCCCTGGCCGGTTTGGCCCGGAAACACGGGTTCCGTCTCGTTTTGATGGGATATCCCTTTGCGAATTATTGGGCCAACGACGTCCTTCGCGATTTCGCGATGGACCAGGGAATCCCCTTCATCGACCTGCACCGGGAACTGGGCGATTTTTCCCGGACCGGCCATTTGTCCGCCGATCGCGGCCATCCGAACCAAGAAGGCTACCGTCGAATCGCCGAAACGGTCCGGCGACGCCTCTCCCTTCTCGACGCCCCCGGCGAACCCGTCGCCGGCGACACGCATTGATTTCTCAACGGACGAATTGACGAACGAAACAAATTACCCTAGAATACCGCATCAGGAAATTGCATGATCACCATCAAACTCATCCTTAAACTCATCAACATCCTTAATAAAGAGGCCTCTCCGCGCCAGATCGCGGCGGGCATCGCCCTGGGCTCCATCGCCGGCATCACCCCCACCGCCAGTCTCCACAACCTGCCGGTCCTGGTCCTGATCCTCCTGTTGCGGGTGAACATCAGTTCGGCCTTCGTGTCCCTGGCCGCCTTCTCCGCGTTCTCCTATTTTCTGGACCCTCTTTTCAACAAGATCGGATACGCCCTTCTCACCCTCCCCGCCCTCAAACACTTTTGGACGGAACTCTACAACACCCCCCTCTTGGCGTGGACGAACTTCAACAACACGCTCACCCTGGGCAGTCTGGTGTTCGCCCTGCTCCTCTTCGGACCTCTGTATTTCGTCCTGGCCTGGGCCGTCAAAACCTATCGCGAGAAATTCCTGGAAAAAGTGCGCACCTGGAAGATCGTCCAGATGCTGAAGGCCTCCAAACTCTACGGCCTCTACGCCAGCTACTCCTAAACCCATGCGCTGGAAAGCCCTCATCCCCACGGTCGTCGTCCTCTCCCTCATCGGGGTCTTCACCGTTTTCTTCCTCGACGGGGCGGTGAAATGCGCCCTCGAGGCGGCCGGAACCCGGATGAACGGCGCCAAAGTGGAACTGGACGACGTCAACATCAATCTCCGTAAAATGAGCGTGACCCTTCGCGGCCTGCAGGTGGCCGACCCGGACAGCCCCATGATCAACACGCTCGACGTGGAATCCCTGCGTTTCGATCTGGCCGCCAAACCGTTGGCCTGGAAAAAAATCATCGTCGAGAACGCGGAGATCATCGGCCTCGCCACGGGCACGCCGCGCAAGTCCAGCGGCGCGGTGTCCAAGAAGAAGAAACCGGCCACAGAGGAACGGCCCGCGGACAAGGACGAACCCTCCGCCCTGGCGGAAAAAGGCCAAGAGACTTTTTCTTTCGCCATGGCCAACCTGAAAGAACAATACGATCCGAAAAAACTCGTCCAACTGGAAAACCTGGCTTCCTATCAGAAGATAAAGGGGGAACAGGACCGCCTCCCCGCCCTCACCCAAGGCTGGGAATCCAAAGCGGATGCCGTCAACCTCGAGGCCCCATCGGACCGGGTCAAAGCCTTCGTCCAGCGGGTCAAATCCGAAAATTTTTCCGGCGCGGAAGGCCTGAAAAAAGCCAAGGATATTCTCTCCGAAGGCAAAAAACTTAAGGCGGACCTCGAACAAACCAAGAAACAGCTGGCGGAACTGAAGGCCTCCGTCATGGCGGAGGTGTCCCAGGCCAAAAACGCCCTCAAGGAGATCGACAAACTCCGGCAACAGGACATGGACAACGCCCTGGGCCAAGTCAAGAGCGGGTTCAGCGCCGAGGGCATCACCCGGGGACTCATCGGACCGGAATGGTTCGGCAAAATACAGAAAGCGTTGGGATGGTTCCACAAGATCCGGAAAATCATCCCTCAGAAGAAAGAGGAGGAAACCCCTCCGCCGCCGGACCGGCGCGGCCGCGACATCCATTTCCCGTTCCGCTACAATTGGCCCGCGTTCCACCTGAAAAACGCCGGACTCAGCGGGGTCACCGCCGGCACGGATCCGCTGACCTACAAAGGCACTTTGAAAGACGTGACCTCGGACCCGAAAAAAGTAGGAAAGCCCATCGCCCTGGAAATCTCCGGAAAAAGCGAAGCGGGGCCGCAGAGTCTTTCCCTGCGGGGAGAGTTCGACTACACCACCGACACCCCGAGGGAACAGGTCCGGTTGAGATACGCGGGGATCGGCCTGGCGGACACGAAACTCGGCCAAGTGGGGGCCCCGGTGTCCATCCGGGAGGGCAACGGCGTCGTGACGGCCGACCTGACGATCAAGGCGGAAAAAATCGCCGGCGATATCCGGTTCGAGGCCGCCCCGGTGGTCTTGGAACAAACCCTCTCCGCCGAACAGAAAAAGAATCGCCTTCTGCAGATCCTGCACGACGTGCTGACCACGCTGGACCGCCTGAACGTGACCGTGGCGGTCTCGGACACCCTCACCAGCCCGGACTTCAAGCTTTCCACCAACGTGGACGATGCCGTTAAGAACGCCGTGAAACAGGTCTTGTCGAAAGAGCTGGAGGAACTGAAGGCCTCCTTCCGGGCGCGCGTGAGCGAACTGGTGGACGGCGAAAAACAGAAACTCACCTCCCAACTGGACGGAAAAACAGGAGGCATCACCGACAAATTCAACAAAAAAGACCAGCTTTTGCAGTCCGCTCAGGGCCAGATCGACCAAACCCTCGAGGACCTGAAAACCAAGGGCCAGTCGGCTCTTCCGATTCCCGGGACGGGCGCGCCGGCGGACGCCGGCGAATCCAAACCCGCCCTCCCCGACCTCAAAGGGATCTTCAAGAAAAGATAATCCACCCACGGGGGCCGCCCAGACCGTCTTCCGGCCCCCACGCCCCATGAAAATCGTCAACCCCCTTCTTCCGGGTTTCCATCCCGACCCCAGCGTGTGCCGTGTGGGGCACGACTACTTCCTCGTCACCAGCAGTTTCGAATATTTTCCCGGAGTTCCTCTCTTCCACAGCCGCGACCTGGTCCACTGGCGGCCCATCGGCCACTGTCTCACGCGGAAAAGCCAGCTTCCGCTGGACCGCGCCGCCCCTTCCCAGGGCATCTTCGCCCCCACCCTCCGTTTCCACAACGGCCGCTTCTACATGGTCACCACCAACGTCTCGGACAAGGGGAATTTCCTCGTCTCCGCGGCCGACCCCTCCGGAGAATGGTCGGACCCCGTCTGGCTGGACCAACCCGGCATCGACCCGTCCCTTTTCTTCGACGCCTCCGGAGCGGTCTACCTGACCAGCGCCGGGGAGGACGGGATCCTCCAATCCCGCATCGACATCGCCACCGGCCAACGCCGGACGCCTCTCCGAACGATCTGGCGCGGCACGGGCGGCCGTTATCCGGAAGGGCCGCACCTCTACAAGATCGACGGCCGCTATTACCTCATGATCGCCGAAGGCGGCACGGAGTACGGGCACATGGAGACCGTGGCCCGGGCCGGTTCGCCGTGGGGCCCGTTCGAGCCCTGTCCCGATAACCCCCTCCTGACGCACCGCCACCGCGGCCGCCACCCCATCCAGGCCACCGGCCACGGAGATCTCGTTCAGTCGCCCGACGGCTCCTGGTGGATGGTCTTCCTCGGCATCCGTCCGGTGGACGAGCACTACCACCACCTCGGCCGCGAGACGTTCCTGGCCCCGGTGGTGTGGACGAAAAACGGTTGGCCGCGGGTGACGACCGGCGGAACCGTCGAAATGACGATGGACGGGCCCGCCGGCCCCCCGTGCCGGTGGCCCCGGGAACCGGAACGGGACGACTTCGACTCCCCCCGAAGGCGGCTTTGTTGGAATTTCCTTCGGAATCCGGATGAGAAATCCTGGTCCCTTACGGACCGGCCGGGCTGGCTGCGGCTGACCGGATCCGGGACGACGCTCGACGAGGCGGCCTCCCCCTCTTTCATCGGCCGGCGGCAGCAACATTTTTTCTGCGAAGTCGCCGCCCGGATGGACTACGCTCCGCGGTCGCCGCGGGAAGAGGCCGGCCTGACGGCGTACATGAACGAGCGGCACCACTACGACATCGCGGTAACGCACCGCGGCGGCCGACGATGCGTCCTGTTGCGAGAACGGATCGGCGACCTCCGGGCCGTGGTTTCGGAAAAAACCGCCGGAGCGGGTCCGCTCACGCTCCGCCTCCATGCCTCGCCGCGAGAATATCGGTTCTCCTTCGACGCCGGCCGTCGGAGGAACGTCCTTTTGGGAACGGCCCCCACGCGCTATCTTTCGAAAGAGGTGGCCGGCGGATTCACCGGGGTTTATTTCGGTCTGTATGCCGCCGGCCGGGGCCGGCCCGCGTTTTTCGATTGGTTCGACTATCGCCCGCGCCGCGGATCGGCCGGCGTTATTTGACCAATCCTTCCGGAAAAGGGAAAATCCTTCCGGTTCAGCGGTCACCGGTCGATTCGACGCATCGGGCTTCCTTAAGGAGACCTGCTCTTCATGTGTGGCATCGCGGGCGTTCTGACACTTAATTCTTCCGTCACCCCGGAAGACATCGTACAGGTCCACCGGATGACGGACATCCTCCGTCACCGCGGGCCGGATTCCCGGCACGTCCTGCACGACGACCGATGCGCACTGGGCAACACCCGCCTGAAAATCATCGACCTTTCCTCCAACGCCGACCTGCCCATGACCAACGACGACCGTTCCGTCTGGCTGACCTACAACGGAGAGATCACCAACTACAAGGAACTGATCCACAAATTCTCCCTCGACAAGAAATACCGGTTCCGCTCCACCTCCGACGCCGAGGTGCTTCTGCGCCTCTACGAGGAGATCGGCATCTCCCTTCTGGACCACGTCAGCGGCATGTTCGCGTTCTGTCTTTACGACGTCCGGAAGGCCAAGGCCTACGTGGTGCGGGACTTCTTCGGCCTGCGGCCGCTTTTTTTCATGGCGAAAGAAAACCGGTTCTACTTCGCCTCCGAGATAAAATCATTCCTCCAGCTCCCCGCCTTCCGCGGCGAGTTGAACCACGAAGCCATCTACCACTTTTTCTCGCTGGCCTATATCCCCGGCTCCCTTACGCCCTTCAAGGACGTGACCGAGGTCCGTTCCGGGCAGCTCTACGAGGTGGACCTCAAGGCGGGGACGTTCCAGGAACGGGAATATTACCGGGTCCGCTACCTCCCCAACGACTCCCTCGACGAGCGGGACACCGCCCTCCGGCTGCACGGGGTCCTTCTGGACGCGGTGCGGCGGAACCTCATCTCCGACGCTCCCCTGGGGTTGACGCTTTCCGGCGGGTTCGACACCAGTTCCCTCCTGGCCCTGACCAAGGAACTCTATCCCGAACGGGAGGTCCACACCTTCTCCATCAAGATCAACGAGCCGAGTTTCGACGAGTCCCGCTACCAGAAGATCGTCGTGGATTACTTCAAGCCGGTGCACCACGAGATCGTGGTCAACCCGCAGGACGTGGCCGACAACTTGCTCCGCCACATGGCCTACCTGGACGAACCCACCGGCGACGGCGCCGCCATCCCGTCCTTCCTCCTTTCGAGGGAGGCGAAGAAAACGGTCTCCGTCCTGTTGTCCGGCGAAGGCGGCGACGAGGTTTTCAACGCGTATGAGACGCACGGCGCCTACAAGATGCGCCGCCTCTACCGCCGCTACGCCCCTCCCTTCCTCCGGCGGCTGCTGCGCGAGGGGGCCCGGCGGCTGCCCACGTCCTACAACAAGCTCAGCCTCGATTTCATATTGAAGCGTTTCACGGAGGGGGCGGAGAAGAGCGTTCCGGAATCCCATCTTTTCTGGCGGCACGTGCTCACCGACGACGAGAAACGCCGGCTCCTGCGGCGTCCCCCGGACGACTTCCGCGAGACCGTCCATTATTTTTCCGACATGTTCGACGAACTCGACTTCGCGGACGAGCTGAACCGCATCTCCGCCATCGACATGAAATATTATTTCGTGGACGACCTGATGGTGAAAAACGACCGCACCTTCATGGCCCACTCCGTGGAGGCCCGTTTCCCCTACATGGACCGGTCCGTGGTGGAGTTCGTCAGCCGCATCCCGCCGGAGATGCGGCTCAAGGGGCTCCGTCGGCGGCACATCCAGAAAGAAGCCATGAAACCCTACCTGCCGAAAGAGATCTACCGGCGGACGAACATGGGGCTGGAAATGCCCCACTCCATCTGGTTCATGAAGTCGCTGAAGGATTTTTATGGGAAATATTTCACCCGCGAGAACGTGGGGCGGTCCGGTCTCCTCGACCCGGCGATGGTGGAGGGACTCTGGCAGGACCATTTCTCCCGCAAACGGGACAACGGCCGCGCCCTGTGGTGCGTGTTGAATTTTATGATCTGGTTCGATATGTTCGTTTGGAAGAAGGACTACAAAAACTACCTGGCCTGAGGTTCCCCGCCGAACCGCCCCCCGCCATCCCGCAAAAAGAAGCGCAGCGACGTGAGCGCCTTCGCCGCGAAGAGCGCCGCGAAATAAAAATAATCCTCCATGAAAAAACCGAACCAGCGCCGGCGGAACCGGAACAGCGCCAGCCGGTGGAACGGATAAAAAAACAGGCCCAGCGGAAAATGCGCCAGGTGCCGTTTATACCGATACGCCAGGAAAGAACTCAGGTAAAGTCTCCGGGGGAGCGAGGCCGGCCGGATCCAGGGATTGGTGACGCCGAAGTGGTCGAGTTCCGCCCAGTCCAGAAGCCGGACGGGCGGGCGGAACCCCCGGCGGAGGGAGGCCGCGTACAGGTCCGTCCCGGGCAGCGGCACGTAGGACTGCAGCTGGATCTCCGCCGACGGATGGAGCGCGTGGAGCCGGTCGGCGAAATCCAGATATTTGTTCACGTCCATGTCCTCGCTCTCCAACGGAAGCCCCATGACGATCGAATAGACGGTGGACACCCGGTGCCGGCGCATCACCTCCACGCCCGTGCGGATCTGTTCCGACGTGATGCCCTTCCGCATCTCCGCCAGGACGCGGTCGTCGTTCGATTCCAGCCCGAAATAGACCCATCGGCAACCGGATTTTTCCAGCTTGTCGATGAGGCCGTCCGACACCATGTTGATGCGCAGGTTCCCGATCCATCGGAAACCGGTCCGACCCAAACGGTCCACGAACGCCGGGATCTCCTCCTGGCGGCCGCCCAACAAGGTGTCGTCGTACACATCGAAATCGTCCACCCCCAACTCGCGGATGCTCCGCAGTTCCTCCGCGATCTTCCCCAGCGATTTGACCCGCACGTTCCCCCGATTGAAATGCGGGCTGTAGCAGAACCGGCAGAAGAACGGGCACCCGCGGGAGGTCTCATACCCCGTCATTTCCCGCACGTTCTTCCGACGCAAATACAACCGCAGCATCTCCCGGGCCTTTCCCTGGTAGACGAACGGGAGCTCTTCCATGTCCATGGCCGGACGCGGAGGATTCACCACGATCCCGCCGTCGCGGCGAAAAACGAGGCCCGCGACCGAGGAGAGCTCGAGGGCCCCCGCCCCGAGACCACGGACCAATTCCAGCAGGGTTTGCTCCCCCTCTCCGACGACGGCGGCATCCACAAAATCTTCCGCCGCCGTTTCTTTCGGCAGCGTGGTCGGCGCCAGTCCGCCCCAGACGATGAGGGAGGCGGGGGAATCCCGCCGGACCGCGCGGGAAAGCCGGGCGGCCGACGCGATCTGATAACCGCCGATGACGGAAAACCCGACCAGCGCCGGCTTCTGCGCGAGCAGTTCGTGGAAACGCCCGATCGGCTGCACGCGTTCGTCGAAATAATCGACCTCCACCCCCTTCGTCTCCAGGAAAGTCCCCAGGGACAGGATGGAGAGCGGCGTATGGGCGTCGTAGGAGTAGGGGTTATTTCGGGAATAGCACAGGACGATCTTCTTCATGGGCGGCGCGGCGTCATCGGAACAGGGCGGGATCCAGCGTCCCGCGACGGGCAAAAACCAGGCGGACCACTTCCTCTATAAAGGAATAGGCGGCGCAGGCGGTGATCATGAACGAAAAGTAGGCGCTCAACAGAACGCTCATCGGCACGAAGAGGGGGCGGCGGCGGAAGACGAACCCGTAAAAGGGCGCATAGGCCCGCACGAAAAACGCCCCGGCCGCGGCCGACGCGATCCAGAACCAGGGATCCACGGAAAAAGCCAGAACGCCGAACGCCGCGGCCAGCGGGAAGCACACCGTCCCGAACCCGTAGGAACTGTTGGTCAGCGCGATCTCAAAACGGCACCGGGTGGCCAGGAAAATCTTGACCCACCAATAAATACGACTGGTGAATATGAAGAACAATTTCCGGTGCCCTCCCCAAAAATGGTCCACCTGGATGGCCGGGTCCAACACCAAGGAAAACCCCGCGGCCACGATGCGCCGCCCCAGGGATTCGTTCTCGATCTCCACCCCCTTGGGGACCACCACGTGCCCTCCGGTGACGGACATGACCTCCCGCCGGCAGAGGGCGCACCACGCGTTGAAGACGTTGTAGGGAACGGGCCCGTGGGCCACATGAAACGACTGACTCACAAAAAGAGCGTAGTAATCGGAAAAGATCCCGGGGTCGAGCGCGGTGGAGCCGTAGCCCCCCACCACCACGTCCGCCCGGGTCCGTTCCATGGCCGCCCACAGGCGGTCAATGGTGTCCGGGGAGAGCCGGACGTCGGCGTCCAAAAAAAGAAGGAGGGGGCGCTGGGCCAGCGCCAGCGCCGCGTTCCGGGAATAGGTCACCCCCCGGTTGCTCGGGTTGACGGTGAGTTTGATGGCGAGCCGGTCCCGATACCGCTCCACCGTGCGACGGGTATCGTCCGAAGAGGCATCGTCGCAGAGGCAAATTTCAAAATCCCTGAAGCGGGAGCGGCACAGGGACTCCAAAAGGACATCGATTTCCCGTTGGACGTTATAGGCGGCGATGATGATGGAGATGTCGGGCATGGACGGATCCTTTTTCTCGCATGCGGTCTGCTACATATTATTTCTTTCATTACGGCCCCTTCAACCTATTTTGAGGACCCGGAAGCCTTTTCTTTTTTCATCGTCCAGGTTGCGCTTGAGACGGGCAAAAGATAGAATGCTGACCTATGCCGAAGAGAACATTTCAGCCCCATCATCGGAGACGGAAGAAAACGATCGGTTTTCGGGCGCGCATGTCCACCTCGGGTGGGCGGCGCGTATTGAAACGGCGACGCCAAAAAGGCCGCTGGAAGTTAAACCCATAGAATCCGGCCCGCCGGCGTCCGACGGGCGGGCCAGAGCCTGACATGCGGTTCACTTTTCGCGCTCACGAGCGGCTGCGCCGGCGCGAAGATTTCCTTCGGGTCCGAAAAGACGGCCGGAAACGGGTCGGCCGGGCGATGGTCGCCTGGGGTTATCGGCGCCCGGAAGAACCACCCCGCCTCCCGCGCCTGGGCGTGGCGGTGGGCCGGCGGTTCGGACCGGCGGTGCAACGGAATCTTTTCAAACGGCGAATACGGGAGGTTTTCCGTCTCAACAAACACGGACTCCCGCGGGGATGGGACATCCTCATTTCGCCGAAGACAAGGGACAATTTTCCGCCTGACCAGCGGGATCTTTTGCGTGATTTTCTCGAATTCGCGGCTGCTTTGAAACCGGCGCTTCATCCGCCGTCCGCGAAAAAACGCCAAACAGAAACCCGCTGACCGCGTTTCGTCCCCTGCCCTGACTCGTCCCCCGGGAGTTAAGAAAAACCTTATGGAACATGTGCTTCAGACATCCCTTCTTTTTGCCGTGCGCGCCTATTGGGGCGTATCGTCCCTTTTCCGGCCCCGCTGCCGTTTTTGGCCGACCTGTTCCCACTACCTTCACGACGCGGTCCTGATCCACGGCTCCCTCCTTGGGCTCCGGCTGGGGTTCCGACGACTCCTCCGCTGCCATCCCTTCGGCGGGTCGGGGTTCGATCCGGTGCCGGAGAAGGTCGCCCATGTCTAAAAACCTCGCCCTGGCCATCCTTTTGTCGTTCGGCATCCTCTTTGCGTGGGACGCCCTGGTCATGCGGCCCCGGCGGCAACAGATGGCCCCGGCCGCCGCATCCCCCTCGACACCGCAAACGGTCTCTCCGCCGCCCGCCGTCGGCCCCGCGCCGGCGACGACGGCCGCGCCGGAACGCCTCCGGCTGGTGGAATATCTGGTCGGCCGCCAACGCGTCGCCTTCAACCTCTTCGGCGGAGGGGTGAACCAATGGACCTTTGAAGAGAAGGACCGGAGCTGGATCCCCCTCCTGCCCGACACCGGCGTCGCCTATCGACCCTTTCAGGTTTTTCCGGAGCTGGAGTATACCGCCGACAGCCCCCGGACAGGCACCGTCCGGCTCTCGGCCGAGCGGAGCGACGGGTTGCAGGTGGAAAAGAGTTTCCGCATCTCCTCGCAGACCTACATCCACGAAATGGCGCTCACTTTAAAGAACCGATCCAAAGAACCGCTGACGGTATCCTACGACATCGGCTGGGGGCCGGGCCTGGAATCGGGCGACACGGACCCCAAAGAGAAGATCCGTTCCCAGCGGGCGTTGGCGTTCGAGGCGCCCCGCCTGCACAAGATCAAGGAAGGGACGCGGACGGTCCCCGCCCGCTGGTGGGGGCTGGACGCCCGCTACTTCCTGGCGGCTTTCCTCAGTAGAGGACAAAATGTCCACGTCTCCGTCGACAAGATTAACGATCATTTTGTGGTCAAAAAGTCCACAACCGTCGAACTGCCCCCCGGGGCGTCCTTCTCCGAGACGCTCCCCTTCTACCTCGGCCCCAAAGGGTACGCCCAGCTGGCCTCCCTCCGGGAGGGGCTGGAACGTTCCGTGGATTTCGGGTTCTTCGGCGGGCTGGGCCGCATCGTGCTCCGCATCCTTTATTATTTCCACCGCCTCACCCACAACTACGGCTGGGCCATCATCCTCCTGACCCTCATGGTCCAAATCCTGACCATCCCGCTCACCATCCACAGTTTCCATCACAGCCAGAAGATGAAGGCCATCCAGCCGCAGATGAAGAAGATCCAGGAACTCTTCAAGTCCGACCCCAAACGCCTGAACGCGGAGATGCTGAACCTTTACCAGCGCCACGGCCTGAAGTTCATGGGCATGGAGGGATGCTTCCCCATCCTGGTTCAGCTGCCGGTCTTTTGGGCCCTTTACACCACGCTGCGCAACGCCTACGAACTGCGCGGCGCCCCGTGGATCTTCTGGGTGCGCGACCTGTCGGTCCACGATCCCTTCTACATCCT
>JAKLDV010000043.1 GCA_022703335.1 Elusimicrobiota bacterium
AATACTGGCGCTGGTGGGTAGTGCACTTGTGGGTGGAGGGCTTCTTCGAGGTGTTCTCCACGGTGGTGGTGGCGTTCCTGTTCTCCCGGATGGGCCTGTTGACGCCGTACACCGCCACGGGGTCGGTGCTTTTCTCGACCATCATCTATCTGTCGGGCGGCGTCATCGGCACCTTCCACCATCTCTACTTCACCGGCACGCCCACCGCAGTGCTGGCGTTCGGCGCGGTGTTCAGCGCGCTGGAGGTGGTGCCGCTGGTGCTCATCGGCTTCGAGGCGTACGACAACCTCACCCTCAGCCGGGCCAAGCCGTGGGTCACGGCCTACCGCTGGCCCATCTACTGTTTCGTGGCGGTGGCGTTCTGGAATCTGGTGGGGGCGGGACTGTTCGGGTTCCTCATCAACCCGCCGATCGCGCTCTACTACATGCAGGGGCTCAACACTACGCCGGTGCACGGCCACGCCGCGCTGTTCGGGGTCTACGGCATGTTGGGGATCGGGCTCATGCTGTTCTGCCTGAAAGGGCTGGCGGCGCGGAACGTGTGGAAAACGAAACTCCTGGCGTTCTCCTTTTGGTCCATCAACATCGGGCTGGCGTTGATGATCCTGCTGAGCCTGTTGCCGCTCGGGCTCCTTCAGACCTGGGCCAGCGTGGAGAAGGGCATGTGGTTCGCCCGCTCGGCCGAATTCCTCCAGTCGGACCTCGCCAACACCCTGAAATGGATGCGCGTGGTGGGGGACACGGTCTTCGCCGCGGGGGCGCTGGCGCTGGGATGGTTTGTGTTGGGATTGAAAACCGGCTGGTCCGTGCGGGAAGGGACCGACCTTTAGGAAGCGAAGTCGGTGATGTCCTGAAAGAGGATGCCCACCCCCTGCAGTTCGCCGTGGCGACTGCGGATCATGAGGGTGGAATAGCCGATCTGGCGCCGGCCCCGAAAGGGCGTGGTGCTGTGGAATATCTGCCGTTTGTTCCCCTGATTCTCTGAAAACGCCCGGGTGATGGCCTCCACCGCCCCGGGCTGCTCCGCCAATATCTGGGTGAACCTCTGCCCGACGGCGTTCGGCGGCAACGCCAAGATTTCCTGCGCCCGCAGGTTGCAGTGGGTGATGCGGCTCTTCATGTCCACCCCGATGAACCCGCCCGGCATGCTCTCCACGATGTTCGTCAACTGGTCCCTGGAATATTCCAGCGCGTGATAGGTCTGCGCGTTGTCGAAGGCCATGGCGGCCAGCCAGGCCACCGAGCCGAGGAACTCCACGTCGTGTTCGGTGAAATCCTTCTTGTCCAGGCGGTTGACCACCTCGATGACGCCGATGAGTTTTCCCTGGGCCATCATGGGAACCGCGATGAGGTTGCGGGTATGGAAACCCGTCAGCCAGTCCACCTCCGGTTTGAAACGCGGGTCGTCCTCGGCGTTGTTGACGATGGCGGGCTGATGGGAGGCGGCCACCCAGCCGGCCAGGCCCTCGCCCGGGCGGAGGTGGATGTCCAGGTTCCGGATGGCTTCGGAGTTCTGCCCCTTCACCACCTTGAAATCGAGCTGGAGGGTCTCATGGTTCATGAGGAGGAGGGACGCCGCCTCGGCGCGGAGGACCTTGGCGGCCTGGCCGACCACCTGGTCGAGGAGGACGTCCACGTTGCGCGTGAACGCCACCTCCTTGGCGAAGGAGAACAGGAGCCGGAGTTCGTCCTCGTTCGCCTGCCGATCGGCTTTCAGTTTCGAAATTTCTTTTTCGCGATTGAGTTCCGTCATGGTACGAGTCGAATGTTAACACACCCTCGGCGGCGTGTCAATCCTCCGCGGGCGGCAAGTTTTCCGTCGGAAAACCGCCTTGCGCGCCGGTGAACGTATTATATATACTAGTCGTCACTATGAGAGTTCCTTTGACCGCCGGACTCGCCGCCCTCTGGCTCGCCGCCGCCCCCTGTTTCGTTTTCGGGCAGGCCCGCCGGCCGCCGCTGGATCAGGAAAAATTCACGGCGGTGGTGGACGGCAAAATCCGGACCGACCTCTCCACGCTCCACATCAACGCCGCCCCCTGCCTGGCCCTGGGGGACGTTCAGCGCCTCTTCGGCGGACGGCAGTCGTGGCGGCGGGTCTCCCGGCGGGTGAGCTACGAGGTCTCCGGCCGGCGCATGGAGTTCCAGCTCGACGCCTCCACCGCGGTGGTGGACGGCCGGACGGTGACCCTCGATTTTCCCGCCCTGTACTGGTCGGGCCAGGTGTATTTGCCGGTGTCGTTCCTCGTGACCAAAGAATTCCAGAGGGCGGTGGAGGCCAAGACCGCCTGGGACCCGGCCGCGCGGACCCTCCTCGTCGAACCGGTGCCGAGCGTCTCCTCGCCGCGCTTCTATTCCTATCCGGAAAAAAGCCGGGTGGTGGTGGAGCTGGGCCCGCGGGTGCATTTCCGCGTATTGGGTTACCGCAACAACCGACTCTACGTCCGGTTCTTCGGCGGACGGTCCCTCGGCAACGAAAAGATCGCCGCCGAGGACGGCCTGGTGGAATGGGTCCAGCTCATCGGACACGCCCGCAGCAGCGACCTGACCCTGGCGCTCTCCCCCGAAGCGGGCACGCCGCGGGTAACCCAACAAGAGACCCCCCGCCAGATGGTCATCGAGGTCGCCGCCAAAAAAGATCCCCCGGTGTTCTCTCCCTCCGTCTCGCTCCCGGCGCCGACGCCCGACCCCTCCGCCCCGGACGCCGATGACGCCCTGTTCTTGGACGAGGATTTGGGCGGCCCGACGGAGCCGGTGTCTCCGCTCTTGGCGCTCTCCCCCATCAAGACCATCGTCGTCGACGCCGGCCACGGCGGACAGGACGTCGGCGCGGTCGGCCCGCACGGCACCCTGGAAAAAGACGTCAACCTGGAAATGGCCAAGGCCCTGGCCCGCGTGCTGAAACGCGAACGGCGTTTCAACGTGGTCCTCACCCGCAACGACGACACCTTCATCCCCCTCGACGAACGTTTCGAGGTCGCCAACAAGCACAAGGCCGACCTTTTCATCTCGATCCATTCCAACGCCGCCCTGTCCAGCCGGTCGAACGGGTTCGAGGTCTACTTCCTTTCGGAAAAAGCCACCGACGACGCCGCCGCCGCGGTGGCCCGCCGGGAAAACGCCGTGGTCGAGATGGAGGGCGTCGCCGGAAAGACGAAACAGAAACTCCAGGAACTGCTGTGGTCCCTCGCCCGAACCGAGACCATGAACGAATCCTCCGAGATCGCGGCGCTGATGCTCCGGCAAGTGGGGAAACGCGTGCGCATCCCCATGCGCGGGGCCAAACAGGCGGGGTTCGTGGTGCTCAAGGGGGCCAACATGCCGGCGGTGCTGGTGGAGTCCGCGTTCATCTCGCATCCCAAGGAAGAGGGGCTGCTGCGTTCGCGGCGGTTCCGCACTAAAATGGCCGACGGCCTTTACGCGGGCATCCTCGACTACGAAAAACG
Organism: Elusimicrobiota bacterium; assembly: GCA_022703335.1. Lineage (GTDB taxonomy): Bacteria > Elusimicrobiota > Elusimicrobia > FEN-1173 > FEN-1173 > JAKLDV01. The sequence continues at coordinate 3,447 of JAKLDV010000043.1, forward strand.
GAAGATCCAGGCCCGCGCGCAAAAAACCGCCGGGAAATCCCAGTGAAAAACAACCGTTCTCCCATCGGGGTGTTCGACTCGGGCGTCGGCGGGCTCACCGTCCTGCGCGCCCTGATGCGCCGACTGCCGCACGAACGTTTCGTCTACGTGGGCGACACCGCGCGCGTCCCTTACGGCACGAAATCGCCGGAGGCCGTGAAACGATTTTCCCTGGAGATCGCCCGATTCCTCAAGAAACGCCGCGTGAAGGCGGTGGTGGTGGCCTGCAACACCGTCTCGGCCGTGGCCCTGCCCGAACTGCGCCGGTTCCTCCCCGTGCCCGTGATGGGCGTGCTTGAGCCGGGGGCGACCGCGGCGGCCCGCGCCACCCGCACGGGCCGCGTGGGCGTCATCGGCACCTCGGCCACCGTGCGCAGCCGGGCCTACGAGCGGGAGATCCGCCGGCTCAACCCGGCGCTACGCGTGTTCAGCCGCCCGTGTCCGCTGTTCGTGCCGCTGGTGGAGGAGGGCTGGCTCACGCATCCGGTGACGCGCCGCGTGGCGCAACTCTATCTCTCGCCGATCCTCGCCAAACGCGTGGACGCCCTGGTCTTGGGCTGCACGCATTACCCGCTTTTGAAAACCGTCCTGAAAAGCGTGGCCCGCAACGTCTCGCTCATCGATTCCGCCGAGGAAACGGCCAAGTCCGTGAAACGGGTTCTGGAACGGAAAGATCTCCTGGCGCGGAGCGGGCGGGGAAGCGGCGTCTTTTTCTCGTCCGACGACCCCGACAAATTCATGGCGCTGGGCCATCGGTTTCTGGGCGGAAAGCTCCGCCGGGTGCGACGCATCCATCTGGACGGCGTGTAACAGAACGCACCGCGGTTCAAAGTTTAAAGTTGAAAGTTAAAAAGAAAGGCGTGCCGTGTCAAACACAATTACAACGGCGGTGATTTTCCCGGCGGACCCTCTAAACTTTAAACCTTCAACTTCTCACTTTTCTGCCTCTTTCAATGGCCGCTGACGCCGTCGTGCTCCTCTCCGGAGGGCTGGACTCCTCCACCGCGCTTTCCTGGGCTCTCAAAGTCAAAAAATGGCGCTGCCACTGCCTCGTCGCGGACTACGGCCAGCGACACCGCCGAGAGATCACGGCGGCCCTCCGGGTCGCCCGGCGGGCGCGCTGTCCCGTCCATCGGATCAAATTCCGCCTGCCCTGGGGCGGGTCGAGCCTCTTGAACCGCCGACAGGCCCTGCCCGTCCATGCCCCGTCGGCGATCGGCCGGGGCCGGATCCCTTCCACCTACGTGCCGGCCCGCAACACCATTTTTCTCTCGTTTGCGCTTTCCCTCGCGGACGTCTTGGACGCGGAGAACATCGTGGTCGGGGCGAACGCCCTGGACTATTCCGGCTATCCCGACTGCCGCCCCAAATACTACGCCGCCGTGCAGAAAACCGGCCGGCTCGGCACCCGGTTGGGCACGGAAAAAAAACGGCCCCTGCGCGTCTGGGCCCCGCTTTTGCACCTGACGAAAAAAGACATCGTGCGGCGCGGCGCCCGGTGGGGCACGCCGTATGAATTGACGTGGTCCTGCTACCGCGGCGGCGCCCGGCCCTGCGGCCGGTGCGACTCCTGCCGCCTGAGAGCGCGGGGGTTCCAGCAAGCGGGCCTTCCGGATCCGCTGCTCGGCTGACGCATGCCGTCCCGTTCGCCCAGAGGCGTGGTGTCGGAAATTTTCCGTTCCCTCCAGGGCGAAGGGATCTACGTCGGGGAACCCCAGGTCTTTGTCCGCCTCGCGGGCTGTCCCCTGCGGTGCCGCTACTGCGACACGCCGCAACATCTCCGCCGGAACGGCCGGACGGCGATGCGCGTGGCGGAGGTGCTTCGCCGCGTCCGGCGCTTGGACGCCAAAAAATTATGCCGCACCGTCAGCGTCACCGGCGGGGAACCGTTGATGCAGGCGGAGTTCCTGACGGCCCTTTTACCGGCCCTCCGGCGCGCCGGCCGGCGAACGTATCTGGAAACCAGCGGGGTCCATCCCCACCTCCTACGCCGCGTGGTGCGCGACTGCGACGTGGTGGCCATGGACATCAAGTGTCCCGGCGATACCGGGAAACCCTATTGGACCGAACACCGCGAGTTCCTTGCCGTGGCCGGGAAAAAAGCTTTCGTGAAGATCGTGCTGACGTCAAAAACGACCGAGGCGGAGGTGCGGAAAGCCGTGGAACTCGTTGCCGACGCCCGGCCCAGACCGCCGTTGGTGCTTCAACCGGTGACGCCGGTGCGGGACCGGCGACACGGAGGGGCCCTGCGGCCGCCGTCCCCCGAACGGCTTGCGGCCATTTTCAAATACGCCCGGCGGCGGCTGTCGGACGTGCGCCTCGTGCCGCAGATGCACCGGCTGTGGGGCCTGCCGTAAAAGGGGGGATGTTTCAATGTCGAACGAAACGAGGCCTCTTCCTAAAAACCTTTTCCTCACCGGCACGCCCGGGGTGGGGAAAACCACGCTGATCAAGGAGGTCACCCTTCCTTATCTCGACCGCGTGGCCGGCTTCTACACCGAAGAGCTCAAAGAAGGGCCCGAACGCAAAGGGTTTTGGATGAAATCGTTCATGCCGCTGTCGTCGGGCCTTTCCGGCGGCCTGTTGGCGAAAAAAGGGATGAAGAGCCCCACGAAACTCGGCAAATACGGGGTGGACATGAAAATTCTGGAAGGCGTGGGCGCCGCCGCGCTGTCGGAAGCGATGGCCCGGTCGGGAACGGTGCTGGTCATCGACGAGCTCGGTTCCATGGAGGTCCTGTCGGACCTTTTCCGAAAAAAACTTCTGGAGTGCCTTCAATCGAAGGGGCACCCGGTGCTGGCCACCATCCGATTCAACGCCCAGCCGTTCACCGGCCACGTGAAACGCCTGGCCGACAGCGCCCTGCTCCGTCTGACGCGGGAAAATTTTGTCGAAACCAAAACCGAGGTTCGGCGCTGGCTTGAGGGCCAACTCCTTTCCAATAAAAGCCAAGGACAATAAAATGAAAAAAAGAACGTCTCCCAAAAAATCGGCCGCGGCGCCGGCGAAGAAAAAACCGGCCGAAATCAAAACAGCCAAACCCAAACCCTCCGACAAACTCTTCCCCGCCGACACCCCGCCGCCCGATCTCCCGGCCGCCCCGGGCCCGCAAACCCCGCCGGTCGAACCCGAGGACACGGGAAAATTCAAACGCATCGTGCTCAAACCACACGAGGATCGCCGCGTCCGGCGCGGGCACCTTTGGGTGTTTTCCAACGAAGTCCAGTCCCTCCCCGCGGACGTGGGCGCCGGAGATCCCGTCCATTTTTACACGGCCCACAAAGAATTCCTGGGGGTCGGCTTTTACAACCCGCACTCGCTCATCGCCGGCCGCCTTCTCGACCGCCACGCCGTGGAACCGGACGCCCCATTTTTCGAAAAACGCCTGCGCAACGCCCTCGACCTGCGCCGTTCGCTCTATTCCGGCGACGCGTACCGGTGGGTGTTCGGCGAATCGGACGACCTGCCCGGTCTGGTCATCGACCGTTACGGCGACGCCTGCGTGATCGAATCCTATTGCGCCGGCATGGACAAACTCATGCCGGTCATCCTTGAGGCCGTCAACGCCATCCACCCCTGGAAAACCGTCGTGTTGAAGAACGACGTCGACGCCCGCCGTTACGAAAAACTGTCCATGGAAGTCAAACTCGTCCGCGGCCAGGCCGACGGCCCGCACTGGTTCGAGATGGACGGCCTCAAGATCGCCGCGGACCTCACCGGCGGACAAAAAACCGGTTTCTTTTTAGACCATCGGGACAACCGGGCCGTGGTCGCCGCCTTCGGCAAGGGTAAACGCGTGTTGGACGTGTTCTGCCACACGGGGGCGTTCGGGCTCTGGGCGGCCCAGGCCGGGGCCGCCTCGGTGACGGGGGTGGACGACGCCGAGCCGGCCCTGAACCTGGCGCGGGAAATCGCCGACGCCAACGCGCTCGGCGAGCGGATGAATTTCGTGAAGGCGAACGCCTTCGAGTGGCTGCCCTCGTCGAAGGAGAAATTTGATATCATCGTTCTCGATCCGCCGAAAATGGCGGCGAGCAAGAAGAATTTACCGGCGGCCATCCAAGCCTATGCGCGGCTGAACGCCGCCGCGCTCCGGCGCGTGAGCGGAGGGGGGTTCCTGGCCACGGCGTCCTGTTCCCAGCACGTGGAGAAAGACACCTTCCGCCAGATCCTTTCACGGGCGGCGTATGAGTCCGGCCGGCGGGTACGGCAAATTTTCTGGGGCGGCCAGGCGAAAGACCACCCGGTCCGCCTGTCCATGCCCGAAACGGACTACCTGAAGTTCGCCATTTTAAGCGTGAGCTGAAACTTATGAAAATTGCATTCGTGTTGTTTTGCTTATCGCTGGCGCCACCCGTTTGGGGTGGTGAGCTTTTTCGGGAGGCGAACTCACCCAACGAAAAAATGCTGTCGGACATTCAAAAAGAAAATGCTCCTTCAAACAATAAAGAACTCGCCGGATTTCGGGGAATAGCGTGGGGAACATCGCTTCAATCAATTTCCGGATTGACTGAAATCAAAAGCGGGTCGTCCGATGTTAAAGAATACACACGGAACGCCGACGAGATGCAGCTCGGCGGAGCCAAATTAGATCGCATCATCTATCGCTTTTGGAATGATCAATTTTTCGAGGTATCACTTCAAACGACCGGTGTTATTAACATTCAAGAATTGAAAAATGTAACGTTTCAAAAATTCGGGCGCATGACTCAACCAAATCAGTTTTTGGAGGATTACATTAAAACCATGAGAACAACCCAGATATTTCTGCTCTGCCCTCCAGTTACCGATGCTGCCTTTCTGACAATTCGTTATCGTCCTCTCCAAAAACTTCGAGAGAAGGCCGCAAAGGCACGTGCACAAGAAGGCGCAGATAACGGTTTTTGAAGTCCACAGCGATACGTCAGAATCTAAAGAAGTTATTGCCCCCCTTGCGGGCGCTTAAGAACGAAACGATTTTCGGCGCGGGCAGGCCGCGATGTCCGAAGCGTTCGATGGGACTTTAAGAATGCTGAGTTCGCGGCCGCCGAAAATCGTTGAGCGATTGCCCGCCGGGGCGCATTTCTTTTCGTCGTTTTTCTTTGGGCGAGCAAAGAAAAACGACCCGGGTGCAGGGCGGGAAGCCCTGCGACGTTTTCCGATTCCGGCAAAAAAGTTCGATTGCTTCACCCCGAAATTCGGGGGTTCGCAATGACAAAAGGATAACCATGTTCAAAAAAATCCGCCACATCCACTTCATCGGCATCGGCGGCTCCGGCATGAGCGGCATCGCCGAGGTGCTGATCGTCTCCGGGTACCGCGTCTCCGGCAGCGACATGAAAGAAACGGACGTCACCCGGCGGCTCAAAGACATCGGCGCGGACGTGCGCATCGGCCACAAAGCGGAGAACGTCGCCGGCGCCCACGTGGTGGTCACCTCCACGGCCGTGGGACCGACGAACCCCGAACTGACCGAGGCGCTCAAACGGAAAATTCCCGTGATCCCGCGCATCGAGATGCTGGCGGAGGTGGCGCGGCTCAAATACGCCATCACCGTGGCCGGCACGCACGGAAAAACAACCACCACCTCGCTCACCTCGCTGGTCCTTCAGGCGGGCGGGCTCGACCCCACCGTGGTGGTGGGCGGCCGCATGCACAACATCGGCACCGGCGCGCGCGTGGGCCGCGGCGAATTCGTGGTGGCCGAGGCGGACGAGTCCGACGGTTCCTTCCTGAAACTCTCGCCCACCATCGCGGTGGTCACCAACATCGACAACGACCATCTGGATTACTGGGGCAGCATGCAGCCGCTTTACGGCGCCTTCGAGGCGTACGCCAACAAAGTGCCGTTCTACGGCGCGGTGATCCTGGGCGTGGACGATCCGGGGTCCCGGCGGCTCCTCTCCCGGGTGCGCCGGACCATGATCACCTACGGCCTCACCGAGGACGCCGAAATCCGCGCCGTGGATCTGACCGTGGAACCGGGAAAGAACTCCTTCGTGGTGAAACGGAAAGGCGAACGCCTCGGCCAAGTGACCTGGTCCGTGCCGGGCCGGCACAACGTGATCAATTCCCTCGCCGCCATCACCGTCGGTCTGGAACTCGGCGTCTCCTTCAAAACCATCGTGGAGGCGCTGGTCTCCTTCAAGGGCGTGGGCCGGCGGCTGGAAGTCAAAGGCGAGGCCGGCGGGGTTCTGGTGGTGGACGACTACGGCCATCACCCGACGGAGATCAAGGCCACCCTGCAGGCGCTGAAAGAACGCTGGCCGGGCCGGCGATGCCTTACGGTGTTTCAGCCGCACCGTTTCAGCCGCACCAAACTGTTGGCGGACGATTTTGCCGCCTGTTTCCAGGGCGCGGACCGACTGTTCCTTCTGGACGTGTATTCCGCCGGCGAAAAAGCCATCGAGGGCGTGGACAGCGCCTGGCTGGCGAACATCATTTCCAAAAAAACGCCCGTCACCCGGGTAACGTCGGCGGACGCCGCGGCGGCGCTCACCGACGCCGCCCGCCCGGGCGACGTGCTCCTGACCCTGGGCGCCGGCGACGTGTGGAAACTGGGGGAAGGTTTCCTCCAGACCGCCGCGGGCCCGGCCAAAAAATAGCGGCCGGGACCGATCCGTCCATGTCCGCCGACGACCCGTCCTCCCTTCGGACCGAACTGGCCTCTCTCGCCGAACTCGTCCGCGAAAACGAACCGCTCGCACGCCACTCCACCTTCGCCATCGGCGGCCCGGCCGATTTCTACGTCGAGCCCAAAACCCTTCCCGAACTGAAAAAAATCGTTGCTTGGTCGAACCGCCACGGACTCCCCCTGTTCCCCATCGGACAGGGCTCCAACCTCCTCATCGGCGACAAAGGCGTTCGCGGCGTGGTGGTCCGCCTGCGCGGGGAGTTCGAAGAAATCTCATTTGACGGCGAGCGCGTCTCCGCCGGCGCGGGCGCCCCGCTGCCGTCTTTGGCCAAAGCTTGCGCCCAGAACGGGCTGGCCGGGGCGGAACCGTTGGCCGGCATCCCCGGCACCGTGGGGGGGGCCCTCATGACCAACGCCGGCACGCCCGAGGGGGACATCGGAAGCCTCGTGGACGAGGTGGAAATCCTTGAAAATTCGGGGAAACCCGCGGTGCTGGCGAAGAAAGACATTGTCTTCTCTTACCGTCGGAGCGACCTGCCCGGCCGGCTGGTCTTGCGCGCGCGGCTCAAATTGCGACGGGGGGACAAAAATGATATTATGGCCGCCATTCAGAACCAGCTGAATCGGCGCGCTAAAACGCAGCCTTTAGGTAGTTACAATGTAGGTTCCATCTTCAAGAACCCGCCGGGAGATTTCGCCGCGCGCCTGGTGGATGCCGCCGGGTTGAAGGGTTTGCGCGTGGGCGGGGCCGCGGTGTCCGACAAGCACGCCAATTTCATCGTCAACGCGGGGCAGGCCACCGCGGAAGACGTGCACCGGTTGATCGAAAAGATCCGTCGGACGGTCCAGGAAAAGTTCGGAGTACTCCTGGAGACGGAGATCTGGTTCGCCGGCGAACGCTCGACTTTTTGAAAAGGCGGTCGGAAACGTGAACGGATGCGCCCGCCGCGGGGACGAACCCGCGGGATTGCAGCTTCTTCGTCGAAAAAAAGTCGGGGTCCTCTGCGGAGGATGGTCGGCGGAACGGCCCATCTCCCTGCGCAGCGGCGCCGCGGTGGCCATGTCCCTGCGGCGGATGCGGATTCCGCACGCGGTCATCGATGTCACCCGCCGCGTGTCCGAGCAGCTCCGCCGGGCGCGCATCGACGTGGCTTTTCTGGCGATGCACGGCCCCTACGGGGAAGACGGCACCCTCCAAGGCGCGCTGGAAATGATGGGGCTTCCTTACACCGGCAGCGGAGTGCTGGCCAGCGCCACGGCCATGCACAAACCCACCGCCAAACGGCTCTTTCAATCGGCGGGACTTCCCACGCCGCCCTGGAAAATCGTCGGTGCCGGCGAGCGGAACCCGAAGATCCCCTTTTCCGGCCCGTGGGTGGTGAAACCCGCCTCCCAGGGTTCGGCCATCGGCATCACCATCGTCCGCCGGAAATCCGAATGGCAAAAAGCGTTGCGCGCCGCCGCCCGGCTCGAAAAAGAGGTCCTGGTGGAGAAGTTCGTCCCCGGCACGGAAGTGACGGTGGCCGTGCTGGACCAGCGATGCCTGCCGGTGATCGAAATCGTTCCCAAACACCGCTATTACGATTTCTATTCGAAATACGCCGCGGGTGGTTCGCGGCACATCATCCCTGCGCGATTGCCGCGGGCCGTGCTCAAAAAAGTCTCCGAGCTGTCCCTGGCCGCCTTCCGGACCCTCGGGTGCCGTCACTTGGCGCGGGTGGACTTGATCGTGCCGGGCCAGGGTCGCCCCCAGATACTGGAAGTGAACACCCTGCCGGGCCTGACGAACACGTCCCTCTTTCCGGACGCCGCCCGCGCCACGGGGATGGATTTCAACCATCTGATCCTTGAAATGCTGCGGATGTCCCTCCGGGACGCCGGCCGAAAAACCGGCTGACCGCCCCCACGGGGACCTCGGACGCCGGGAAAAATGCCGATCAAACGTCACCGGGTCAAACTGCGGAAGAGTTATGTGCGGTACCGGTTCAAAACCGCGGCGCAGGCGACTTGGACGTGGAGCCGGCGGCTGACGTTCGTGGCGCTCGGCGTGTGGGCGGCGCAGGCGGGCCACCGGTTCTGGAGCCAGACGCCGTATCTGCGCGTGAAAGCCGTGCAGGGCGCGGCGGACGTGCCGGCCGCGCTCCTGACGGAAACCACCGTCCGGGCCGGCGACCATCTTTTCCGGTTCTCCACGCGGGCCATCGAACGGCACCTGCAGCAACGTTATCCTGAATTTTCCCGCGTGTCGGTGCGACGTCGGCCGGACGGCCGGGTGGCCGTGGCCGTGGATCGGCGCGTCCCGGTGGCGCGCGTGGCCGACGGCGAAAACTGGCGCGGCATGGCCGAAGACGGCGTGACGTTTCCCTTGGACGAAACCCGTTTTCCGAGGGAACCCCTGCCCGTGCTGGCGGTCCCGGGAGAAGGCGAGGCGGCCCGGCCGGCGTTGGCTTTTTTGAAATTGATCTCTTCCCAGGACGCGGCCTGGGTGAAAGAGTTGCGCAAACTCAAAGCGGAGCCCGACGGCGAAGCGACCCTTTTCCTCCGCGCCGACCTGCCCGTGCATTGGGGCTCGATGGCGGAATCCCCGAAGGTGGTCCGGCGAAAAGCCCAGCGGCTGGAACGCGTCTTGAACGATGATTCGTTGGCCGAGGGGGCGGCGCACCTGCGGTTCATCGACGAGGACCGCGTGGCGGTAAAACCTTTGACGGCGGAACTGCTGAAAAAAACCGCCGACGACAACAAGAACGGCCCCGAGAGACCCTGAGAGGAACGCCGGTTAAAAACGTCCCCGGAGGATTTGAGCTATGGCAAAATCTGAAATCGTCGTAAGTCTGGACGTCGGCAGCGCGCAGGTCGCCTGCGTGCTGGCGCGGCGCAACCCCGAAACCGAGACCCTCGAAGTCCTCGGCGGCGCCCGACGCGCCTGCAAGGGCCTGAAAGGCGGCGTGGTCATCAACATCGACGAGACCGCCCGGGCCGTGTCCCGCGTGATGGAGGAGACCGAGGAGATGGCCGGCCTTTCGGGCGCGGCGCGCAACGTGCTCATCGGCGTGCGCGGCGCGCACATCCAGACCTTCAACCACCACGGCGCCATGAACATCGCCCGAACCGACAAGGAGATCACCGCCGAGGACCGCGACCAGGTCGTGGAAAACACCAAGGCCGTGCCCATCTCCCCCGACCGCGAGATCGTCCACGTCATCCCGCAGGATTTCATCCTCGACCGCCAGAACGGCGTGCCCAACCCCGTCGGCATGGAGGCCAGCCTCCTGGAGGTGGACGTGCACATCGTCACCGCCTCTCAGAGCCATCTCAACAACATCTGGAAAGCCATCGGCCGGGCGGGGTTCCAGGTGGAGGAGCCGATCTACGGCCTTCTCGCCGTGGGAGACGTGGTGGTCACGGCCGAAGAAAAAGATCTGGGATGCCTGCTGGTGGACCTCGGCGGACAGACCACCAGCCTGGCCATCTACGCCGAAGGAAGCGTGCGTTTCACCAAGGAACTCCCCATCGGCGCCGACGCCATCACGCACGACCTCTCCCACGCGCTGCGGACCTCCATCTCGCAGGCGCAGCTGGTGAAGGAACGCTACGGCGCCGCCACGCGCGACCTGGCCGACGGCGACGCCGACGAGGAGATCCCCTACACCAGCGTGGACGGCCGCACGCCGCGCACCATGAAACGCACCGCCATTTTCGATTACATCGCCCCGCGCATCGAGGAAATATTCACCATGGTTTCCGAGGAACTGCAGAACTCCAACTACGCGGAGCACGTCTCCGGCGGCGGCGTCATCCTCACCGGCGGCGGGTCCCTCCTGACGGGCATCGTGCCGGCCGCGGAACAAATCCTGGAACTGCCGGTGCGGCAGGGACTGCCGCAGGGCATCGCCGGCCCGCCCGACGTGGTGGGCCACCCATCCTACGCCACGGCGCTGGGCCTCCTGCATTACCGGCACCTGGGCGAATGGTCGCGATCGCGGCGGGCGTCGCGCAAGATCACCCTCGGCCAGCGCGTGCGCGCCTTCGTCGAAGATATCTTCTAAATGGTCCGCATAAAGTTCGCCGAAGATTTCAGCGAGCAGCCGGCCAACATCCGGGTTATCGGCCTGGGCGGCGCCGGCGGCAACGCCGTGAACCGCATGATCGAGGCGGGCGTGTCGCACGTGGAGTTCATCGCCGCCAACACCGACTCCCAGGCCCTGCGACGCAGCCTGGCCCCGGTGCGGATACAGCTCGGCGAACGACTCAGCAAGGGGCTCGGCGTGGGGGGAAACCCCGTCCTCGGCCGCCAGGCGGCGGAGGAGAGCCGGGAACACATCCGCGAAGTCCTCTCCGGGGCGGACATGGTCTTCATCACCGCCGGCATGGGCGGCGGCACGGGGACCGGCGCCGCCTCGGTGGTCGCCGAGGCGGTGCGCAGCCTTTCGCCCACGCCCCTGGTGGTGGGCGTGGTCACGCGCCCCTTCGAGTTCGAGGGGCTGGTGCGGAAGAACCAGGCCGACCTCGGCATCAAGGAACTGCGCTCGCACGTGGACACCCTGCTGGCCATCCCCAACGAACGGCTTTTTGAGATCATCGACGAAAAAACATCCGCGCTGGAGGCCTTCCGCGTGGCCGACAACGTCCTCCGACAGGCGGTGCAGGCCATCACCGACGTCATCACGCGGCACGGCGTGATCAACGTGGACTTCAACGACGTGCGTTCCATCATGTCCGGCGCCGGCGAGGCGCTGATGGGCATGGGGGAGGGGCACGGCAAGGACCGCGCTCTCACCGCGGCCAAACAGGCCATCCACTCGCCGCTGCTGGAAAACGTCTCCATCGACGGCGCCAAGGGTGTTCTCGTCAATGTCAGCGGCAACGAGAAGGTCACCATGATGGAGGTGCGCAACGCCATGGATTACATCAAGAACGCCGCCAGCCCCAACGCGCACGTGTTCTACGGGCACGTGATGGACAACTCCCTGGAGGACCGCCTCCTGGTCACGGTCATCGCCACCGGGTTTCCTCCGGTAAGGACCCTCGGGGGACAGAAACGCCGCGGACGGGACGTGGCGGAGGCGGCGGTGAGCCACGGCGGCTCGCGCATTTCTCCCTCGGGCGAAGTGCTGCCGGAAAGCGACCTGCGACGGCCGGCCTACCTCCGTTGGAAACTGCGGAAGCTCCATGGCTGAAACCGGCGCCGCACCGAGAATCTATTAAAGGGGATGCCCCAATGACCGCCACGGAACTGTTCCACGAACTCCTCAAGGAGATGGTCGAGCGCGGCGCCTCCGACATGCACATCCGCGCGGGCAACCCGCCCATGGTGCGCATCCTCGGCGACCTGGAACCCAGCCGCCGGCAGGAGGTCCTCACGCCCGAGGTCACCAAGGAGATCGCTTTCTCCATCATGAACCAGCGCCAGCGTCTCATCTTCGAGTCGCGCTTCGAAGTGGACCTCTCCGTCTCGGTGCCGGAGATCGGCCGGTTCCGCGGCAACGTCTTCCAGCAGCGCGGCCAGATCAACATCGCCCTGCGCATCGTGCCGACCGCCATCCCCACCATCGAGGAACTGAACCTGCCCGTGGTGGTGAAGAACCTCTGCTCCCGCCGGCGCGGGCTGATCCTGGTGACCGGCACCACCGGCTGCGGAAAATCCACCACGCTGGCGTCCATGATCGACTACATCAACTCCGAGAGGAAAGCCCATATCATCACCATCGAGGATCCCATCGAGTTCCTTCACAAGGACAAGAAAGCCGTCGTCAGCCAGCGCGAACTGGGGTTGGACACCACCAGCTACGCCGAGGCGCTCAAGCACGTGGTGCGCCAGGACCCCAACGTGATCCTGCTGGGCGAAATGCGCGACCTGGAAACCATCGCCGCGGCCGTCACCTCGGCCCAGACGGGCCACCTGGTGCTCTCCACCATCCACACCATCGACGCGGTGCAGACCATCAGCCGCATCATCGACATGTATCCGCCGCACCAACAGAACCAGATACGGCTCCAACTGGCGGATTCGCTCCAGGGCGTCATCTCCCAACGGCTTCTCCGTCGGGCCGACGTGCCGGGACGCATCCCCGCCATCGAGGTGCTGGTCACCAGCGCGCTGGTGAAAAAAGCCATTGAAGACAACAATTTCGCCGAACTCTACAACGCCATCCGGCAGGGACACTACTACGGCATGCAAACGTTCAACCAGGCCCTGGTGCAGCTCTACAACGAGGGCAAGGTCCGGCTGGACGAGGCCCTGGCCGCGGCCTCGAACCCCGAAGAGGTCATGCTGGCGGTGCGGGGCATCGAGACCGGGGTCGACGCCACGAAATCTTTTTGAGCCGCCCGATGAAGTGGCGGGTGACGGACGGCTGGTGCCGCCCGCAAGGCAAGGCGGCGTCGCTGAACGGTTTTTTCATCGCCTCCAGCACGCGGACCCTGGGCGACATGGCCCGCCCCCGTGTGTTCGACGCGGCGCTCCGGCGGACCGGACTGACGCCCCGGCGCTGGGCGGCCGGCGAACAGGTCCACGGCCGCTCTGTGCGCTTTGTGAAACGGCCGACCGCGCCCCGGCGGATCCCCGGCGTGGATGGGGTCGCCACCGCCCTCCCCGGCCTGGTTCTCCAGGTGCACACGGCCGATTGCGTGCCGGTCTTCGTGCTGGCCCCGGACGCGCGGGCCGCGGCCATGGTGCACGCCGGCTGGCGCGGTGTTCACAAAAAGATACTGACGGCGGCCATCGCTCTTTTACGGAAACGTTTCGGCGCAAAACCGGCGAAGATGACGGTGCTGGTCGGCCCGCACATCCAGCCGTGCTGCTGCGAGGTGGGGCCCGCGGTGGCACGGAAATTCAAAGACCGTCCCCGCGGGGTGATCCGCCGCGGGACGCGTTTATTCCTTGATTTGACCGCGTGCCTCCGCGCCGAGGCGGCCGCCGCGGGGGTCCCGGCAAACCGTTTTTCCGCCGCCCCGCACTGTTCGCGGCACGATGACCGATTTTTTTCGTACCGACGGAATAAAACCGAGAAAAGGATGGCCGCCGTACTGGCCATAAAAACCGAACCATGAAAGAAAAAGAATCGGACAAGGAACTCGACGCCCTCCGGAAAAAAATCGACGGGCTGGACGACCAGCTCTTGCGCCTGCTGAACGAGCGCGCCCGGCACGCCCAAAAAGTGGGGGAGATCAAAATCCAACGCAAGGAGGAGATCTACGCCTCCAACCGGGAACGGCAGATCCTCGACCGGCTCGTGGCCGAGAGCCAGGGCCCCCTCCCGGAGGAATCCGTCGAGGAGATCTTCCGCGCCATCATCAACAACTGCCGTCTCCTGCAGAAACGGCTCCGCATCGCCTATTTCGGGCCGGAGGCCACCTTCACGCACCTGGCGGCCACAAAACACTTCGGGCAGGCCGCCGAGTACGTCCCCTTCAAGTCCATCGCCGACGTGTTCGACGAGGTGGAACGGGACCGCGCCGACTACGGCGTGGTGCCCATCGAGAACTCCACCGAGGGCGTGGTGAACCACACCCACGACATGTTCATGGAATCCAACCTGGTCATCTGCGCCGAGCGGGAGGACAAGATATCGCAGTGCCTCCTGGGCGTTCAGGACTCGTTGAAAAAGGTCAAGCTGGTCTATTCGCACACGCAACCGCTGGCCCAGTGCCGGCACTGGCTCGACGCCCACCTGCCCGGCGTGGCCCTGCACGAGGCGGCCTCCACGGCGGACGCCGCGGCGCACGCCGCGCTCGACCCGGCGGCGGCGGCCGTCGCCAGCCCCCTGGCGGCCGAGATCTATTCGCTGAACATCCTCGCCAGCAACATCCAGGACTCCCCGCACAACGCCACGCGCTTCCTCATCATCGGCAAGAAGATGGCGGGGCCGTCGGGACGCGACAAAACCTCCGTCCTGCTCTCCATCAAGGACCGCGTGGGGGCCCTGCACGACCTGCTGATGGTGTTCAAGGAGGAGAAACTGAACCTGACGAAGATCGAGTCCCGCCCGACGAAGAAACGGGCCTGGGAATACGTTTTCTTCATCGACGTGGAAGGCCATGTGGCGGACGCCAACATGAAACGCGTCCTGGACAAGCTCCAGCCGCACTGCCTTTTTGTGAAGATACTGGGCAGCTATCCCCGCGGCGACTGAAACCCCGCCGCGCCACCGCCTTTCAGAGGGAGACACGACCCCATGACGACATCCAACGACCGATTCGTTCCGAGTCCCCGGCCGCAGGTGGAACATTTCGAGCCCTACCTGCCCGGACGCTCCATGGGACAGATCAAAAAGGAGTACGGCCTCAAGCGGGTCATCAAGCTCGCCTCCAACGAGAACCCTCTCGGGCCGTCGCCCCGCGCCATCGCCGCGCTGCGCAAACACGCGCCCGCCATGCACCTCTATCCCGACGGGGCCAGCACCGACCTGCGCCGCGCGGTGTCGGAACACCTTGGCGTGAAGTTCGGCCAGGTGATCCTGGGCGCCGGCTCCGACGAGATCATCGAACTCCTGGGCAAGACCTACCTCGCCCCGGAAGACGACATCGTCGTCTCCGCCCACGCCTTCATCCGCTACCGGATGGCGGGGGAGCTGATGGGCGCCCGCGTGCGCACGGTGCCGATGAAAAACCTGACGCACGACCTGGACGCCCTCGCCGCCGCGGTTTCAGACAAGACCAAGTTCGTCTTCGTCGCCAACCCCAACAACCCCACCGGCACCTACAACACCCGGGCGGACATGGAACGGTTCCTCTCCTCCCTGCCGGCGCACGCCGTGCCCGTCATCGACGAGGCGTATTTCGAATACGCCCGCATGAAAAAGGACTACCCGGACTCCCTGGATTTCTTCAAAGCGGGGAGGAACGTCGTGGTGTTGCGCACCTTTTCGAAGATCCACGGCCTGGCCGGGCTGCGCGTGGGATACGGCGTGGCCCCGGAACTCC
>JAKLDV010000044.1 GCA_022703335.1 Elusimicrobiota bacterium
CGTTTTAAGGCGGGGGCCGGTCCCGTCGAACCATCTTTTCAAGAGAGCGGTCTTCATACGCGTTCCCGCGGCGGGGGCTTGTCCTCGACGCGATAGACGACGAACACCGGGGTGCCGTCGGGAGCCGGAAAACGCGCCTCGGGGGTGATCCGTTTCCCCTCGGAAGCGACGATTTCCAGGAAACGGTCGTGGAACGGGATGCGTTCGATCTCCGGCTCGCGGAAGAGGTAGAAACCGGTCTTTTCCTGGCGCAGTCTTTGGCGGAGAAGCCCCTCGCGTTTCTCCCGGGCGTCTTCAAAATAGTAGGCATGGAATATTTCGTCCGCCTGAATGCCCCCTCCGGCCAAAAAAACAAAAGGGTCGCTGATCCCGGTGTCTCCCAGTCCGAGGCGGTGGATGCCCTGTTTTTGAAGCCAGGCGATGACCTCCGTCATGACGTCCCATTTCACCTCCGTCCCGCCGTGCACGTTGCGGTGGGGTTGGAACTGCCGGAAAAGAGAAACGTTGACGGACGCATAGGCCAGCAGTCCCGCCGCGAAGAGGAACCGGACATATTTTTTCCCCGGTCCCGCCGGCGGACCGAACAGCGGGGAGGCCAGGAGCAGGGCGGCGGGACAGTACAACGCCGACAGGTGGTGCACGTCGAGGAACGTCGGCGTGAAAGGCGAAAGGGCGAAGACGAGCAGGCAGACCAGCAGCGGCCAGAGTCCGGCGGCGGGAGGACGGGGAAGGTTTTTCTTGCGGGAAATCAGATCGACGATCGTCAGGAGCACCGCCGCGATCAGCAGAGCGGCCGCGAGGCGGTTCGGGCGGTTGATGTTGGTCCACGCCGAGGCGTTCCACAGGGTCAGGAATTCCCGGCCGCGTTCGAGGAGGTTGGCGCCGTAGGCCAGATTGTCGACCCCGCTCCGTGAATGAAGGGAGAATTTGGAAAAGAAACCGAAGGTGAACCATCCGTGGCGCGCGTTGGCCAAGAAGACCAGCAGCGGTCCGGAGCAGAGGGCGGCGGCGGAAAAGATCTTGTGCGGCGCGGGCAGTTCGGCGATCCGCCGACGGAGCGGCGCATTCATGGCGGCGGTCAGCGCCAGGGCGGCGAAGTACCACACCATCAGCGTGCGGCTTCCCAGCGCCAGGCCCATGAAAACAGCCGCCGCGGGAAACGCCCAGTTTTTCCCCGGGTTTTTCCAGTAAATAAGGAAAAACAACACGGCGGCGGCGAAGAGGCTTCCGTGCACCGTCCCCGCGTACAGCCCGATGCGGCTGAACGCCGCGAAACTCGGCAAGGTCCCCAGCAGGGTCAGCACGACCGGCGCCGCCCAGCGGTTTTCGAACCAGACCCATCCGGCCAGCCCGCAAAGGAGGAGGAAGACGAATCCCCAGGAAACACCGGCGAGGTTCAGGGCGTAGGGGGTGGCGCCGAAGACAAACAGGGCGGGGAGCGCTCCCAGGTAACATTCGACCGCGCCGTTGTATCGGTTGAACATCAAAGGGGCCGGGCCGACGAACAGGTCGTTGTCGCGCCGGTCGTTCGGGGTGAAACCGCGGTAAAGTCCCAGGGAGTTGACGCCCACCAGGGCCACGTCGTAATGCAGTCCCTGTTTCGGGAGATCCTGAACGGTCCAATGCCGGTAGGCCGCCAGGGGCAGCAAGGTCAAAAGAACGAACGCGGTCCGACGGAGGAGGGACGACGCTTTTTTGACGCGCGGGGCGCTGTCGGTCATCGGGGAGGATGGCGGTGGTGTCGCCATGAAGGGTTTCCGCGGCTCAATTTTTCGGGACGTCCGTTTTTATCCATTGAAAGGGATGCTTCGACTGGATTTTTTCCCGTTCCACGAATTCTCGGAACTCTTTGACGCGCCGGAGGCGGACTTCGCGGGTGTTGTCCCCCGCCCGCCAGTTGTATTCCGCGGCGGTGGGCCCCGGGGTGATGCCGAAATGGTCGGGATGCCGGGTCATTTCCGTGCCCTGGGAGAGGTGGAGTTCGCTGGGGGTCCCGAGCATCTCAAGATAGTCCCTGTTGCGCGACAGGAAGGAGAGGGTCTCCTGGAAATCTTCCTCGGTCTCCCCCGGGGTTCCGATGATCACGTTCAGTCCGAGGGCGATCCCCTGTTTGTGCGCGGCGCGGAGGCACTTTTCGGCGTGTTCCACCGTGAACCCCTTGCGCAGGATGTTGAGCACTTTCTGGGAGCCGCTCTCCAGGCCGTAGTTCAAATTGCGGCAGCCGGCGCGGGCCATTTTTTCCATCACCGCCTCCTCCCCCATTTCCGGCCGGATGAAGGCCTGTCCGCCCCAGCCGATGTGGAAATCGTCGGCGATGATCAGGTCGCACAGGTCCAATGTCTGGCGCATGTCCTGGTTCAGCGCGGCGCCGTCGATCTCGAAATGGGTGATGTCCGGATGGCGTGATTTCTGGGTTTTCATCTCGCCGAAAATATGGCGGGCGCTGCGGGAACGGAAACTTTTCCAGTCGTTGTGGATGTTGCAGAACGTGCATCGCCGCTGGCAGCCGCGGTTGAACGAGAGGGGCAGCGTGTTGGAAAGATAATATTTTTTCAAGGGCAGGTCGGTGTAGTCGGCGTGCGGCAGCGTGTCGAGGTTTTCGATCTCCGGGCTGGGGGGGCCCTGGACGATGCGCCCCGCGTCGTTCTTTGCGATCGTGCCCGGACAGCCGGGGAGTTCCTCCCCGCGTTCCAACCGTTCGGCGAGGGCCGCCAGGGGACGTTCGCCTTCCCCCGTCACCAGGATGTCCACCCCCGGCTGTTCCAGCAGGGGCGGTCCCGCAAAATTCACCTGCGGCCCGCCGAAAACGAGGATGGGGCCATCGTCGAGTTTTTTGAGGTGCCGCGCCAATTCCAAGCTCGTCCGCAGCGTGGTGTTCCAGAGACTGAAACCGATGAGCCCCGGCGAACGGGAGAGGATCTCCTCCGCCCATTTTTGGAACATGGGTTGGTTGGACGCGATGTATTCCGTCACGAAAGGGGAGTGTTCCTGCCAGGCCCCCTCCTCGGCGTCGCGGGGGTAGTCCGTGGCGATGTTCAAATCGATGGGGACGATGTCGTGGGCAAGGGACCGGAGATACGCCGTCAAGGAACCGACCCCGATGAGCGGGCATCTCTTAAAGAGGGTCGGCGTGATCAGGAGCGCTATTTTCATGGGTCGGACGGTTCCTTCTGGGACTCACAGTCCTGGGACGGTCGGTTTTTTCCGGCGGTGAACATCGGAATGATACGTAATCCGTTTCAAAAGCGCCAGACGCCGGACGAACGCGGTCCCGCTGAAAAGCGGCAGGAGAATTCTAAAAACCGGCCGAAAAGGAAAAAGGGACGTAACGCATAGGCGGCGGGGAGGGGCAGACGGGGATGGCGTTGTTTCAGGAAAGCGGGCGATGGGAACAGTTGTTTGAACAACAAAGAACATCGACGCCCCCGGCGCGGTTGCATAAGGAGCCGCAGGAAGTGGCCTTTGCCGGAGATCGGCGTGGCGGCCAGTCGCCGCAGGAGGAAAAGTTTCCAGCAGGAGGAACGCCGGGCGAGGAGCTCGGCGCATCGTTGCTCCGTCGTCCGCTCGGCGAGGCCGGGGACGAGGGTGAACGTTTCCAGGAGGGCTTCGGTCAACCCCCAGCGCTCGCCCCGGTCCAGAACGGCGTCCCAGTCGAACTTCGGGAGGGCGGTCAGGCGGCGCAGGTCTTCCCCCCACTTGTTCTGCCACTGGCCGTGGTGGATCAAGCCGTGCGCCACGGCATAAAGGAAGGCGTCCTCGGGGCACAGCGTCCGGACGGACAGGCGGCCCATCGTCGTTTCAACGCCGCGGTCGTACATTTCGGTGTCCCCGGCGTTCAGGAACCAGATGTCGTGTTCCACGTCCAGCCGGTCGTTGTCGTCGCCGGGATGGACGAAGGCTCCCGGACGTCCGGGCACGGCGCCATAACCCAGCCTCCCCAGCATTTTCACCGCCGTCGACACCGGATGGAACGGAAGCCAGAGGTCGACGTCCGTCATGGGCCGGTCGCCGGGATGGTCGTAGGCCGTCAGAAGGAGGGCCGCTCCCTTGAGCAGGACGACGGGCATCCCGGCGCGTTGAAATTCCGCCAACACGGTTTCGAGGGACTGCAGACGAAGGAGGTTGGCCGCCGCCACCTGGCGTCGGATTTTTTCCTGCGGGCCGGCCGGGGAGGACGGGGGCATGGGATTTATTTTTTGAGGGGTTTCGGCCGGGCCAGGATGGCCAGGGTGCCTTCCCGGTCCATCGACGCGGCGAAACTCACGTAGTCGTCGTTCTCTCCGGTGATGCGCGTGGGTTTGAGGAACCGCCGCGGGCCTTCCACCCGCGCCAGGCGCACGTCCGCGGCGGCGACGGCGACGGCCTTCAACCAGGATTTTTTCACCCGGAAGGCCGCGTCCATTTTTCGCAGCCCGCCGGGGAAGGTGTGGTGGAAGGAGATCATTTTATACACGGGCCCCGCCGGGACGGGGAATTCGTCCATCACCGGCGACTCGACGGATTCCAACCGCGCGGACCCGGTGCTCCGCACGACGGTTTGGAAGGTCAGATGGTAGAGATCGGCCGGCGTGTTGGCTTCGGCCTCCACGCGGTGGGACGGCGATTCGGCCGTGGCCGCGGGGAGCGAGGTCAGTTTCAGGCGGAACGCGATCTTCTCCTCCCGGGGCGGTTCCATTTCGGCGGGGACCTGTTCGGCTTTCCGGGGGACGGCCGCCGGCGTGCGGGCCGGATTTTCCCCGAAACGCAGGGTGAACGAGAGGCGGTGCGTGTCGCCGAGATCCCCGGCGGGGTTGAAGGCGTAATCGAGCCCGGCCGCGCCGAAGCGGAACCCGCTGCCCGCGGTCAGCCCCGACACCTCGCCCAGTTCGTTGCCGTGCAGGCGGTACTTGTATCCGGCCCGAAGGGCGAAGAAACGGAAGATCCGGTATTCGAGGCCCGTGTGGAAACGGGTGTAGTTGTCGATGGGCTGGTTGACGTCCAGCGTGACGTCGACTTTGGGGTGGGCCTGCCAGGCGCCTCCCACCTTCACGTTGAAGGGAAGTTTGTAATGGCGCTGGACGAACCTCATCCCCGGTCCGATGTTCTGGAAGGCGAGGGCCACGCGGACCGGTTTTTTCGGGATTTGATAGAGCGCTCCCAGGTCCAGCGCCGCGCCGGCGGCTTTTTCGTCGTCGATCCGCTGGCGGATCCCCTTCAGCGTGGCGCCGAAGGCCAGCGCGCGCCAGGGATAGAAAGCGCCGCTGACGGCCAGCGAAGTGTCGTCGGCGCCGAAGGTCCCTTCCGACGGCGTGAGCGGCGTTTCGGGGACGGATTCCCCCACGCCGCTGCGGCGTTCCAGGTCGTTCTGCAAGAACAGGCCGGAGGCGCTCACGCCCCAGGCGCGCCGCTCTCCCCACGGTTGGGCGTAGCCGACGAACCCATAGCGGATGTCCTGGAACGATTCATCGTGCATGGCGGTGAATTCCTTGTGCCGCAGTTGCAGTATCCCGGCCGGGTTCCAATAGAGGGCCGAGGCGTCGTCGGCCAGCGCGCCGAAGGCCTCTCCCATGGCGGCGGCCCGTGCGCCGGGGGCGATCTTCAAGAAGGTGGCCGCGGTGCTCCCTGCCTGCGGATGGATGCGCGCCGCCCGGGCCGGGCCGGCCAGCCAGAGGCAGACGGCGAGCGTCGGGATCAGCCGGCGGATTTTTTGAGACCGCGTATCGGTTTTAGCCATAGTGTCTTCCTCAGTGCAGGATCGCCAGCTTTTTTGTGACGTCCGCTTTTCCTCCCGCCAGCCCCTTCGCCTCCACGCGGTAGACGTACACGCCGGAAGCCACGTCGCGGACGTCCCACACCGTTTCGACGACGTTGCCGGCGGTGCCGCTGTTGGTGAGGCGGGCGACGCGTTCCCCCGCCACGTTATACACGTCGATGGTCAGGACGGCGTCGTCGCCGAGCGCGGTCTTAAAGGTGACGGTGTCCCCCCGGGCCGGGTTGGGATAGGTGTAGACCTTGTCCTTTTCCAAAAGGACGCCCGTCGCCAGGTAGGCCATGGCGCGGTACACGGAAAAATGGCTCACCTGGACGGTCACCTTGCGGAGGGCCGGCTCCACCGTGGACCCGTTGACGATTTTCCAGATTTTCTCCGACGGATACCAGAGGTACATCCGCAGGCGCGTCTCGGGCGTGGTCCCCAGCAGGGAGGGGTCGTACGGCACCTTGATGGTGACGAGTTTGGCGAAGGTGGTGTCCGGTTTGCCCGTCTTGAACTCCCATGCCGCCGGCATGGCCTGGGCGTTGGCCGGCGTCTGGGCGGTGATGTATTCCCCCGCGGTGTGTTTGGTGACGGTGACGGAATCCGGCTGGGAGAAGGTGCCCTTGGTCACGTGCACCTCGGCGCCGTCGGGCGAGATGTAGACGAAATCCTGGTCGGTCCCCACCAGCCGGTTTTCCAGGATGCGGTAATAGCCCGGCTGGGAGATGAGCCCCGTCACCGTCTTGGAGCTGGTGTTGACGGAGGAGTTCTCCAGCAACTTCCAGGAGGCGCCGTCCAGGTAGAAGAGCCGGAGCTGCGCCGTGTCGAGCCCGAGCACGTCGGCGTCCTGGTAGGGCACGGTGAGGGAGGCCGGCGTCAAAAAGAGGGTGAGCGGGCTGTCGAAGGCGACCTGCCGCACCACGTTGGTGGCGGCGGCGCTTTCGGGGACCGTGCCGGACGGCACGCCGCCCGGTTTGGAGAGGGTGATGAAATCGCTTTGGTTCAACGAGGCGGCCGCCACCGCCAGGCCGGTGCCGTCGTTGGCGGCGAGCGTGCCGCCCGCGGCGGCGACGATGTATTGCCGGGCGTAAGAGGCGTCGATGGCCAGCGTCACGTAGGATTTGGCGCTGGCGGCGCCCGCGCCCGAGGCCGCCACGCTCAGCCGCACGGTGTAGGTCTGGGGCGTCAGGGCCGAGGTGTCCCAGCTTTCCAGAACGCCGTTGGTCGGCACGGCGGCGGTATGGACCTCGCCGATGGCGGTCCAGGTATCGGGCGCCGCGCCGACGCCGTATTCCACCTTGTAATTTTCGAACGCCGGGTTCGCCACCACGCCGGAGATGTTCACGGTTCCCCCCACCACGGCGCCGTCGGCGGGAGAGGAAATGGCCGCCACCCGTTCCGCCTGCAGCGCGTACACGTGACCGGCCAGGGTGCCGACGAAGACCTTGCCGTTGGCCACCGCCGGACTGCTGACGATGGCCGAACCCAGAGCGATGGATCCGAGCGAGGTGCCGTCGACCGCGTTGAACATGTAGAGCTTTCCGTCGCCGGAGCCGATGTAGAGCACGTCGTTGGCGATGGCGGGCGTGGAGGCGTACCCCAGGCCTTCCGGCGCGCTGCCGAGGTTTTGCGGCGCCCACGCCTGGGTGCCGTCGGCGGTGTTTCGGCAGAAAAGTTGCAGCGTCACCGTGCTGGGGCCGGTCTTTCCGGTCATGGCCACGTACACCTTTCCGTCGGCCACCACCACCGAGGAGGTCTCCGTGGCGGGTTTGCCGTAACCCATGGGGCTGATGTCCACCAGCGAGACGGGATAGCCGGTTTTCAGCTGGCCGGTCCGGGCGTTGAAGGCATAGAGGTGAGGATCGTCCCCGCCGGCCACGGCGTAGAAATAGCCCTGGCCGTCGCCCGCCAAGGAGGAGAATTCGATCCGGCCGGTGGTTTGATAGGCCCATTGAGGAGAACCGTCGGAGGCGTTGAAGGCGCGGATGGTGCCGTTGTTCACGCCGACGGCCAGCACGCCGTCCTCCAGCGCCGGGGAGGAGAGGCTGTTGATGGACAGGTCCGCCTGCCAAACCAGTTCTCCCGACCGGGCATGCACCGCGAGGAGCTGTCGGTTGGGATAGCCCGTGGCCCAATAGACCCGTTCCTGGTACACCGCCGGGGAGGACATGTCTTGGCTTCCGGTGCCGTAGGTCCAAAGCGGCTCGGTGCCGTCAGTTTCGGCGAAGGCGTACAGCCGGCCGTCGCAGGAGGGCACATAGACGTATCCGTTGGCCGCGGCCGGGGAGGCGTCCACGTAGCCGTCGGTGGAGTATTGCCAGAGGATCTGTCCGGTGTCCGGATGGAAGGCCCACACGCCGCCGTCCCGCCCGCCGATGAACACGCGGCCGTTGGCCACCACCGGAGAGGAGCGGACCTCCCCCTGGATGTTGTCGTAGACCCACGACACCGAGAGGCTGGGGTAGGCCTGTTCGCGGGCGTGGCCGGCCCGGGTGACGTCGCGCTTGAACACCGGCCAGTCGCCGGCCCGTGCCGGCGTGAGTTGCAGGAGGGCGACGAGGACCGCCGCCGCTTGCCGCTGTCTTTGATATCTTTCGAAAAAGTTCATTTTATCCCCCGCTCTTTTCCTACGGCGTGATATCCAACACGTGCAATTTCCCGTCGTCGGATCCCACCAGGAGGTTTCCGCTGCTCATGCTGAGCGAGCTGCGCACCGCGGCGCCGGCGTTGTAAGGCCAGTTCGGTTTCTGGAGTTTGTCGCTGTAGCGGATGGCGTACACCTTGCCGTCGTTGCATCCGAAATAGACGTAGCCGTCGTCCTCGTTGAAGAAAGGAGTGGACTCGATGGCCGCCGGCGCCTGGAACGACCAGATCTCCGATCCGGTGAGGCCGTCCAATTTGATCAGCCGGCCGTCCTGCGTGCCGAAATAGAGGTGCGGCGTGCTCCCCTCGAAGAACCCGTCCACTTCGACGGACGTGGTGATCTCCGCGCCGCCGGTGTCGTAGTCCGACCAGGTGTCGGTGCTGGTCTTGAGGTTGAACCGGTTGCGCAGGTAGACCCGGGATCCGGCGGTGATGTAGAGGAAATCCTTGTTGTTCGGCGCATAGCTGTATCCGGCGAGGATCAACGGGTCCGAGTTGATGGGGACGTTGCCCACCGAGGTGAAAGAGGACAGGATGGTGCCGTCGTTGGTCTTGATACGGGAGACGCCGCCGCCGGCGTCGCCCACCCACAGTTCGTTCACGCCGGGCGTGGTCTCGTCCACCGCCACGGTGCCGTTCACCTGTCCCAGGAGCTGGGGCGGGGCCGGCCAGACGTCGGTGCCGTCCCCGGCGCGCAGTTTCCGCATTTGGTTGGAGGAAGTGCCGACGTAGATGTTGGTGCTGCTGGTGAGGACGTACTGCGCCGAGCCGACCGCGCCGATGTCCCGAATCCAGCCGCCGTCCTGCGAGGCGGTGGAGCCGGCGGCGCCGGTGTCTTTCACCTTCAGGAGCCGTCCTCCGGAGGTGACGACGTAGATGTAGTTGGGCTCGAAACCCGCCACCGGCGTGCCCAGGACCGAGGCCCCGGCGTCGAACGGCACGGTCCACTTCGGGGTGCCGTCGGGATTGAGCGCATAGAATTTGCCGTTGTTGGAGCCGACGTAGATGCTGACGCCGTCGGTGACCGGCATCGTCTGGATGGCGTCGGCGATCGTGCCGGTGCCCAGGGACTGGGGCCACCCGCTCCCGATCGGGGGCGCCGGCGGCGCCACCGCGGTGAACACCGGCGTCGTCATCGCGTCCACGGCGGCGGGCGTCTGAGGGACGTCGGAAACGGATTCGCGGAAAGACGCGTCGGCGTCCAGGTCCGTCAACGCCCGGAAGGTGTTCGGGGACTGCAGGCTGGCGTCGTCCGCCAGTTCCGCGACCAGGAAGAACGTGGCCGTTTCGCCCGCCGCCACGAGGGCCTGGGCGGAGTTCGGGTCCGTCACCTCCAGGGATTGCCCGCCGCCGACCAGGTTGAACGAGGTGTCCGGCAGGTCGACAAGAGTGGCGGTGTCGAAGGCGGCCTCATAGAGGCCCGTCTGGCCGACCGTGGAATCCCGCACCAGACGCAGCGAGGAGAACAGGGCGGCCGCGTTCGGAGTGGTCAGGTCCGTGCCGCCGTTGTCCTTGAACCGGACGTTGAGCCGTTCCAGTTCGAGGGAGTTGCCTCCGGAAGAGCCGGTATTGAGCAGGGTGATTTTGAGCAACGGTTCCAGCGTGCCGTTGTTGACGGTGGACACGACCGACAGGGTGGACCCCGCCACCGCATGGACGCTGGCGTCGTAAGTGAGGCCGGCCCGGAGCAGTTGGGGGGCCCGGCCGGAAGCCACGTCGGAGTTCAATATCATCTTGTACACCGCGCCGTTCACCAGCGGATGGCCGTCCAGGTCCGTGAACTGCGTTCCGGTGAACGTGGCGCTTTGCAGGACCGTCGAGGAACGGTCGTAGCCGAGCGCGTCGAGACGGTAGATGTGCGGGGAATCGTTGTCCGTCGCCCCCCCCGTGCGGACGAACCAGACGGTGTCCACCTCGCCGCCGGCGGAATTTTCGCCGAGGGTCAGGGCGACCTTGAACCGCCGCGGCAGGACCGTGGCATCGCCGGGATAGTCCAGAGCGTTGGCGGCGGCGAGGGAATCGGTGTTGTTGCGTCCGCCGAGGCTCGGGGACGCGAGCGTGCCGAAATCCGCCGCGTCCAGGTCGGTGTCGTATCCTTCGGACGGTTTTCGGCCCAGGACGTTGGGGCTGACGATCCCTCCCGCGGCGGCATCGGGCAAGGAAGCCGGTTGCGCCTGGGAGTCGTAGTGCACGTAATTGGAGGCGGTCTGCCAGCCCACGCGGTCCAGGACCTGCCCGGCGGCGTTTTCCAGCACGAGGAAGTCCGCCGCGCTGTCCAGCCCGGCGGCGCCGAAGGCGTCCGTATACGAAGTTCCCAGTTTGTCCACGGACGGATACAGCACGGCGGAGAAGCCGTTCGGCATCACCACCCGATCGAACACAAATCGCACGTTCGCTTTTGACCGCAGAACGCAATCCGTCAACGAAACGGTGGAACCCGACGTGTTGTAAAGCTCGATGAATTCCTGGGTGAGCGCGGTGTAGTCCGCCTCGTTGATCTTCACCGGCCCGGTGCTGATGGCGTTCCGCGCGTCGGAGGTGGGTGTGGGGTCGATCTCCCAGCGGGGGTGGCCGTCGTAGATCCGGGCCAGGGCGGTGCCGGCCGGCAGCGCCGGCCATTGCACCACGTCCACCGTGGAGGGAACGGAATCCTTGAACACCACGTAATGCGGGGCGGTCCCGGCGATGTCGGCGCTCAAGGCGATTTTCCGGATGGCGCCGCTGGAGATGGAATCGGCCCCTGTCCCGGTCCAGACCACCGAATCCGTTCCCGGGGCGGAGAGATGGCCGTTGTTATACACCAGCGTCCAGCCGTCGAGGAGTTTGGAATTCGAACTGGCGTTGTAGAACTCGACCCAGTCCTGCCCGGCGCCGCCGGAGGCATAAATTTCGTTGATGAGGATCTCGTCCGTCCCCGGCCGGCCGGAGGGCGAATTGGAAATGAGAGCGACGTTGGGGACTTTGTCGTAGGTTTTGAGGGCGAAATAGTACGTCGTCCCCGCGGTCAATCCGGTGATGACGTGGGACTCCTGTTGGCCGGCGGCGACAGGGACCCACGTCTGCGGCCAGGGGGCGGCGGCGGAGAAGTTCCCGTCGTTGATGGACCCCTGGGAAGAATACTTCACCAGATAGGAGCCGTTCCCGTTGTTGCCGGAAGACCCGTTGTCTCCGGGGGCCGTCCAGGAGAGGACGATCTGCCCTTTCACGTTGCCTGGAACGGCCGCGAGATCGGCCACCGCCGCCGGCGGGACGGTGTCCTTCTTCACGTAGAAGACATCCGGCAACACGGTGGTTGAGCCGGCGGTGTCGTAGGCGCGCACGGAGACATAGTTGGTTCCCGGCGATAGAAGCGAAAAGTTAAGTCCCCAATCGCTCGTGAAGGACTGACCGATGACGGCTGGGATGTTCGTCCAGGAAATAATGTCACCGGCTCCTCCCGGGAAGCCCGGGGCGGAGGCCACGGCGTATTGGGCGCCGGACGGTGTGGCTGGGAAATTGGAACCGCCGGTATCGTTGAAATCAACGTTGTAAATGTTTCCGGGATCGGCGTTCCTCCAGGTGTCGTCCCCGGACTGGTTGTCCGTGATGGACGGCGCCGAGGCATCCTTCTTCAGAGTGATAAGGTCGTTGGCGGTTTTTTGATTGCCGGCGGCGTCGGAGACGCGCAGCGAGACATACACCGTCTGGTTTTCGGGGATGAGGTTGAACGTTCCGGAGGTCAAAGGCCAGTCCGTGACGTAGGAATCGGCGTTGATGCCGGAGACCTGCGTCGTCCAGTCCTGGACCACGGTGCCCGTCTGTCCGGCGCCGGTGGCGATCTTCGATTCGATTTGCGTCAGCTTCGATCCGCCCGCGTCCACCACGTCCACGTTGTAAAGCCGGCTGTTGTCTTTTTGCCAGTCGGCGTTGACGGGGGTTTCCGACACGAAACTCGGTATCACGGTGTCGTGCATGTCCAGGGCCAGGGAGGCGCATTCGCGCGTGGTGGTGGAGGCGTTGGTCTCGTGGTGGGTGCCGTCCGTCCAGCCGCTGCCCGTCCAGTTGCGCGTGGCCACGGTGCGGTTGGCGGAGATGCCTTTCAGGATCATCTTGTTGGTGTTGGGGTCGGGGATGAGTTCCAGCCACAGGAGGTCCGAGCCGTTGCCGAGGTTGAAGGTGTCGGCCACCGCGGAGCCGGGGTTCGCCGACCAGGTGTTGTTCTGCCAGGTGATGTAGTCGAACGCCTGGGCGGGGGTGGCGGAATCCACCGCGGCGACGACCAGTTTGCCGGTGTCTTTCTCCCACGCCAGATCGGTGATGCGGGTGGCGTTGGAGTCCGCCGAGGCGTCTTCTGCCGGCAGAGCGCCCCAGGCGCTGCCCGACCAGACGCCGGCGTTCCAGTCGGAGCCGTTGTCGATGCAGGTCATGCCGATGCGGTTGGAGATGGGGTCGCTGGCCAGACGCACCCATTGGACGGCGGTTCCGGCGGCGATGGCGGGTCCCGCGGCGCCCGTGGCGACCCACGCCCCTTGGGTGGTCGAGAAAATGTCATAGCTTAAATTGGTGCCCAGTCCGTACAACACCAGGGCGCGGCCGCTCTGCGTCTCCCAGGCGCCGTCAAAAGCCGGGTACGCCGCCGACACGCCGGAGGTCGTCACTTCCCGGCCGTTCACGAAGGAGGAGCCGTTCCATCGGGCGGCGTACACGTCGTTGTTGACGTCCTTGGTGACCAGCAGGATGTCGTTGGTCCCCGGCCGAGGGACGAGCCGCACCCAGCTGACCGCGCCGGAGTAGGTGCCGAGAACGAAATCCGTCGGGCCATCCACCAGGGCGTCGGCCGTGGAGGACCACACGCGGTAGGCCACCCGGCCCGGGGTGCCGTTGTAATAGGCGATCAGCGCCCGGCCGGAATTCTGTTCGAAGGCGATGTCGTAGCCTTTGTATCCCGAACTCATCGAGGCGTTGCTGGTGTTGAAGAGGCTGGTCCAGGTATCCGTGTCGCCGTTCCAGGTCTGCACGTAGAGGTTGCCGGCGGAAGAGAGGGTGCCGAGGATCTTCCGGTTGCGGTGGACGGCGGCCGATTTGAGGGTGCTCCAGGTGAGGGTGGCCTGGGCGGTCTGAGCGGTGCGTTCCGACCCCTGCCAGGCGGACCCCGTCCATTCGTCGAAGCGCGGCGCGGCCTGCGTGCCTTCGCCGTAGGCGATCATGCCGGCCGCCGGCCCGGAAGGGGCGGCGCGCGTGGAGACCACGTTGGAGAGGCCCCCGTCGTTGGCCCACGGCTGGGCGTCGTCATAGGCCTTGACCGCGAAATAATAGGTGGTTCCGGCGGTGAGTCCGCCCACCAACAGATTTTCCGTTTGGCCGGCCGCTTTCGGGGGGATGGATTGGGAATAGGTGGAGACGGAATCGAAATTCCCCGCGGTGATGGTGTACGTGGCGTATTTCACGAGGTACCCGGCGGCGGTGCCGCTGGTGTTGTCGTCGCCGACGGCGGTCCATCCCAGGGTCACCTCGCCCGGATAGTCGCCGGTCACCGCCGCCAAGTCGCCGATGGCGGCCGGCGCCACACGACGTGCCGGCGCCGAGTTGCCCGTCAGATTGCTCAGCGCGGCCTGGTTGCCCGCCTTGTCCACCGCCTCGACGGCGAAATAATAGGTCGTTCCTTCGGTGAACCCCGTGACGGTTTTGTTCTCCCCCGCCCCCTGCGCGACCGGCGTCCAGGATTGCGAATAGGTGTTGGCGGCGGTGAAGTCGTTTTGGTCGGCGAATTGGGCCGTCTTGGATTTCACGACGTAGGAGGCGGCCTGCCCGGTGGCGCCGTCGTCGCCGGGGGCGGTCCAGGTCAGAACGATTTCACCGGCGGAAGAGCCCTCGGCCGCGGCCACGGTGTTGAGCGCGTTGGGCGGCGTGGTGTCCTTCCGAACGAAAAAGACGTCGTTGACCGTCGTGCCGTGCCCGAGCGAGTCCGCCAGGCGCACCGAGACATAGCCGGTGCCGCTGGCGAGGAGGGCGAAGTCCACGGCCCAGTCCACCGTGTAGGAGGACTGCGGCGAGCCGCTGAGGTCGACGAGGGTGGTCCACGGAATAATTTGTGCGCCGGTCCGCCCGGTCTGGTCATACACCGTATAGGAGGCGACGGCCACCCCCGCGCCGGTGTCGTAGAAGTCCACGTTGTAACCGCCGGCCCGCGCCTCCTTGCGCCACGTCAGGTCGCCGCCGGATTCGTTGTTCGTCACCGTCGGGGAGAGGGAGTCTTTCCTCAGGTAGAAGACGTCGTCCTGCGAGACGGGATTGCCGGCCTTGTCCTGCGCGCGCACGGAGACCCAGTTCTGGCCGTCGACGGCGGCCGAGAAGTCCGGGCCCCAGGGGTCCGTATAAAGGGTTCTTCCCGTGGAGGTGAAAATCGCCAGCCAGCTCGTCACCGGGTTCCCCTGGGCGGCCGAGGTGGACAAGCGGTATTCCGCCGTCGTCAACAGCGATTCCTGGTCCGCGAAATCCACGTCATAAATGGCTCCCGGGTCCGAGGCATACCAGGTGTTGTCCCCCCCTTGGTTGTCGGTGATCTGGGGCGTGGTCGTGTCGCGGAAGACCTTGAAGGCATCCGTGGAGACCGTGGAGGTGTTGCCGGCCACGTCGAAGGCCCGCACGGAGACATGGTTGGTGGGCCCTTGCAGGAGCGCGCTCCAGACGGCCTCGGGCAGGGACCATTCGGCCGAAAAATCGTCGGCCGCCAAACCGCTGGAGACGTCCGTCCAGTCCGCCGCCACGGTGCCGGTTTGGGAGGGTCCGGAGGTGACCTTGATCTGAAATTTGGAAAGGCGGCTGCCGCCGGTGTCGACGAAATCCACGTTGTAGACGGCGCCGGGGTTGGCGGTGCGCCAGACGGCGTCCGACCCGGCGGGCATGTGGTTGGTCACCGCCGGCGGCGTGGTGTCTTTCAGTATCCGGAAAGCGTCCACCAGCGTGCCGGTGGTGCCGGCCATGTCCCAGGCGCGGACGGAAACGTAATTGGTGACCGTTTCCCGCAGGGCGGTGAAATTGACGGCCCAGTCGGTGGAATAAAGGGGCTGGTTGAGCGCGGGGCCGGCGATCGTCGTCCAGGGGATCACGTTCCCGTCCCCTCCCGGCAGGGCGGGAGAGGAAGAGACGGCGAATTGATAGGTGTGCACCGCCGACAGGACATCGCTGGCATCCACGTTGTATCCCCCGGTTTTGGCGTCGGCGCGCCACGTGTTGTCTCCCTCCGCTTCCCCGTTGACGAACGTCGGCGCCTGGGTGTCTTTGCGGACGGAGAAGGCGTTGACCAGCACCGGCACGCACACGTTCCCGGCGGCGTCGTAGACGCGGACGTGCACGTAACTGGTCCCGGCGGGAAGGAGGCCGAAGCTGGTTTCCGCCAGCGCCCAGGCGGCGGTGAGATCGTTCGTGGCCAGACCGGACTGCACGGTGCGCCAATCGTCCACCAATTGGCTGCTCTGCGACGGGGAGGTGGTGATCTTTGTTTGGAAATAGGACAACCGTCCTCCGCCGGTGTCGTGGAACTCGACGGCGTAGAGCCCCGTGTTGGCGCGCCGCCAGGTGTCGTCTCCCGTCTGGTTGTCGGTGTAGGTGGGTGGGGTGGTGTCCTTCAAAACGAAGAAGGCGTCTTTCATGAGCGCGGAGGAGCCGGCCACGTCGTAGACACGCACGGAGACATAGTTGGTGGCATTTTCATGCAGGGAAGAGAAGTTGACCGCCCAGTCGGTGGTGTAGGACGCCACCCCGGCCGACGTGAAGATGTCCGTCCAGGGGACGACGTTCCCCGTCCCGCCCGGCAGGTCCGAAGAGGAGGCCACGGTGTATTGCGCGGTGGTGAGGAGGGAAAGCGCGTCCGCAAAGTCCACGTTGTAAACGGTTCCGGCCGCGTTGCGGTAGACGAGGTCGCCGCTCTGCAGGTCGGTGACCGCCGGCGACTCCGTGTCTTTGCGGATGATGAAGGCGTCCGCCAAGGTGCTGACGGAAGCGGAGTTCGAGATTGCTCGGACGCTGATCCAGTTGAAAGACGATTTGAGCGCCGCGAAATCCACGGACCAGTCGGCGGCGTAGGAGGACTGGTCGAGGTTCGGTCCGGCGATGTCGGTCCAGCCGATGAGGTCGCCGTCTCCGAGCGGAAGTCCGGGGCCGGAGGCGGCGGCGTACTGGACGCGGTCGAGCCGGGCGATGCCGCCGATCTGGAAGTCCACGTTGTAGACGGCGCCGGGGTCCGCCCGCCGCCAAAGGGCGTCCCCTCCGGCCATGTTGTTGACGAACGACGGGGCGGCGGTGTCTTTTTTCACGAAGAAGGCGTCGGTCTGCGTCGTGCTGGAACCGGCCAGGTCAAAGACGCGGACGGTGATGTAGTTGGTGACGTCTCCGGCCAGCAGCGCGTTGAACACCGCGGAAGGCAGGGACCAGTTGGTCGTGTACGTGTCCGACGAAATGCCGCTGAGGACGGTGGTATACCCGACCAGGTCCGGGCCGGTCCCGCCGGCCATCGTGGACGCTTTTATTTCGAAAGAGGACAGCAGGCTCCCGCCGGCGTCGGCGAAGTCCACGTCGTAGGTCCCGTCGTTGACGCTGCGGAGCGTGGTGTCTCCGCCGGAAAGGCCTCCGCCGACGGTGACGGAGGGCGGGGTGGTGTCTTTTCTGACGAAGAAGGCGTCCGGCAGGACCTGGACGTTGCCGGCGAAGTCCACCGCGCGCGCGGAGATGTAGTGCTGGCCTTCCGGAAGAGCGGCGAAATCGACGCCCCACAGGGCGTCGTAGTAGGTGGTGTTGACGTTCAGAGCGATGTTCGTCCACGGAAGGATGTCCCCCTCTCCCCCGGCCAGGCCGGCGGCGCCGGCGACGGTGTAGTCCACGTGCGACAGAAGCGAGCCGCCGGCATCGTTGAAGTCCACGTCGTAGTCCGCCCCGGGGTCGGCGCGGTGCCAGGCGACGTCGTCCAATTGATTGTCGGAGAGGGTGGGCGGGGTCACGTCTTTCAGTACGAAGAAGGCGTCATACACCGTGGTGCTGTGCCCCAGGTTGTCCACGGCCCGCACCGATACGTAGTTGGTGACGGTCTCCTGAAGCGAAACGAAATCCACCGGCCAGTCGGTTGCGTAGGTCGTTTGGTTCACGGGCGGCGCGGCGATGTCCGTCCAGTCTTTCACCAGCGTGCCGGCGCCTTCGGTGGAGAGACGGACGGAATATTGGATGAAACTCAGTCCGGAACCGGGGTCCTGGAAATCCACGTTGTAGGCCGTTCCGGAAAGGCTCCGCCAGGTGGTGTCCCCGGACTGGAGGTCGACGAAGCTCGGGGCCGAGGTGTCTTTCCGGATGTAAAAGACGTCGGTCGCCACCGTGGAGAAATGGACGCGGTCGAAAGCGCGGACCGACACGTAATGCGGACCTTCGGGCAGGGCGTTGAAGTCCAGAGACCAGTCGGCGGCGTAAGAGGCGATGCCCGTGGCGGTAAAGATGTCTGTCCAGGGAACGATGTCTCCCTCCCCGCCGGCCAGTCCGGGGGATTCGTCGACGGTATATTGGGCGGTGGTCAGGCCCGAGCCGATGTCCTCAAAGTCCACGTTGAACGCCGCCCCGGGGTCGGAGAGATACCAGGTGTCGTCGCCGGATTGAAGGTCGACGACCATGGGCGTGGAGGCGTCCACCACGAAACTGCGCGTCGAGGCGAAAGAGGTGGCGTTGCCGGCCGCGTCCGCCGCCTTCACGCGCCAATAATGGAGACCGTTGCTTAATCCGGTCACGGGGAGGTCGGAGGCCGGAGTGACGGAACTGTATTCGAGGAGATCGAACGTTTCAAACGTGGAAAGTTGGACCTCATAGTGGTTCACGCC